>NZ_JAJOZB010000001.1:4669750-4995000 GCF_023701745.1 Streptomyces sp. RKAG293 | reverse complement strand
GACGTGACAGACCGCCTACGAGCTCTTTACGCCCAATAATTCCGGACAACGCTCGCACCCTACGTATTACCGCGGCTGCTGGCACGTAGTTAGCCGGTGCTTCTTCTGCAGGTACCGTCACTTGCGCTTCTTCCCTGCTGAAAGAGGTTTACAACCCGAAGGCCGTCATCCCTCACGCGGCGTCGCTGCATCAGGCTTTCGCCCATTGTGCAATATTCCCCACTGCTGCCTCCCGTAGGAGTCTGGGCCGTGTCTCAGTCCCAGTGTGGCCGGTCGCCCTCTCAGGCCGGCTACCCGTCGTCGCCTTGGTAGGCCATTACCCCACCAACAAGCTGATAGGCCGCGGGCTCATCCTTCACCGCCGGAGCTTTTAACCCACCCCCAGGAGGAGGAGAGTGTTATCCGGTATTAGACCCCGTTTCCAGGGCTTGTCCCAGAGTGAAGGGCAGATTGCCCACGTGTTACTCACCCGTTCGCCACTAATCCACCCGAAGGCTTCATCGTTCGACTTGCATGTGTTAAGCACGCCGCCAGCGTTCGTCCTGAGCCAGGATCAAACTCTCCGTGAATGTCTCCACGCAAGAGCGGCACCACCGGCCGGAATAAGGCCCGTGGTGCACAGCGTCCTCGCTGTGTAATTGCCTCCCACCAGTTCCCGTCCCGAAGGACCGGAGGGCGGAAGGACTTTTTCAAAGGAACCACCAAACGAAACCCGAATGGGTTCCGCCCGGGGTGTTTTAAGTCTGGCGTTGACTTTTGGCACGCTGTTGAGTTCTCAAGGAACGGTCGCTTCCTTTGGTGCCGTTTCACCGGCGCCCTCCGGGCTTCCCTTCGTGTTTCCGACTCTATCAGACGCTTTCGCGTCCGATTCCCAGTCAGCGGGTTCCGCCTTCTGCGCTTTCGCGCTTTCCGGCGATTCCGACTCTATCAGAACCTTTCGGGCCTGACTTCCAGTCAGCGGGGCTTGCCATCCGGGCCGTTGAGCCCTTCCGACGAGTGAAACTTTAGCGGAACTTCGGCATCCGATCCAATCGGCTGCTTTCTGTTCCCATTCCGAAAACGCGCACGAAAACAAAACGACTGAGCGTCGTTCGTTCGAATGGTTGTGATCTGGAGTGGCTGCCTCGGGACCGACTCGCGTCGGCGTTCACCGGCGGGCAACTCGGAGAACACTACGCATCCATCCGCAGGGTGTCAACCCCCGCCCGTCCGCCCGGCGAAGCCCCGTCGAGAGTCCTGCCGGGGCCCTGCCCGGAGCCCAGCCGGAACCCCGTCAGTCGAGGTCTTCCAGCCGGCCGCCCGCGTCCGGCTGGGCCACCTCCACGCGGCGCAGCAGGCGCTGGAGCACTTCGCCCAGGACTGCTCGTTCGTCCGTGGAGAGGTCCTGGAGCAGGTCGGCCTCGAAGGCGGCGGCCATGCGCATGGTCTCCAGCCACTTGCCGCGGCCCTCGTCCGTCAGCTCGACGATGACCCGTACGCGGTTGGACTCGTCGCGGTCCCGGGTGACCAGGCCCTCCGTGACCATGCGGTCGATGCGGTGGGTCATGGCGGCCGGGGTGAGGCCGAGTCGCTTGGCGAGGTCGCCGGGGCCGAGGCGGTACGGCTTGCCGACGACGACGAGAGCCTTGAGGACCTCCCACTCGGCGTTGCTGATGCCGAGGGCCGAGAGGTGCCGGCCGTAGCCGACGTTCATCCGGCGGTTGAGCCGGCCCAGGGCCGTGACGACCTTCTCGACCTGGGGGTCCACCTCGGGAAACTCGCGCTGGTAGGCCGCGATCTGTTCATCGAGGTCCAGCTCTTGCGGGGGACTGGCGGGACCGTCTGCTGCTGGCATGGGCCGAGTATCGCACGTAACCGCTTGGCGCTAAAGCCCTTCTCTGTGTACTCTTTAGGTTCTAACTTTAACTTTGAAGTCTTCGAGACTCAACGACAACCGAGGTAGGTGAGTGTGACCACCGAGATGGGCGCGGCTCTGCGCCGGATCCAGCTGGGCAACGCGCTGAGCGCGTTCGGCAACGGCTTCACGGTCCCGTTCCTGTTCATTTACGTGGCACAGGTAAGGGATCTTGGTGCGACGACGGCCGGGGTGGTGCTGGCCGCCTACGCCGTGGCCGCGCTCTGCGTGCTGCCGTTCACCGGCCGGGCCATCGACCAGCGGGGCCCGCTGCCCGTGGCCATGACCGGTGCGGTGCTCGCCGCCATCGGCGCGATGGGCTTCGGGCTCGCCTCGACCGCGGTGACCGTGGTCGCTGCGTCGGCCGTCATGGGCGCCGGGGTCGCGATCATCGCGCCGTCGCTCGCGACGCTCATCGTGTGGTGCTCCACCACGAAGACCCGTTCGCGGGCCTTCGCGACGCAGTTCTTCCTCAACAACCTGGGCCTGGGCATCGGCGGCCTCATCGGCGGTCTGATGGTCGACACCTCGCGGCCCGGCAGCTTCACGCTGCTGTTCTCGATCGAGGCCGTGATGTTCCTGGTGCTCGGCGCGGTGGTCTGCACCGTGCGGCTGCCGAGGACGTCGCGGATCGAGTGCGCGCCGTCGGACAAGGCCCCGGGCGGCTGGCGGATGCTGGTCAGGGACCGGGCCATGGTGCAGCTGTGCGTGCTCGGCGGCGTGATGTTCTTCGCCTGCTACGGACAGTTCGAGTCGGGCCTGGCGGCGTTCGCGACCGAGGTCACCCGCATCCAGCCGGCGACGCTCGGCATCGCCCTCGCGGCGAACACGGCCGTCATCGTCGCTGCGCAGTTCCTGATCCTGAAGAAGATCGAGCGGCGGCGGCGCAGCCGGGTGATCGCGGCGGTCGGGCTGATCTGGACGGTCGCCTGGGCCGCGGCGGGTGTCTCGGGTCTGCTGCACGGGAGCCACGCGGTGGCGACGGTGACGCTGATCTCCACGTACGCGCTGTTCGGACTCGGCGAGGCGATGCTGTCGCCGACCGTCGCTCCGCTCGTCGCCGATCTGGCGCCGGCGCGGATGATCGGGCAGTACAACTCGGCGTTCGCCCTCGTGAAGCAGCTGGCCCTCGCGGTCGGGCCCGCGGTGGGCGGGCTGATGGCCGGGGCCGGGATGTGGGGCGCCTACATCGGCATGCTGATCGCGTTCTCGCTCGGCATCACATGGCTGGCGCTCCGGATGGGCCGTGGGCTCACTCCCGCCCAGGACAACCCGCACGCGGTCGTTCCGGCGCCGCGTGAGCCGCTGGCGGCCGACCACCCGCTGGTGACCGGCCGGCCGGTCGAGGCCTCCGTCGGGGGCTGAGCCCCGGACGCGCCGCAGAACGCGAAGCACGCAGCACGCAGCACACTGCCCCGGCCGGTCGGCCGGGGCAGCTGTCGTTCTCAGGCCTCGTTTCTCAGGCCTCGTGCTCAGGCCACGCTCTCAGGGCTCAGGCGCGTGGAAGGGCGAACTCGCACCAGACGGCCTTGCCGCCGCCCGGCGTCCGGCGGGAGCCCCAGCTGGAGGCGATCGTGGCGATGATCGAGATCCCGCGGCCGGCCTCGTCCGCAGGCTCCGCGCGGCGGCGGCGCGGCAGGTGGTCGTCGCCGTCGGTGACTTCGATGATGAGCCGGCGGTCGGTGCGGCGGAGCCGGAGCTTCATCGGCGGGGTGCCGTGCTGCAGCGAGTTGGCGACCAGCTCGCTGGCGGCGAGGACGCCGAGGTCGCGCAGCTCGGCGGGGAAGCGCCAGCTGGACAGGACGCCGGTGGCGAAGGCGCGGGCGCGGGGCGCCGCCTCGATACCGCCGAGGAGCTCCAGCGAGGCGTTGCGGAAGAGCTCGGCGTCGGCGCCGGCGTGGTCCGGGTACTGCAGGACCAGGACGGCGACGTCGTCGTCGTGCTCGGAGGTCACGCCCAGGGCGCGCAGCAGCCGGTCGCAGATGACCTGCGGGGTGCCGGTGGCACCGGCGAAGGCGCTCATCAGGGAGTCGATGCCGACGTCGATGTCCTCGCCGCGCCGCTCGACCAGGCCGTCGGTGTAGAGCACCGCCATGGAGCCGGGGCCGAGCGGGATGGATCCGGAGGTGTGCACCCAGCCGCCGGTGCCCAGCGGCGGGCCGGTCGGCTCGTCGGTGCGGTGCACCTGGCCCTCGGGGTCGCGGACGAGGATCGGCAGATGGCCTGCGGTGGCGTACGAGAGCCGGCCCTCGCTGGGGTCGTGGACCGCGTAGACGCAGGTGGCGATCTGGGTGGCGTCGATCTCGGAGGCGAGGCCGTCGAGCAGCTGGATGACCTCGTGCGGCGGGAGGTCGAGCCGGGCGTAGGCGCGGACCGCGGTACGGAGCTGGCCCATCACGGCGGCGGCACGGACGCCGCGGCCCATGACGTCGCCGATGACGAGGGCCGTGCGGCCGGCGCCGAGGGTGATCACGTCGTACCAGTCGCCGCCGACGGCGGCGTCGGTGCCGCCGGGCTGGTACGTGGCGGCCACCCGCAGATCGTCGGGCTGCTCCAGTTCCTGCGGGAGCAGGCTGCGCTGGAGGGTGACGGCGGTGGCGTGCAGCCGGCGTTCACTCTCCCGGAGGCGCTCTGCGGCCTGCACCTGGTCCGTGACGTCGGCGGCGAAGACGAGGACGCCGCGCTTGGCCTCGGGGGCCTCCTGGGTGCCGTGGGCGGCGCTGTGGGCGGTGTTGTGCGCGGCGCTGTGGGTGCCCTGCGCGCCGGGGGCGCCCTGGGTGCCGTCGTGGCCCGCGCCGGTGTGCACCGGCGTGCAGGTGAAGGTGAAGTAGCGGTCCCGGTCGGGGAGGGTGACCTTGCGCGCCTTGACGGTGCGCGGCTTGCCGCTGCGGTGCACCTGGTCCATGAGCGGCAGCAGCCCGAGCTCGTCGAGCTCGGGAAGTCCTTCGCGGGCGGGTTCACCCGTTCTGCGCGGGCCGAAGACCTCGGTGTACGCCTCGTTGACGTACGCGATGCGGTGCGCGGCGCCGTAGGTGATGGCGATCAGCGCGGGGACCTGGCTGAGGACGTCGTTGACGGAGAGCGCGTCGACGGCGCACGCCGGCGCTTCCGGGTGCTCGGCGCGGGCCGCGGGCACGGCTCCGCCGGCCGTCGGCGCGCTGGGGGCGGCGGGGGCGGCGTCGGGCGTGCGCCCGGCCGCGGCCGTACGGCGCTGTGTGCCGGGGAGCCGGGCGCTCCAGCGGGTGAGGTTCACCGAGCCCCACCTCGCGGTGTTGTTCGGGGCAGCCCGGACCGCCTGGCTCTGCGCGGGGGTACGGGGGGTCGCTCCCCGGGAGAATTCAGCAAACGTCCGATTCCTCGTATTTGTCACGCTTTGCAGGTGCTGGCGCACACATGGTCACACGCCCAGTGTGGCCGACCCGCGGCCCGGGGGGAATCGCGAGGCTCAGGGCGCGTCCGGCTTGGGGAGCCCTCCAGCGGCCAGTTCGAACTCGGCGCGCGGGTGTTCCAGCGAGCCCAGCGAAACGATTTCCCTCTTGAAAAGACCGGACAGTGTCCACTCGGCGAGCACTCGCGCCTTGCGGTTGAAAGTGGGCACCCGGCTGAGGTGGTAGGCGCGGTGCATGAACCACGCGGGATAGCCCTTGAGCTTGCGTCCGTAGACGTGGGCGACGCCCTTGTGCAGCCCGAGGGAGGCCACGGAGCCGACGTACTTGTGCCGGTACTCCTTCATCGGCTGTCCGCGCAGCGACGCGAGGATGTTCTCGGCGAGCACCTTGGTCTGGCGGACGGCGTGCTGCGCGTTGGGGGCGCACTCCTTGCCGGGCTCCTCCGCCGTCAGGTCCGGAACGGCCGCGGCGTCGCCGGCCGCCCAGGCGCCCTCGACACCGTCGATCATGAGGGTGGCGGTGCCCTTGAGCCGGCCGCGCTCGTTGAGCGGCAGGTCGGTGGCGGCGAGGATCGGGTGCGGCTTGACGCCCGCGGTCCAGACGACGGTGCGGGTGGGCAGCCGGGTGCCGTCGGAGAGGACCGCGACCCGGTTCTCGCACGAGTCCAGCCGGGTGCCGAGCCGCAGGTCGATGTTGCGGGCGCGCAGCTCCCGGATGGCGTACCTGCCCATCTCCTCACCGACCTCGGGGAGGATCTTCTCGGTCGCCTCGACGAGCACCCACTTCATGTCCTCGGGGCGCAGGTTGTGGTAGTACCGCGTGGCGTAGCGGGCCATGTCCTCCAGCTCGGCGAGCGCCTCGACGCCCGCGTAGCCGCCGCCGACGAAGACGAACGTGAGCGCGGCGTCCCGTACGTCGACATCACGGGTCGAGGAGGCGATGTCGAGCTGCTCCAGGACGTGGTTGCGCAGGCCGATCGCTTCCTCGACGGTCTTGAAGCCGATGGCGAACTCGGCGAGGCCCGGGATGGGCAGCGTGCGGGAGACGGAACCGGGGGCGAGGACGAGGTGGTCGTACGGGATCTCGATCCCGGAGGTGCCCTCCTCCTCGGTGGCCAGGGTCGCCACGGTCGCGACCCGCTTGGAGTGGTCGATGTGCGTCGCCTCGCCCACCACCAGCCGGCACTTGCTGAGCACCCGGCGCAGCGGCACGACGACATGCCGGGGGGAGATCGACCCGGCGGCCGCTTCGGGGAGGAACGGCTGATAGGTCATATAGGGCTGCGGGTCGACGACGATCACTTCCGCTTCCCCGCGCTTCAGCTTCCGCTGCAGGCGCAGGGCGGTGTACATGCCGACGTATCCCCCGCCGATCACGAGAATGCGCGGGCTGGTCCTGGCTCTTGACTGGGCTGCCGACTCCGTCATTGCTCCATGACGCAATGGATGAAGGACGTTTGTCCACAGGGCGTACCGCAGTGATTCACCGGATACGCGGATCCGGCAGGTCAGGGATGTGTCGTTGACCGGGCAAAGCCGGTGAAAGAAGAACAGCCGGGCCCGCTACTCCGATCGGGGACGCGCCGGGCGGAACGGACCCCCTTCTTTCCTGACCTCGGCTCAACTATGTTCGTACTCCATCGGGGTACGTTCGTCGTGCGCCGATGATCATTACGGGTGGGGAGTCTCCGGGGGGAGACGTCATAACCGGGGGATACACATATGCACATTCAGGACTCTCAATGGACGGTAGCGGCAGGCGCGGAGGGTAACGGCGGCAGCAGCCGCGCGACCCCGCTGCGGGTGGACGCCCAGCGCAATCTGGAACATGTGCTGAGGGCCGCGCGTGAGGTGTTCGGGGAGCTGGGCTACGGGGCGCCGATGGAGGACGTGGCACGCCGTGCGCGCGTCGGCGTCGGCACCGTGTACCGGCGGTTCCCGAGCAAGGACGTACTGGTGCGGCGGATCGCCGAGGAGGAGACCTCCCGGCTGACCGAGCAGGCGAGGACCGCTCTCGGGCAGGAGAACGAGGCGTGGTCGGCGCTGGCGCGCTTCCTGCGGACCTCGGTGGCCTCGGGTGCCGGGCGGCTGCTGCCGCCGCAGGTGCTGCGGGTCAGGACCGGGGCGCCGGCGGCATCGGGCGGCTCCGGTGGATCCGGGTTCGCCGTCGAGTCGGCGGTCTCCGCGCTGTCCGGGCTGCCCGCGCATTCCGGGCTCTCGGAGGAGGCGGCGCGGGTTCCACAGCAGCGGGCGCCGCTGAGCGTGGCGGCGGAACCGGGCGAACCGTCGACAGGACCCGCGGGTCCTGCGTCGGCGGCCGATGCGTCGGCCGATGCCTCGGCCGATCAGCCGGCCGGTGCGGCTCCGGTGCTCGACGCCGGCGTTCCCGACGGTGCCGGGGAAGGCGACGACGCCGGGATTCCCGCGCTGCTGGAGGTCGTCGGCCAGCTCGTCGACCGGGCGCGGGCGGCGGGCGAACTGCGCGGTGATGTCTCGGTGGCCGACGTGCTGCTGGTGATAGCCACCGCGGCGCCCTCGCTGCCCGATCCGGCACAGCAGGCGGCGGCGTCGGCACGGCTGCTGGAGATCCTGCTGGACGGTCTGCGCTCGCGCCCGGCCACGGCGCACGGGGCCGCGGAGGGCTCTTCGGCGCCGTCCGCGCTCAGTTGGAGCACTGCCCCGGTCGAGTAGACCGGGCGAAAAGGCGATCAATGGTGAAGGACCGGTGAGCGAAAGCTCCCCGGACGAGTGGTTCCCTGTCGCGGCATATCTCGGGATGCACCAGGTGTGACACCCTGGCGCGGTGGACGAGGCAAACGGCGAGTCGAACGCTGCTGCAAGTGCGGAAGCGGGCGGCGGACTGCCATCGCGCCGGGTTCCCGAGCAGCGTGAACCGGAGTCCCACGTACCGCTGTCGGACGCCGATCTGGTCGCCCGGGTACGCGGTGGTGACGACAGCTCGTACGAGGAGCTGTACCGGCGCCACGCCGACTCGGTACGCCGTTATGCCCGCAGCTGCTGCCGGGACGCGCACACCGCGGAGGACCTGACCGGCGAGGTCTTCGCGCGCACGCTCCAGGCGGTGCGCGGCGGCAGCGGGCCGGACTCGGCGGTGCGCGCCTACCTGTTGACGACGGTCCGGCGCGTCGCCGCGTCCTGGGGCAACACCGCCCGGCGCGAGCAACTCGTCGAGGACTTCGCGGTGTTCGCGGTGACGGCGGCGGGCTCGTCCACGAACGAGGACACGCTGGACCTGGGCGCGGACGTCCGCGCGATGCACGACGCCGAGCAGTCGCTGGCCATCCGGGCGTTCCGTACGCTGCCCGAGCGGTGGCAGACGGTGCTGTGGCACACCGCCGTCGAGGAGGAGTCGCCGAGCGAGATCGCACCGCTGCTCGGTCTGACCGCCAACGCCACGGCGGTACTGGCGCACCGGGCCCGCGAGGGCCTGCGGCAGGCCTATCTGCAGGCGCACGTCAGCTCGACGCTGACCACCGGTAGCAGTTGCGCGCGCTACGCCGACCGGCTCGGCGCGCATGCGCGCGGCGGTCTGCGGATGCGTGCGGACCGGGAGTTGAGCAAGCACCTCAAGGAGTGCGAGCGGTGCCGGGCGGCGGCGCTGGAGCTGGCCGACGTCAACTCCGCGCTCAAGGGCCTGCTGCCGGTCGCGGTCATCGGCTGGTTCGCCGCCGCGTACGCGGCGAAGGTGGCCGGCATCGTGGCAGGGGTCGGAGTGGCGAGTGCCGCCGGAGGTGCGGCAGCCGCCGCCTCGGGCGCCGCGTCGGGTGGCGGTGCGGGAGCCGGCGCCGCCGGCGGAGGCGCCGCGGCCGAGGGTCTCGGCGCGCCCGTGAAGGCCGGGATCGTGGCGGCCGTGGTGGTCGCCGCCGCCGGTATCGCGTTCGCCGCGATGAACATCGGGGACGGCGCGCCCGCGCCGAAGCCGCAGGCCAAGCCGGCGGTGGTGGCGCCCGTCACCACACCACCGCAGACACCGCCCCCGAAGCCGAGGCCGAGTCCTGAACCGCCGAAGGCGGCACCGAAGCCGCCGGCGCCGAAGCCGACGCCCAAGCCCGCCGTTCCCGTCGCTCAGCCGAAGCCGAAGCCGAAGCCGTCGCCGACGCCCGCCCCCACGCCGACCCCCGCCCCGGAGCCGACACCCACACCCACGCCCACCCCCAGTCCCGCCCCGCCCCCCGCTCCCACCGTCTTCCAGATCAACCAGCTGGGGTGGAGCGGGGTCGGTGACGACACGAAGCCGACGGTGCGGCTCGGGCGCAGCAGCTGGGTCTGGGACCGCTGGGGCCTGAACATCGGCGGCGAGGAGTACGAGCACGGCATCACCGTGCGCTCCCCGTCGTCCGTGCTCATCGACCTCAACCGCAGCTGCACGACGTACGACGCACTGGCCGGTGTCGACGACATGACGATGGGGCTGGGCGCGGTCCGCTTCTCCGTCTACGGCGACAACGGGCGGCTGTGGCGCTCGCCGGTGGTGCGCGGGGGCGACGCGGCGGTGCCGGTGAGTGTCGGGATCGCCGGGCAGAAGACGATCCGGCTGGTCGTCGAGTCCGCCGAGCGCTACCAGTTCGTGAACGTGGCGGACTGGGCGCAGTCCAGCATCAGCTGCCAGTAGGGGCTGTTCCTGATCGGCCGGGGTCAGCCCTGGTGGTCGCTCTAGTGCTCGTGGTCCTTCGCCGGGACCTCGCAGGCTCCGTCGGCGCACGCGCCGCCGTCCTGGTCCGTCACGACCGTTCCGGTGTCCTTGGCGACCTGTTCCAGGGCACGGAGGAACGTGGACGTCTCCTGGCCGCCCTGGACCATCCACTTGCCCTCGAAGACGAAGGTCGGGACGGCCGTGATGCCGAGCTGCCGGGCCTCGTCGATCTCCCCGGTCACCTCGTCGACGAGGTCGTCACCGGCGAGGAACTCGGCGACCGGCGCACGGTCCAGGCCGACGGCCACGGCGGCGTCGGCGAGGCGCTCGCGGTCGCCGATGTCCAGGCCCTCACCGAAGTGGGCGTCGAGGAGCCGGCCCTTGAGGCGCGTCTGCGCGGCGTGACCGTAGGTGTCGAGCACGAAGCGCAGCAGGCGGTGGGCGAGCAGCGAGTTGTTCTCGACGACGGTGTCGAAGTCGAAGGTCAGGCCTTCGGCCGCGCCGAGCTGGGTGATCTTCTCGTCCATGGCGAGGGCCTGCGGCCCGTACTTGGCGGCCAGCACCTCGCGGTGCGGCTGCGGCTTCTCGGGGGCGGCCGGGTCGAGCTGGAACGGCCGGTAGACCACTTCGACGGACGCGGCCCCCGGGAAGGCGGCGAGGGCGCGCTCGAAGCGGGCCTTGCCGACGTGGCACCACGGGCAGGCGATGTCGCTGTAGATCTCGACCTTCACGGACACTCCCAAATTGCTTGAATGATCAATATTCAGCAACGGTGACCGGCGCGGAGCTATTCCCCGGCAGAGGTGGAGGCGGGGGCAGGGGCGGCGGCTGCCGCTGCCGCTGCCGCTGCCGCTGCCGCTGCCGCTGCCGCTGCCGCTGCCGCGAGGGTGGCGGCCGTGGCCTCCAGGTCCAGTCCCTCGCCGTCCCTGTACGCGGCCTCGTATCCGGCGTCTCCCAGCGCGGCACGCGCGCCCGCCTCCGCCTCGCGGAAGCTCACCGTCTCGGGCACCGTACGCGGCAGCAGCGGCCCGCGCAGCGCCGACGACGCTCCCTGCAGCCGTGCGGCGGCGGCCGGCTCGCCCAGCTCGACGAGGAGCTCGACCCCGTACTCCAGCAGGCCCGCGATCATCGGCTCCGTACAGCCCGTGTCGATGCCCAGCCGCACCGCGCCACTCGCCTGGGCCAGCGCGTCCCGCGGATCGCCTTCCGCGGCCGCGATCCGGGCGAAGAGGCCGGCGAGAACCACCGCGAAGACCGGCGGCGGAGTCCCCTGGCTCGCCTCGTCACGGGCCAGCACGCTCAGCTCACGGGCCCGCCGCACATCGCCGCGGCGCAGCGACAGCCCCGCGGACAGGGCGCGGACGTAATTCCGCGCGTCCATCACCCCGAACTGTTCCGCCCCCTCCTCGGCCCGGCGGCAGAGCTTCTCGGCCTCGGCGTAGTCACCCGAACGAATGGCCAGCTCGGCCATCCTCCCGACGAGGAACGGCCCCTCGGCGCGGGCGCCGAGCTCCTCGCCGAGCCGGAGCGCCGCCTCGAAGTCGGCGCGGGCCGCCGCGTACTCGCCCCACATGACCTCCATCTCGGCACGCGCGCCGTGCACCTGCGCGAGCATCCAGCGGTCGCCGACGCGGCCGCTGAGGGCCGTCAGCTCGCTCCAGTCGTCGGTGGCGCGGGCCAGTCCGCCGGGCAGGTCGATGGTGACGTGCGTACGGAACATCAGCGCGGCCGCGAGCGCCCAGTCGTCGCCGTACTCACGGCAGTTGGCGACGACCATGTCCGTGCACTCGCGGATCGCCAGCCGGCCGCCGCCGACGTAGCTGGCGATCGGCCACAGCAGGCCGGGGAAACGGGCCGAGGCCGCAACCGCCTCCCCGTACACGTCGGCGATCAGCGCGGCCGTCTCCTGCACCGGCGGAGTGTTCAGGAACTCCTCCGAGGCGTGGTCCGTGCTCACGAAGAACAGCAGCAGCCGGGCGTCCATCCGGTCCCAGTAGGACGGGCCGTCGTGCTCGCCCGGTTCGCTCATCGCGATGACCCGGCCCAGCCAGCCGGCGCCCTCCTCCCGGTAGTTGCGCAGCCACCAGAACCAGCCCATGTCCACGGCCAGGGGCAGCGCGTCCGCCTCGTCCCGTGCCGTGATCGCCCGTTGCAGTGCCGCGCGGATGTTGTCCAGCTCGGCCTCCACCCGGCGCAGCCAGACCAGTTGGCGGGCGGTGCGCAGTTGCGGGTCGGCGGCCCGCACGAAACCGCGGAAGTAGTGGGTGTGGCGGCGGGCGGCCGCGGCCAGCTCCTGCGGGCGCTCCAGGGCGCGTTCGGCCGCGTACTCGTGGATCGTCTCCAGGAAGCGGTAGCGGACGCCGTCCTCGGTCTGGATCGCCGTGCCGGTGCCGGTACCGGTACCGGTCTCCGGCTCAGTGCCGGTCTCAGTGCCGTCGTCCTCGGTGTTCTTGTCCGGCTGCGCCGCGACCACCAGGGACTTGTCGACCAGCTGGCCGATCAGCTCGATGACGTCGTCCCCGCCGACCACCGCCTCGGCGGCGGCCAGCGTCCAGCCGCCCGCGAAGACGCTCAGACTGCGCAGCGCCGCGTGCTCCTCCTCCGACAGCAGGTCCCAGCTCCAGTCGACGACCGCACGCAGCGTCTGCTGACGCGGCAGGAGCGTACGGCTGCCGCTGGTGAGCAGGCGGAACCGGTTGTCCAGGCGGTCGGCGATCTGCCGCGGGGACAGCATGCGCAAGCGAGCCGCGGCCAGTTCGATCGCCAGCGGCAGACCGTCCAGCCGGCGGCAGATCTCGTCCACGGCCGCCACGTCCTGCTCCGGGTCGAACCCCGGGCGCACGGCCGCGGCGCGCTCGGCGAACAGCCGGTGCGCGGTCGTCGGCGACAGCGGCTCCACCGGGCGCACCGTCTCGCCCGGCACTCCCAGCGGCTCCCTGCTCGTCGCCAGCACGGTGACGCCGGGGCACGCGGCGAGCAGTTCGGCCGCCAACTCGGCGGCGGCGCCGATCACATGCTCGCAGTTGTCCAGCACGAGCAGCAGCCGGCGATGCGCGCAGTGCTCCAGCAGGCGCACGGTCGGATCGCCGGGGTCGGCGCCCGCGCCGCCGACCGAACCCTTGATGCCCTCGCGGGCCACGCCGAAGATCGTCGTGTCCCGGCGGCCGAGAGCGCTCAGGACCGCCTGCGGCACCGCTTCGGGGTGGTCGAGCGGCGCCAGTTCCGCGATCCAGACGCCGTCGGGGTAATCGGATCCGGTCAGCGCCGTGCCCGCCTCTTCCGAGAGACGGGTCTTACCGGAACCGCCGGGTCCGGTGAGCGTCACCAGGCGCGACTGCGCCACGTCGGCCCGGATTTCGAGGAGTTCGAGCTCGCGGCCCACGAAGCTGGTGAGTCTGGGGCGCAGGTTTCCCTGCGGGGCTTTGGGGGGTGGGGGTGCGGGGGTCGGGGTGGTGGGGGTGGGCGTGGTTGGTGCGGGTGCTTCGTCGGTTGCCAGGAGTTGGGCGTGCAGCTTGCGGAGTTCCGGGCCCGGGTCCGCGCCCAACCGGTCCGCCAGCGCTCTGCGGGCCTGTTCGTACGCCACGAGCGCGTCCGCGGAGCGGTGCGCGGCGCGCAGCGCCCTGATCAGCTGTACGTGGAACGGCTCGTCCAGCGGATGGTCCGCGACCAGCTCCCGCAGCTGGGGCAGCGTCTCGGCCGCGCGTCCACAGGCCAGGTCCGCGTCGATCCTGCGGTGCAGCGCCGTGAGGCGCAGCGCTTCGGGGCGGGCCGCCGCCGACAGCCGGTCCGGCAGATCCGCGAACGCCGGGCCGCGCCACAGGGCGAGTGCCTCGCGCAGTGTGCTCGCGGCGGTCTCCGGGTCGCCCGCGTCGAGGGCGGCGGCGCCTTCTGCGGCGAGCCGCTCGAAGAGGTTGAGGTCCACGTCGCCGGGTCCGGTGCGGAGGCGGTAGCCGCCGGGGCCGGAGGTGACGACGTCCTTGCCGAGGGCGCGGCGCAGACGGGAGACGAGCGCTTGCAGCGCGCCGCTCGCGTCGTGCGGCCGGTCGGCGTCCGGGCCCCAGACCTCCGCGATGAGGGCGTCGGCGGAGACGGGGCGGTCGGCGTGGAGGGCGAGGGCGGCGAGCAGGGCGCGGAGCCGGCTGCCGCCTAGGGGGACGGGGGCGCCGGCGGGGTCACGTGCTTCCGTGGTGCCGAGGATCAGGTACCGCACGTCGTCCATTCTGCCGGGTTGGTGTGCGGGTGGTTCGTGGGTGCGGGGGCCGGGCCCTCCGGGGCGGGGCTTCGAAATCGACTGTTTACGGGCGTGGCCGCCCACAAATAGCTCGGCAGCATTTCGAAACCCCACCCCTGCGGACCCGTCCCCCTCACGTCACCACCGGCTCGCGGGTGCCGACGCACGTCCGCCCGTGCCGGCGATGGCCGGGTGGGTGGGCGAACAGCCTGCCGCAGGCGTGACGGCGGGACGGCCGCTGATGTACCCGCACCCCCACCGCAGGCGCGCACCGGCCCGCGCGGCCGTCGCACGCCGCACCCCCTGCCGGTAGGCACATGGGCGGGTGGGCCAACAGCCCGCCGCAGGCGCAACGGTGGGGCGGGCGATGACGTACCCGCACCCCCCGCCGGAGGCTACCGGCCCGTAGGGCCGTCGTCGTCGTGGGAGCCCAGGAGTTCGTCCGCCAGGGTGGGGAGGTCGTCCAGGGGGGTTTCCTCGGCCCAGTCGGAGCGGGGGCGGCGGGCCGGGGGGGCCTTGTCCGGGTTGATCGCGGGGAGTTCGCGGGTGCGCTCGTTGTCGGGGGTCGTCTCCGGGCGGAAGAAGCCGGGCGGGACGCGGTCGGCCGGGCCGCGGTCCGCAGGTTCCGGGCGGACCGGCGGCAGGACGGCCGTCTCGTCGGCGGCCGAAGGCGGGACCGGCGGCAGGACGGCGGTCTCATCGGCGGCGGACGCCGGAGCCTTCGGGATCCTCGGAGTCTTCGGGAGGACGGCGGTCTCGTCCGCAGCCGGGGTCCTCGGAGTCTTCGGGAGGACGGCGGTCTCGTCCGCAGCCGGGGTCCTCGGAGTCTTCGGAAGGACGGCCGTCTCGTCCGCCGCCGGGGCCTTCGGGGTCTTCGGGACCTGCGGGAGGACGGTGGTCTCCGCCTCCGGGGCCTTGGGGGCCGGCTTCGGGGTCTCCACGGTCTGCGTGGCGTTGCTGGCGGCGGCCGCTGCTGCCGCCGCGGCAGCGGCAGCCGCCGCGCGGGCCGCTTCGGCGCGGCGCAGAGCGTCCTCGGCCTTGCGCTGCTTCTCCAGGCGGCGGGCCTCGGCCTCGGCGCGGAGCCGGGACTCCTCCTCGGCCTGGCGGCGCAGCCGGTCCTGTTCGGCGCTGCGGGCGGCCGCTTCGGCGGCGAGCCGGAGGCGTTCCTCCTCGGCGAGGCGGGCGGCCTCCTCGGCGCGCAGGCGGGCCGCTTCGGCCTCCTGCTCGGCGGCCTCGCGGCGGGCGGCCTCCTCGATCTCCCGCTGGCGCTCGGCCTCCTCCTCGCGGAGCCGGGCGAGCTGGGCCTGGCGTTCGGCTTCGAGGCGGGCTTCCTCGGCGAGCCGGGCGGCCTCCTCCTCGGCGCGGATGCGGGCGGCTTCCTCGGCCTGGCGGCGGGCTTCCTCGCGGGCCTCGATCTCCTGCTGGGAGAGCGGCAGGGCCTGGTCGAGGCGGTGCCGGACCACGGTGGTGACCGCTTCGGGCTCCTGGCCGGCGTCGATGACGAGGTAGCGGGAGGGGTCGGCGGCGGCCAGGGTCAGGAAGCCGGCGCGGACCCGGTGGTGGAATTCGGCGGGCTCGGACTCGAGCCGGTCCGGTGCCTCGGTGAAGCGCTCACGGGCCGCTTCGGGCGAGACGTCGAGGAGGACCGTCAGGTTGGGGACCAGTCCGTCGGTGGCCCAGCGGGAGATGCGGGCGATCTCCGTGGGGGCCAGGTCGCGGCCGGCGCCCTGGTAGGCGACGGAGGAGTCGATGTAGCGGTCGGAGATCACGACGGCGCCACGCTCCAGGGCGGGACGGACGACGGAGTCGACGTGTTCCGCCCGGTCGGCCGCGTACAGCAGCGCCTCGGCGCGGTGCGACAGGCCGGCGGACGAGACGTCGAGCAGGATCGAGCGCAGCCGCTTGCCGACGGCGGTCGCGCCGGGTTCGCGGGTGACGACGACCTCGTGGCCCTTGGCGCGGATCCATTCGGAGAGCGCCTCGACCTGGGTGGACTTCCCGGCGCCGTCGCCACCCTCTATGGCGATGAAGAAGCCGGTGGCGGAGGGTGCCGCGGCGGGCTCGCCGCCGCGCAGGGCCTCGCGCAGGTCGCGGCGGAGCGGTACGCCCTGGCGGTCGTCGGTCTTGCCCAGGACGAGTGCGGCGACCGGCAGCAGGAGCGCGCCGATCAGGATGAGCGTGAAGGCGGCGCCGCCGTGCTGGAAGGTGAAGTGCCCGTTGGCGAGGCGGTGCGGGCCGATGAGTCCGGCGAGCACCGGGGCGCCGATGGCGGCGACGGCGACCGCAACGCGGACGACGGCGTGCAGGTGGTCGGTGGTGCGCGCGCGGCGCTGCTCCTCGGCCTCCTGCTCGATGAGGAGGTGGCCGGTGTTGGCGGTGACGCCGGCGGCCGTGCCGGCGAGGGCCGCCAGCAGCAGGACGGTGGTCTGGTCGGGGACCAGGCCGGTGAGCAGCAGCGCGAGGCCGGTGACGGCGATGGCGATGGCCAGCAGGCGGCGGCGCGAGAGGGTCGGCAGGGTGCGCGGTCCGACCCGGATGCCGGTGACGGTGCCCGCGGTCAGTGCCAGGACGAGGAGTCCGAAGCCGACCGGGCCGAAGCCGAGGTCGAGTGCGTGCAGCACCGACAGGGCGACGGCGGCGGCGATCGAGCCGGCCACGCCCGCGGTGGCCAGGACGAGGAGCGGGAGGGCGCCCGTGCGGCCGCGCTCGGAGCCGTCGGGTCCCTTGGGGAGCCGGAGGCCTTCGAGCGGGGAGTGCGGGCGGACCGTTGTGGTGTCGGGCAGTTCGAGGAAGTACAGGACCGCGATGGACGCGGAGAACAGCCCGGCGGCGACGTAGGAGGACAGCGCGACCTGGTGGAGGTCGAACCAGTCCACGCCGAGGGCGAGCAGGCTGTTCAGCAGGGTCACGACGACGAGCGCGGCCGCGGCGATCGGCAGGGCGGCGAACCCGGTGCGCAGGTCGAGGCGGTGGAGCGTCGCGAGGTGGTCGGGAGCGGGGCGTACGGCCGTGTCACCGGGGGTCGGGACGGGGAGCAGCCCGGGGGCCGCGCCGTCCTTGGCGACCGTCCACAGGCGTTCGGCGATACCGGCCACGAAGGCGGTGACGAGCAGCCAGGTGACGGCGGAGGACGGGACCCAGGTGATCCACAGCGGGGCGACGATGAACAGCGCCAGCCGTGCGCCGTCCGCGCCGATCATGGTCCAGCGGCGGTCGAGGGCGCCGGCGGTCGCGGTGAGCGCCGACAGCGGGCCGAGCAGCACGGCGCCGAAGAGCAGGGTGGACGCCAGCCGGACGCCGAGCACCGCGGCGACGGCGAAGGCCGCGCCCCGGTAGCCGCCGCCGAAGGACCCGGCGAGGACGGCCGCCTGCACGGTCAGCCAGATCAGCACCAGCATGCCGAGCCGGTCGGCGATGCCTCCGGTGAGCTGGGCGCTCCACAGCTTCCGCAGCGGCGGGATCTTCAGCAGGGCACCTACCGCCCGCTCGCGCGAGTCCGCCGCGAGGTCGCCGGCGAAAGCGTCGGTCACGTCCCTTGGCCGCTCGATTCGCGTCATTCGGACAGCCTATCCGGAGCACGGAAATCCATGACCCCCCGCCCGAACAAACAGGCGGGGGGTCATGGACGGGCCGGCGTTACGGCGGGTTATTCGGTGGTCTGCGCCGCCGTGGTCTTCTTCGCGGTGGTCTTCTTGGCCGTGGTCTTCTTCGCCACGGTCTTCTTGGCGGCCGTGGTGGTCTTCTTCGCCGCCGCCTTCTTGGCGGGGGCCTTCTTCGCCGTGGCCTTCTTCTTCGCCGGACCCTTGGCACGCTTCTCGGCGAGCAGCTCGTAGCCGCGCTCCGGCGTGATGGTCTCGACGTCGTCGTCGGTCCGCAGGGTCGCGTTCGTCTCGCCATCGGTGACGTACGGGCCGAAGCGGCCGTCCTTGACGACGACCGGGCGCTCGCTGACCGGGTCGGTGCCCAGTTCCTTGAGCGGCGGCTTGGCGGCGGCGCGGCCGCGCTGCTTGGGCTGCGCGTAGATCGCCAGTGCCTCGTCGAGGGTGATGTCGAAGAGCTGGTCCTCGGTCTCCAGGGAGCGCGAGTCGGTGCCCTTCTTCAGATACGGGCCGTAGCGGCCGTTCTGCGCGGTGATCTCGACGCCTTCGGCGTCCGTGCCGACGACGCGCGGCAGCGACATCAGCTTGAGGGCGTCGGCGAGCGTCACCGTGTCGAGCTGCATGGACTTGAAGAGCGACGCGGTACGCGGCTTGATCGCGTTCTTGCCGGTCTTCGGGGTGTCCTCGGGCAGCACCTCGGTGACGTACGGGCCGTAGCGGCCGTCACGGGCGATGATCGGGCGGCCGGTCGCCGGGTCGGTGCCCAGCTCGAAGTCGCCGCTCGGCTTGGCGAACAGCTCCTCGGCGTACGCGACGGACAGCTCGTCCGGCGGGAGCTCCTCGTGGACGTCCGCGCGCTGGTGGTTCTCCTCGCCCTTCTCGCCCCGCTCGATGTACGGGCCGTAGCGGCCGACCCGCAGCACGATGCCCTCACCGATGGGGAAGGAGGAGATCTCCCGGGCGTCGATGGCGCCGAGGTCCTCGACGAGCTCCTTGAGGCCGCCGAGGTGGTCGCCGTCGCCGTTGCCGGCGTCGGCCGCGGAGGCCTTGGCGGCGGAGTCGTTGCCGCCGAAGTAGAAGTGCCGCAGCCACGGCACGGCCTGGGCCTCACCGCGGGCGATGCGGTCGAGGTCCTCCTCCATGGAGGCGGTGAAGTCGTAGTCCACGAGCCGGCCGAAGTGCTTCTCCAGCAGGTTGACCACGGCGAAGGAGAGGAAGGACGGCACGAGGGCCGTGCCCTTCTTGAAGACGTAGCCGCGGTCCAGGATCGTGCCGATGATCGACGCGTACGTCGACGGGCGGCCGATCTCGCGCTCTTCGAGCTCCTTGATCAGCGAGGCCTCGGTGTAGCGGGCCGGCGGCTTGGTGGCGTGGCCGTCGACGGTGAGCTCTTCCGCGGTCAGTCCGTCGCCCTCGCTGACCTGCGGCAGCCGCCGCTCACGGTCGTCGAGCTCGGCGTTCGGGTCGTCCGCGCCCTCCACGTAGGCCTTCATGAAGCCGTGGAACGTGATGATCTTGCCGGAGGCGGAGAACTCCGCCGCGCGGCCGTCGCTCGACGTGCCACCGATCTTCACGGTGACGGAGTTGCCGACCGCGTCCTTCATCTGGGACGCGACGGTCCGCATCCAGATCAGCTCGTAGAGCCGGAACTGGTCGCCGGTCAGACCGGTCTCCGCGGGGGTGCGGAAGCGGTCGCCGGAGGGGCGGATCGCCTCGTGCGCCTCCTGCGCGTTCTTCACCTTGCCGGTGTAGACGCGCGGCTTCTCCGGGAGGTACTCGGCTCCGTAGAGCTGGGTGACCTGCGCGCGGGCGGCCTTGATCGCGGTCTCCGACAGGGTCGTGGAGTCCGTACGCATATAGGTGATGAAGCCGTTCTCGTACAGCTTCTGCGCTACCTGCATCGTCACCTTGGCACCGAAGCCCAGCTTGCGCGAGGCCTCCTGCTGCAGGGTCGTGGTGCGGAAGGGAGCGTACGGAGAACGGCGGTAGGGCTTGGACTCGACGCTGCGGACGGCGAAGGCGCTGTCGGCGAGCGAGGCGGCCAGCGCGCGGGCGTTGGCCTCGTCCAGGTGGAGGACGGTCGCGTTGTCCTTGAGCTGCCCGGTCGACGCGTCGAAGTCGCGGCCCTGGGCGACGCGGCGTCCGTCGACGCTGGTCAGCCGGGCG
Organism: Streptomyces sp. RKAG293; assembly: GCF_023701745.1. Classification (NCBI taxonomy): domain Bacteria; kingdom Bacillati; phylum Actinomycetota; class Actinomycetes; order Kitasatosporales; family Streptomycetaceae; genus Streptomyces; species Streptomyces sp. RKAG293. The sequence goes on along the minus strand of NZ_JAJOZB010000001.1, from coordinate 4,975,068 downwards.
GAGACGGTCGACGGGTCGGAGGCGTCACCCGTGCGGCCGGTGGCGAAGGTGCCGCTCAGGTCCCAGTACTCGGCGGTGCGGAACGCGATGCGCTCACGTTCCCGCTCGACGACGAGCCGGGTGGCGACGGACTGGACACGGCCGGCCGACAGGCGCGGCATGACCTTCTTCCACAGGACCGGCGAGACCTCGTAGCCGTAGAGGCGGTCGAGGATGCGGCGGGTCTCCTGGGCGTCGACGAGCGGCTGGTTCAGCTCGCGCGGGTTCGCCACCGCGGCCTGGATCGCTTCCTTGGTGATCTCGTGGAAGACCATCCGGCGGACCGGGACCTTGGGCTTGAGGACTTCCTGCAGGTGCCAGGCGATGGCCTCGCCCTCGCGGTCCTCATCGGTGGCGAGGAAGAGTTCGTCGGAGTCCTTGAGCAGGTCCTTGAGCTTCTTGACCTGCGCCTTCTTGTCGGCGTTGACGACGTAGATCGGCTCGAAGTCACTGTCTACGTTGACGCCGAGGCGAGCCCACGGCTGGCCCTTGAACTCCGCCGGCACTTCGGCGGCCCCGTTGGGGAGGTCGCGGATGTGCCCGACGCTGGCCTCGACCACGTAGCCCGGGCCGAGGTAGCTCTTGATCGTCTTCGCCTTGGCAGGCGACTCGACGATGACGAGTCGGCGGCCGCTCTTTGCGGTCTCGCGGGTCGGGGACAACTTCGCTCTTCTCTCCGGGTCGAAGGGGGTTCGCTGCGGAGTGTGACCGTACATCCCGGTCCCATGTCAAACGCGAAAAGTCCGCAACGCCACTCGAACGGTAACCCGACAACCGTCATTCCTGCCGCACGGCCCGGCGGCTCCGTCCGTTTCCAGGCGGCGTGACGTGCGCTTATACCTGTGCGAGACACCAGACGCCGGCGAGCAGTGACACCGCTCCGAAAAGAATGGTCAGGGCCGCCCCCACCGGGCCGCCGCCCTGGGTCACCGGCGCACGGCCCGCCGTGCGCGCCCCCGCCCAGACCAGGAGCGCCGCCCCGAACAGCGCGAAGACCATTCCGGCGAACAGCGCGGGTGTGCTCTCCATGCCCGTCCCCCTTCTTCCTGCGGCTCCACGGTCTTTTTACGGCTCGCGCCGGAGACTCGCACCTCCGTACGGCGTCCGGGCGAACCCCGGGTGAATGGCGGCCGACAACCGAGCGCTACATCACATCGAGCGTGGCTCGTTTCCGACTGCCGCGCTCGAAGATCCGCAGCAGGACGACGGCCAGCACGGTGTACCCGGCGGCCACCGCCAGCTCCGCCCCGATCCCGGGCAGCGCGGCCCGCCAGCTGCCCCCGGCGGCGAGCGCGCGGGCGGCCCCGGTCGCGTGGGTCAGCGGCAGCAGGTCGCCGGCCGTCCGCATCCAGCCGGGCAGCGTCCCGCGCGGCACGTTCGCGCCGGTGAGCAGGAGCAGGACGGCGCTCGCGACGTTCGACACGAGGAAGACGTCGCGGAACCGCAGCCCGAGCGCGCCCAGGGTGATCCCGAAGGCCGAGCACGACAGGGCGGCCGCGCCGATCGCGGCGGCCAGCCCCGGCAGGGCGGCGGCCGGGATCCGCAGCCCCAGCAGCAGGGCACCCGCCGCAAGGGTGAAGGCGGTGACGAACAGACCGTTGACGACGTAGGGCAGCGCGCGGCCGGTCCACAGGGCGGTCCTGCTGCGCGGGCTGAGCAGCACCGCGCCGAGCGTGCCGTAGCGGCGCTCGTTCGCGACGGCCATCGTGCCGCCGTACACACAGGCGGTGGACGAGGCCAGCACCGCGTTGCCGAGGATGTAGAACCGGTCGTCGGCGACCCCGAGCTGACGGCCCAGGAAGGTGAAGAAGACCAGCTGGAGCAGCGGCCCGGCGAGCAGGGTGCCGGTGAACATCGCGGGCGAGGTCCAGTTGAACAGCGCCCGGTAGGAGATGGTGCCGCCGACCACGACGAGGCGTGCGGTGCGGGTGAGGTGACGCATGGTCGGCTCCTTACGTGAGGGCGAGGGTGGCGGCCGCGCGGGCGCGGCGTTCGACGCGGGTCAGGGCGAGCAGGGCCAGCAGCAGCCAGAGCGCGCCGACGCCGAGACCGGTGAGCATCGGCGTGACGACCTCGCCCCCGGCGGTCGCGGCGTGGACGGCGCGGGCGCCCCAGGTGGTGGGCAGCGCCCAGGACAGCGGTCGGGTCCAGCTGGGCAGGACGGTGATCGGCACGAGCATCCCGGAGAGCATCCAGACGGGGTGGTCGAGCGGGTTCGCCAGCGCGTTCGCGTTGCGCAGCAGCACGAACGCCGAGGCCAGCAGCATCCCCATCATGCCGAGCGACAGCACGCAGACCGGGACCGCGACGAGGAAGAGCAGCGGGTGCGCGAAGGTCAGCGGCACCCCGTAGAGCACGGTGCCCCAGAGCAGTGTCGCGCCCATCGCGTACGTGCCGACGACCGCGGTCGCCAGCGTGATCGGCAGCAGGATCAGGCCGAGCGGCGCGGGTGCGGCCACCAGGGTCTCCAGCGTGCCGAGCCAGCGCTGGTTCTGCACCGCCCCTCCCGAGCCGAACAGCACCGACGACCAGATCCCCATCAGGCCCGCGCCGACGGACGCTTCGAGCAGCCGCTCGGGGTGGTCCGCGGCGCGGAAGAGATAGACGGCCAGCGTCGCGTAGACGACCGGGACGATGACGGCGAAGGTGATCTCCAGCGGGGAGCGCGACATGTAGGAGACATGCGTGCGGACGCCGACGGCGATGAGGCGCAGGGCCCTGCGCGCCGCGCGCATCACGCGGCCACCTCGGGGAGCGGCGTTTCGGCGGCCGTCTCCGGGAGCGGCGTTTCGTGGGTGCCCGCGGTTTCGTGGGCGGCGCGTTCGTGGGCGGTCGCGTCGTGGGCGGCGGCGTGGGCGGCGGCTCCCTCCACGATCGCCACGTAGGCGTCCTCCAGTGTGGGTTCGCGGCTGGTGATCCGGCCGAGGCGGACACCGTCGAGGGCCCCGAGCACGGGCCCGTGCAGATCCGCGTCGCGTTCCGCCTGGACGGTCAGCACCTGGACATGGCCGCGGTCCTCGACGGCGACACCGCGTACGCCCGGCAGCGCCCGGATTCCCGCCAGCTGCTCCTCGGCCGCCCCGTACGCCTCGATCTCGGTGACCGCGCGCTCCTGGACGCGCGTCTTCAGCCGCTCCGGGGTGTCGAGCGCGCGGATCTCACCGCCCGCGATGACGGCGATGCGGTCGCACAACTCGTCGGCCTCGGCCATGTAGTGGGTGGTGAGCAGCACGGTCGTGCCGCCCGCCCGCAGGTCCGCGACGGTGCGGCGCAGTTCGCGGGCGGCGACCGGGTCGACGCCGATCGACGGCTCGTCGAGGAACAGCACCTCGGGCCGGTGCAGCAGCCCGCGGGCGATGTGCAGCCGCTGGCGCATTCCGCGCGAGTACCCCTCGACGCGTTCGCGTTCGCGCCCGGTCAGCCCGGTGAGGTCGAGGAGTTCGGCGATCCGGCGCTTCTGCTCACGGGGTTCGACGCCGTACAGCTCGGCGAAGTAGCGGAGGTTGTCGAGTGCGGAGAGGCGCTCGTACAGACCTCGGTCGCCGCCGAAGACGTAGCCGATCCTGCGGCGTACGGCGACGGGGTCGGTGGCCACGTCATGGCCGAGGACCCGGGCCGCGCCGCCGGTGGGCAGCAGCAGCGTGTTGAGCATCTTGATGGTGGTGGTCTTGCCCGCGCCGTTGGGGCCGAGCAGCCCGAACAGCTCACCGCGCCGCACCTGGAAGGTGACTCCGCGGACGGCCTCGGTCTCGGTGGTGCGCGGGCGCAGCCATCCGGTGCGGGAACGGTAGGTGCGCCGCAGCTCGTGCGCGTCGATTGCCAGCATGCGGGCGACGCTACGAAGCGGGGGCGGGCGCCGGCGACTGATTCGGTGGCCCCCGAATCGTCACCCGTTCCGCCGGTCACGGCCGGCCGGGGGCCCGGGCGTCAGGAGACCGCTTGGAGCACGTTCTCCCCGCTGAGCAGCGCGAGCAGCGCCCGGCCGGTGTCCGTGAGCTGGTAGTAGACGCTGCGGCCGACCCGGTGGCGGCTGACGACGTCGGCCTCGGCGAGCACGGACAGGTGCTCCGAGACCGTCGAGGGCGCCAGCCCCAGCCGGTCGGCGAGGCCGGCCGTGGTGAGCGGCGCGGCCAACTCCCGCAGCACGGTCGCCCGCCCGCGCCCGAGCAGCGCGCCGAGCCGGTCGTCGGTGCGCTCCTCGGGCTCGTCGCGCAGCGCGCCCGCGCCGCGGGCCTGGAAGGAGACGGCCATGACGCCCGGGTCGTCGGTGGAGTACAACCGGCAGCCCTCGGCGAAGACCAGCGGCACCAGCAGCAGACTGCGCTCCCCCGCCCGGTAGTCGGCCTCGATGTGCTTGGTCAGTTCCAGGACCGGCGGGTTCCAGCGGGCGCGGGCCTCCAGGCCGGCGAAGAGCGCGTCGACGCCCTCGGTGGCGAACGTCCGGGCCCGGATGAGGACCTCGTCCTCGACCAGCCGGCGCATGACCGGCCAGTGCGGTTCGAGGACGGCGTACCAGTAGGCGGCGTAGGCGTCGGCGAGCTCGCCGCAGGCGCGGCGCGGATCGTCGAGGTAGGGGCGGTACAGCTCGGGCAGCCCGTCGGGGAAGTGCTCGGCGATCTGCAGCCGCACCGTTTCGCCCGTGGTGGCCCGCAGCACGTCCAGTTCCGCCTCGACCGAGCTGGTGCCGAGCGGCCGCGGCAGCATGAAGTCGGGGAAGCCGAGCGGGCCGTCCAGCAGGGCGCGCAGCGGTTCCGTCCGGTCGTCGGACGCCAGGACGTGCCGGGCCCGGCCGACCCATTTCCGGTACGGCCAGGACGGCTCCCGGCCCGGCTTCGCCAGGTGGAGGCTGCAGAACGCGTCCCACAGGGGACTCATGGCGATGCGTGTGCGGCCGAGCGACGCCTCGTCGAGTTCTATGCGGATCACCCTCGCATTCTGCCCCGGGCGGGACGTGCACTCGGGCGAGCTGGAAAGATGTGCGGCGTCGACCGAAAAACGATGTGTCCGACGCCCGACGTTTCTCAGCAGGGGGAGCCACCCGCCATGTCCGACCAGAACCCGTACGGCCAGCCGCAGGACCCGCAGCAGCAGCCGGGCGCGGCATACGGCTACCCGCAGTACGGCCAGCCGCAGCAGCCCCCGCAGAACCCGTACGGCCAGCCGGCCGGCGGCCAGCCCGGTTACGGCTACCCGCAGCAGCCGGGCATGCAGCCCGGCTACGCGCAGCCCGGCGCGTACACCGGCGACCCGGCCGCCCCGTACGGCTACGACCCCTACGGCCGCCCGTACTCCGACAAGTCGAAGGTGACGGCGGGGCTGCTCTCGCTGTTCCTGGGCGGCTTCGGCGTGGGCCGGTTCTACACCGGCCACATCGGCATGGCGCTCGGCCAGCTCTTCACGCTCGGCGGCTGCGGCATCTGGTCGCTGATCGACGGCATCATCCTGCTGACCGGCAACAACAACACCGACTCGCAGGGTCGCGTCCTGCGTGGCTGAAACCCGACTGCGGCCGACCGCCGGCCGGGTGCGGCGCCTCGTCTCGCACCCGGCCTCGGTCCCGCTCACGCTCCTCGCGGGCGCCGGGTACCTCTGGACGACCAACCCGCACGAACCGGGGCACCTGTTGCCGCGCTGCCCGTTCAACTGGGCGACCGGGCTGCTCTGTCCCGGGTGCGGTGCGACGCGCATGGTCTATGACCTGATGCATGGTGATGTGCCCGGCGCATTCCATGACAACGCCGCCCTGTTCGTACTCGCGCCGGTGGGCCTGTTCCTCTACGGCCGCTGGCTCGCGGAGGGGCTGCGCGGCCGGACGTACCGGCCGGTGATCCCGGGCCGGTACCAGGCGGTCCTCATCGCGGGGGCGCTGGTCTGGGGTGTACTGCGGAACATCAACTAGCACACCTCTGATCACGTTTTCATGAAGTCCGGTCAAATGATGTGACTCCCGACAGGCGTTGCTGCCAGGATCAGGCCACGCATCGGGGGCGGGGCACCTACGCACGTCCCTTTGGTGTTTCGTCCCCAACGCAAGGAGCCATCCATGGCCACGCCCACGCCCGACGCCCCGTTCGGTTACGACCCGCAGGGTCGTCCGCTGTCGGACAAGTCCAAGATCACCGCGGGTCTGCTGCAGCTCTTCCTCGGCACCCTCGGCATCGGGCGCTTCTACACCGGCCACACGGGCATGGCCCTCGGCCAGCTGTTCACCCTCGGCGGCTGCGGCATCTGGTCGTTCATCGACGCCATCATCTTCTTCACCAGCAAGGACCGCACCGACTCCAACGGTCGTGTGCTGCAGGGCTAGTCCCCGGCCCCGCTGATCGCCCCGCCTCGGCCCGCTCTCCGTACTCCGCTCGGGAGCGGGCCGAGGTGTGTCCGGCGCGCACCAGTGCCCGATGGGCTCCGGTCAGTTGTCCACCGGGTCCAGGAACCCCTGCTCGACGAGGAGCCGGATCGATTCCGGCGTCCGGTCGCGCAGTATCACCGGGTCCTCCCCCAGCAGCTGCGCGATGGCGTCGAGGATCCGGCCGGCCGGCAGCGTCCCGTCGCACACGCCCGCGAAGCCCGCGCCCACCGTGTCGACCTTGGTGGCGCGCCGCATACCGCGGTTGGCGCGCAGCACCACGTGCTCCGGGTCCTCGGCGCCCGGCAGGCCCACCTGCTCCTGCACCACCTCGTCGGCGAGCCGGAAGCGCGCCTCCAGCAGCGCCGCGTCGTCGTGCGTGCGCAGGAAGTCCTGGCGGACGAACCAGTCCTTGATGTGCGCGCCGAGCGGCTGCTCCACGGGGTGCGGCCATTCCTCGGCGGTGATCGCCGGCCGGTCGGAGCCGGACTTGCGGAGGGTGATCCAGCCGAAGCCGATGCCCTTGACCTTGCGCTGCTCGAACTCGTCCAGCCAGGCGTCGTAGCGGGCCGCGTACCGCTCGGGGTCGTCGCGGTGGTCACCGCCGTCGCGCAGCCACAGCTCGGCGTACTGGGTGATGTCCTGGACCTCGCGCTGCACGATCCAGGCGTCGCAGCCGCGCGGCACCCAGCCGGCCAGCCGCTCCCGCCAGTCCTCGCCCTCGGTGTGCTGCCAGTTGGCGAGGAGCTGGCAGTAGCCGCCGTCGTTGAGGTGCGCGGCGGACTGCTGGACGAGGGTGCGGCACAGGTCGTCGCCCCGCATCCCGCCGTCGCGGTACGTGAAGCGGCCCGCCGGGGAGATGACGAACGGCGGGTTGGACACGATCAGGTCGAAGCGGTCCTCGCCGACCGGCTCGAAGAGGCTGCCCTGCCGCAGATCGGCCTCCGGCGCGCCGGAGAGCGCGAGGGTGAGCCGCGCGAAGTGCAGGGCGCGGGCGTTCACATCGGTCGCGGTGACGCGGGTGGCGTGCCGGGAGGCGTGCAGCGCCTGGACGCCTGAGCCGGTGCCGAGGTCGAGCGCGGAGCCCGCCGGGTCGCGGACGGTGAGGCCCGCGAGCGTCGTGGAGGCCCCTCCGACGCCCAGCACCAGATCGGCCCGGTCCACGCCGGGCGCCGTGCCGATGCCGCCGGCCCCGCCGACGGCGCAGCCGAGGTCGGAGACGATCCACCAGTCCTCGCCGCCGTCCCCGGCGTACGGGCGTACGTCCACGGTGGCGCGCAGCTCGTCGCCGTCCCTGACCAGCCAGCCGTCGGCGAGGCACACGTCGACGGGCAGCGCGGCGCGCAGCCGCTCGTGGGTCACCGGCCGCTGCAGCAGGAAGAGCCGCACCAGCGACTCCAGCGGGCTGCCGCCGCGCGTGGCGCGCAGCGCGGGCACGGTCTCGGCCCGGGACAGGGCCGCGTAGGCGGTGGCGCCGAGCAGATCGAGGCAGCCGTCGGCGGTGAAGGCGGCGGCCCGCAGGGCGTCACGCAGCTGTTCCGCGTGGTCCGGGGCGGGGAGGGGCGGGGCTTTGGAGAGGGGCGGGGTACTCACGCCCCCATTGTCGCGGACCGAGCGCGGCCCGGCGCCCCCCGGAGGGGTGCCGGGCCGTGTCGGATCCTCGGATCGGGTCAGGGACGCGCCGGGCGCGTCATGTCGCCGGTCCGGTCAACGCGTCATGTCGCCGGTCGGGGTCGCCGGTCCGGTCAATGCGTCATGTCGCCGGTCCGGTCGCCGGTCCCGGTCAGGTGGCCGACGGTGAGGCTCCGGTCTTGCAGCCGGGCTGGTTGGCCATCGCCTTGCCGACCTCACCCTCGCGCAGGGTGTTGAGAGCCGTCTCCGCGGTCTTGTTGGCCTTGTCGGCCGCGGCCGAGGCCACGGTGAGGCCGTCGGCGAACTTCGCCTGGTCCGCCGTGTCGAGCTTGTCGACCGTGGTCTTCACCGCCGCGTAGGCGACCGACGCCTTGGTGAGGTCGGCGACCGCGTTCTTCTGCTGCTCCGTGCCGTTGTCGACGGGTGGCGCCCCGGCCTTGCCCACGATGACGGCGAGGGACGCGTACGCCTGGGAGATCTGCTGGAAGGCCGCGGAGTCCGCCGCCTTCACATCCGCCGGCTTGCCGTTCTTGTCGACCTTCGTGATGGCCGTGTTCGCGTCGTTGATCTTCTGGGTCTGTGCCGAGGCCTGGTCGCAGACGGTCTTCGCCCAGGCGTCCAGCTTGTCGTTCGAGTCGTCGCTGCTGCATCCCGTCAACGCAAGGAGCAGAGCGGCACCGGACAGCGCGCCCACGAGCTTCTTCTTCACCGGTTGTGTCCCTTCCATGGCTCTACGGCCCCGGAACTTACACGCCAAATGGGTGTCGACCACGAGTCCGAAGGAAGATTCATCCCCTATTGAAGCCATTTGCACCAAGGATCGGCCGGTGTCGGTACACTCGCGCACGGCGGCGGGCGGCACCCAAAAGGTGCCGCCCGCCGCCGTTCTGACGTGCCGTCGGTCCTGATCCGGATCAGTGGATCCCGGTCAGGAGACCGACGCCGGATCGGCCGAGCGTTCCGGCGTCGGCGCGTTGTTGTTGTCGTCACCCATCGCGATGCCACGTCGCTTGGAGTTGTAGACCGCGCCGACGATGACGGCGATCGAGACCACCGCCACCGTGATGCGGACCCCGAGGTTCGCGTCGTCGCCGTACGAGAACTTCACCACCGCCGGGGCGATCAGCAGCGCCACCAGGTTCATGACCTTGAGCAGCGGGTTGATCGCCGGTCCTGCGGTGTCCTTGAACGGGTCGCCGACGGTGTCACCGATGACGGTCGCGGCATGCGCCTCGCTGCCCTTGCCGCCGTGGTTTCCGTCCTCGACCAGCTTCTTGGCGTTGTCCCAGGCGCCACCGGAGTTGGCGAGGAACACCGCCATCAGGGTGCCGGTGCCGATCGCGCCCGCCAGGTACGAGGCGAGCGAGCCGACGCCGAGGGAGAAGCCGACCGCGATGGGCGCGAGGACGGCGAGCAGACCGGGGGTGGTCAGCTCGCGCAGCGCGTCCTTCGTGCAGATGTCGACCACCTTGCCGTACTCCGGCAGCTCGGTGCCGTCCATGATCCCGGGGTGTTCGCGGAACTGCCGCCGCACCTCGTAGACCACCGAACCCGCGGAACGCGAGACGGCGTTGATGGCGAGGCCGGAGAACAGGAACACCACGGCCGCCCCGAGCAGCAGCCCGAACAGGTTGTTCGGCTGCGAGATGTCGAGGCTGAGCCATCGCAGGTCCGACGTGGAGATGTGGGCGCCCGCGACAGCGGTGTCGATCGCCTCCTTGAACGCGCCGAAGAGCGCGGTCGCGGCGAGCACCGCCGTGGCGATGGCGATGCCCTTCGTGATCGCCTTGGTGGTGTTGCCGACCGCGTCCAGGTCGGTGAGCACCTGGGCGCCCTCGCCGTGCACGTCCCCGGACATCTCCGCGATGCCCTGGGCGTTGTCGGAGACCGGGCCGAAGGTGTCCATGGCCACGATCACGCCGACGGTGGTGAGCAGGCCGGTGCCGGCCAGCGCGACGGCGAACAGCGCGAGCCACACCGAGGTGCCGCCGAGCAGGAACGCCCCGTAGACCGACAGCCCGATCAGCACCGCCGAGTAGACCGCCGACTCCAGGCCGATGGCGATGCCGGCGAGGACCACGGTGGCCGCGCCGGTCAGCGAGGACTTGCCGATGTCCTGGACGGGACGCCGGCTGGTCTCGGTGAAGTAGCCGGTGAGCTGCTGGATGAGCGCGGCGAGCACGATGCCGATGGCGACGGCGACGAGCGCGAGGACGCGCGGGTCGCCCGGGTGGCCGGCGATGTCGGTTGGGACGCCCTTCAGCTCCGCGTAGGTGGCCGGCAGATAGAGGTAGACCGCCACGGCGACGAGCACCAGGGAGATGACGGCGGAGATGAAGAAGCCGCGGTTGATGGCGGTCATCCCGCTGCGGTCGGAGCGGCGCGGCGCGACCGCGAAGATGCCGACCATCGCGGTGAGCACGCCGATCGCGGGGATGAGCAGCGGGAAGGCGAGCCCGGCGTCGCCGAACGTCACTTTGCCCAGGATGAGTGCGGCCACCAGGGTGACGGCGTAGGACTCGAAGAGGTCGGCGGCCATACCGGCGCAGTCACCGACGTTGTCGCCCACGTTGTCCGCGATGGTCGCGGCATTGCGCGGGTCGTCCTCGGGGATGCCCTTCTCGACCTTGCCGACCAGGTCGGCGCCCACGTCGGCGGCCTTGGTGAAGATGCCGCCGCCGACACGCATGAACATCGCGAGCAGGGCCGCGCCGAATCCGAATCCCTCCAGCACCTTGGGCGCGTCGGCCTTGTAAAGGAGCACGACGACCGAGGCACCCAGCAGACCGAGGCCCACCGTGAACATGCCGACCACACCACCGGTGCGGAAAGCGATCTTCATCGCGCGGTGCGAGACATCGGTCAGATCCGCTTTCGGCTCCCCCGGCGCGGGGGTGGCCGACCGCGCGGCGGCCGCCACGCGCACATTGGCGCGCACCGCCAGCCACATGCCGACATAACCGGTGACCGCCGAGAAGACGGCGCCCACGAGGAAGAACACCGAACGGCCGATTCGCTGCGAAGTGTTGTCCGAAGGCAACAGCATGAGCAGGAAGAACGCCACCACGGCGAAGATCCCCAACGTACGGAACTGCCGTGCCAGGTAGGCGTTCGCGCCTTCCTGCACGGCGGCCGCGATGCGCTTCATGCCGTCGGTGCCCTCGTCCGCCGAGAGCACTTGACGTACCAGCACTCCGGCGAGCGCCAGTGCCGCCAGTGCGACGACCACGATGATCAGTACGAGATTCCGATTGCCGTCGGTCAGTACCGGCCCGGCGGCCAGTGCCTGAGCGATGTCGTGCGTGTGAGGGGTAAGTGGCCCCGCCATTCGTCCTCCTTGACGTTTGGCGCATGGGCGCGCGGCTCCTGCGACTCCCACAGCCGCGACGCTCAGCGAGCTGAGCAAAGATGGACGGATTGTAGGGAGCGGGACTAGATCAAAACAGTGCGCGGGATCAGAATTCGCCTGTGTCGGGGAAGCCGGAATTCCCCTCGGGCGCGTAAACCACCGAATGCGGTGAAGAATCGGGCACGGGGAAGGCGGCGCCCAGGGCCGCGTCACGGCGCGCGAAGGCGGCATCAGGGCAGCGCGGAGGCAGCGGGGGCCGGCGCGGCGGGCGGCGTCATGGAGACGGCGCCGGGCAGCGCTAGGAGGGCCGCCGCGGGGGCCCGTTCCGCCCGTCGCGGATGAGCGATACGGGTGAGGCGCGTGCTGCCGGTGCTGCGGTTGGGCCGGTTGGGCCGGTTGGGCCGTCCGGTTCAGGGACGGCCGGGGTGGTCCTAGGGGAGCACGGCAGCGGACGCCGTCGGCCAGCTCATGCGGATGATGCCGCCGTGCTCGCCGACAGTGACCTCGACGTCGTCGACCAGACCGCTGATGACGGCCAGGCCCATCTCGCCCTCGTCGTCGGAGTCATCGGCGCCGGACCCGCGCGCCGACGGGACGGAGCCCGCCGGTGAGCCCGGTGCCTCGTCGCCGACCTCGATGGAGAACTTCTTCTCCTCCTCGGTCAGCAACACCCGCACGGGCCGGTCCACGCCGTTGCTCAGGTGCAGGCCGACAGCTCGGCTGCACGCCTCGCCCACGGCAAGCCGCACCTCGTCAAGGACTGCCTCGTCCACCCCCGCCCGGCGCGCTACCGCAGCCGCTACGAGCCGTGCGGTGCGCACGTGCTCGGGCTGAGCGCTGAAGAGCAGTTCTACGGTGGGCATGGCCTCCCCCTCGCTCCTATGGGTGGGCATCACAGGGGTCCGGGCGACGAAACCGCCCGGTACCCCCGTCCTGCGACGATCGGGATGATCAGTCGTTCGCCGCGACAGCCTCGTCGACCGAGGTGTGGATCGGGAACACCTTGGTCAGGCCAGTAATCCGGAAAATCTTAAGAATGCGCTCCTGATTGCATACCAGGCGCAGCGAGCCTTCGTGAGCACGCACCCGCTTGAGACCGCCGACCAGTACACCCAGACCGGTGGAGTCGAGGAAATCGACTCCCTCCATGTCCACAACCAGGTGATAACTGCCGTCGTTCACCAGCTCTACCAGCTGCTCACGCAGCTTGGGCGCGGTGTACACATCAATCTCGCCGCCGACCTCGACGACCGTACGGTCGCCAACGGTTCGAGTCGACAGGGACAGGTCCACGGATCCTCCAGCACCTTGCATCGAGCGGCGCCGCCCCCGGGGACCTCCCCGCCGAAGGGGAGGGGACGGATCGGCAGCCGCGATGGCATTCAATCACTTCACAGCGGGCCAGCACGACGCCTTCCTGCGATTGTCCGTCACGCCGGTGACACACTGAGTGCCGATGGCTAAGGATCAACTTCCGCAGTCGGCGCACGGCCGGCCGTCCCCCCGCACCGTTCTCGAGCGGCTCGCCACGGGGGCAGGCCGAGCCGCACGCATCACCCATACGGAGCACTTGCCCCCGCGGGTCGGTCGCCATGCCGATTGGCCTGATCAGATCCGTCCGGAGGTGCTGGAGGCCATCCGGACGGCCGGTATCGCCCGTCCCTGGGAGCACCAGGCGCTCACCGCCGGACACGCCATGCGGGGCCAGTCGGTGGTCGTCGCCACCGGAACCGCCTCCGGCAAGTCCCTCGCCTACCTCGCCCCGGTCCTCAGCGCCCTCCTGGACGGCTCCGAGGCTCCGAACGGCCGTGGGGCCACCGCGCTCTATCTGGCGCCCACCAAGGCCCTCGCAGCGGATCAGCGGCGGGCGGTCGCCGCGCTCGCGAAACCGCTCGGTTCTGCGATCCGTCCCGCGCTCTACGACGGCGATACTCCGTTCGAGGAACGCGAGTGGGTCCGCCAGTACGCCACGTACGTCCTCACCAACCCCGACATGCTGCACCGCGGCATCCTTCCCGCCCACGCCCGCTGGGCCTCCTACCTGCGCCGACTGCGGTATGTGGTCATCGACGAGTGCCACACCTACCGGGGTGTCTTCGGCTCGCACGTCGCCCAGGTGCTGCGGCGGCTGCGGCGGCTGTGCGCCCACTACGGCGCCGATCCGGTCTTCGTACTCGCCTCCGCCACCGCCGCCGACCCCGCGGCGGCCGCCGGCCGTCTCACCGGCGTCCAGGTCGTGGAGGTCACCGACGACGCCTCCCCCCGCGGCGAACTGGCCTTCGCCCTCTGGGAACCGCCGCTGACCGAGATGAGCGGCGAGCACGGCGCGCCCGTCCGCCGCACCGCCACCGCCGAGTGCGCCGACCTCCTCACCGACCTCGTCGTCCAGGGCACCCGCACCGTCGCCTTCGTCCGCTCCCGGCGTGCCGCCGAGCTGATCGCCCTGATCGCCCAGGAGAAACTGGCCGCCGTCGACCCCTCGCTGCCCTCCCGGGTCGCCGCCTACCGCGGCGGCTACCTCGCCGAGGAGCGCCGCGCCCTCGAACGCGACCTGCACTCGGGCCGGCTCCTCGGCCTGGCCTCCACCACCGCCCTGGAACTGGGCGTCGACGTCTCCGGCCTCGACGCCGTCCTGCTGGCCGGCTATCCCGGCACCCGCGCCTCGATGTGGCAGCAGGCGGGCCGCGCCGGGCGCGCCGGGCAGGGCGCGCTCGCGATCCTCGTGGGCCGTGACGACCCGCTCGACACGTATCTCGTCCACCACCCCGAGGCGATCTTCCAACGCCCGGTGGAATCCACCGTCCTGGACCCCGACAACCCCTACGTCCTCGCCCCCCATCTGTGCGCCGCCGCCGCCGAGCTCCCGCTCACCGACGACGATCTGACGCTCTTCGGCCCCGAAACCGCCGCCCTGCTCCCCCAGCTGGTGCGCCGCGGCCTGCTGCGGCGCCGGGCCGGCGGCTACTTCTGGACCCGCCGGGAGCGCGCCGCCGACCTCACCGACATCCGGGGTGCCGGCGGAAAGGCCGTCCAGGTCGTCGAGTCCGCCACCGGGCGGCTGCTCGGCACCGTCGACGACGCCTCCGCCCACACGTCGGTCCACGACGGCGCGGTCCACCTCCACCAGGGCCGGACGTATCTGGTCGAGCACCTGGACCTCGAGGACGCCGTGGCCCTGGTCGGCGAGGCCGACCCCGACTACTCGACGATGGCCCGTGAGACCACCTCCGTCACCGTTCTCTCCACCGACCTGGAGGAGTCCTGGGGCGCCGCCAGCGTCCACTTCGGCTCGGTCGAGGTCACCCATCAGGTCGTCTCCTTCCTGCGCCGCCGGCTGATCACCGGTGAAGTGCTCGGCGAGACCAAACTCGACCTCCCGCCACGCTCGCTGCGCACCCGCGCGGTGTGGTGGACCGTCACCGACGACCAGTTGGACGCCGCGCGGATCCACCCGGAGGAGCTCCCCGGCGCCCTGCACGCCGCCGAACACGCCTCCATCGGCCTCCTCCCGCTCTTCGCCACCTGCGACCGCTGGGACATCGGCGGCGTCTCGATCCCCCTGCACGCCGACACCGGCCTGCCCACCGTCTTCGTCTACGACGGCCACCCCGGCGGCGCGGGATTCGCCGAGCGCGCCTTCCACACCGCCCGCGGCTGGCTCACCGCCACCCGCGAGGCCATCGCCTCCTGCGAGTGCGAGTTCGGCTGCCCCTCCTGCGTCCAGTCCCCCAAGTGCGGCAACGGCAACGAGCCCCTGGACAAACCGGCCGCCGTCCGTCTCCTGGACTGCCTGCTGGCCCGGGAGACGCCCCCGGAGTCAGGTGCGGATCCAGCGGCCGATGCAGCCACTGGCCCCGGCGGGGATCCGGAAGCGGGCCCGGCCCCGGTCGGGGAGTGAGGGCCCGGGGCGGCGGGCCCGGCACGGGAGCGGACCCGCGCCCGGCCCACGGCGGCGGTGACGTCGGCGATCTCCCCCGTCACCGCACACCGCACGAGCCGGGCGCCCTGCGCCTCCGCCGTCCGCGCGGCCCGCGCGCAGGCGGCGACCGGGCCGTCCAGCGCGTGGCCGGCCGCGGCCAGGGCCGCCAGATCCGCCGCGCCGCCCGCCCGATGGCGGGCGGCGACCGCCTGGCCCATGGCCAGGACCGCGCCGAACGCCAGGCACAGCACGCCGGTCAGCAGCGCGGACCAGACCGTCGCCGAGCCCCGGTCCTCGCGCCACCCGCCCCTCATCGGACGGTGTCCTCGGCGAGCGCCGCCGCTTCCGCGTGCAGCGCGACCTCCAGCACCGGCGCCCGGGCGGTGACCCGTACCCTGACCAGCTCACCGTCCCGGGCCAGCGACACCGCTGCCCCTCGCGGAGCGGCGGCGCGGGCCGCCGCCAGCGCGGCGGCCTCCGGCTCGGACCGGGCCGCGGCCCGTGCACCCGCCCGCGCCGCGTCCACGCACTGGATCTGTGCCGCCACGGCCATCAGCCCGCTCAGCAGCCCCGCGGTGAAGAGCACCATGACCGGTAGCGCGACCGCGGCCTCCGCGGTGACGAACCCCCGCTCACCCCACCGCGCCCTCGCTGAAAGCCGCTGGGTGGGCGGTTTCGGCGGCGGCTCCGAGGGCGGCTCCAACGACCCTGTCGAAGGGCTCTCGGAAGGAGACTCAGAAGGACACATCGAGCGCCCTCTCGATCAGACCGCTGAGCGCCGATTTCACCGCGCCACTGGTCACGATCTTGTAGAGCACGGCGGCGAATCCGCAGGCCGCCAGTGTGCCGACGGCGTACTCCGCCGTGGTCATTCCCGCGTCCGCCGCCGACCGAAGCCGCCCGGCCGTCGCGCGAAGCATCCGGACCACCATGACATTCCCCCTAGTATCGGTATGTGTTGAATGACGTTCGTATGCCGTGATCGGGCCAGCCCCTGCCCTGGCTCTAGCCGGAGCCGCCCGCGAGGATCCCCGCCGCCAGCCCCATCACCACCGGAATCACCCCGACGAGCAGGAAGGCCGGCAGAAAGCACAGTCCGAGCGGGGCCGTGGCCAGCACTCCCGCGCGCCGGGCCCGGGCGAGTGCCGAACGGCCGCGTGCCGCGCGGTAGTCGGCGGCGAGGCGTGCCACCTCGTCGACCGGTGCCACTCCGCTGTGCGAGGCGCGGGACAGGCAGCGGGCGAGCCCCTTGACCGCGGGCAGCCGGCCGAACCGTTCCCAGCACCGCTCGGGGTCACCGCCCAGCCGGAGTTCGGCCGCCACCCGTATGAGCCCGTCGCCCAGCGGCCCGCCCAGTGAGCGGCCGACCGCTTCGGCCGCCTCGCCCGGCCGGGCGCCCGCCGCGAGGCAGGCGGCCATCAGATCGGCGCAGAGCGGCAGTTGACGCCCGGCGCCCGCGTCGCGGTCCTGGCCGCCGGCCGTCCGTGACCGACGCTGCCAGCGCCGTATCCCGTACGCGGCGAGCAGCCCCGTCACACAGCCGGGGATCCCTCCGACGAACACGGCCGCGCCGAGCGCGACCGCTGCCACCGGACCCCAGGTCCGCAGCGCGGGCCCCCTGGTCCACCACGCGGCTGCGGGACGCCTGGCGACCCGCACCCCGAACAGCAGCCGGAGCCTGCCGAGCGCGGCGCGTTCCCGCCGGGCCTCGATCACCGTCACCACGACGCACAGGACGGCGGCGCCGACCGAGACGGCTGTCCCCAGGCTGTGGACACGGTCGCCGGTCACCAGGACTCCTCGGCGGACCGCACGATGCGTCCGGTCCAGGCGAGCCCCGCCCACTCCAGCAGGCCGCCCGCCAGCAGGCAGGCCAGCCCGGTCGGGGTGCCCAGCAGCATCCCCACCGGATCCGCCCCCAGTCCCGCGCCCAGCACCACTCCGAACAGCGGGAGCAGGGCCAGCATCAGCGCGGTCGAGCGCGGACCGGCCAACTGGGCTCGTAGATCCTCCTGTTGATCGCGCTCGGCGCGCAGCGCGGTGGCGATCCGGTCGAGGCCCGCGGCCAGTCCGGCGCCGCCATCGACGGCGACCTGCCAGCAGGCGGCGACGGCCGCCAGCCCCTCGGCGCCCTCCTGACGCGCGGCGGCCCGCAGCGCTTCCGGCACATCCCCGCCGAACCGTGCGGCGGCCAGCAGCAGCCGCGCGGCGTCCACCAGCTCGGGAGCGTCCGGCCAGCCGTCGTCCTCGATCGCGCCCGCCAGTGCCGTGTGCGGCGGGCTTCCGGCCCGCAGATCACCGGCGACCGTCCCGCAGAGGGTGCCCACCGCGGTCACCCGCCGCTCCGCCGCCACCCGCCGTGCCCGCTCGCGCAGTTGGCGGCCGGCCAGCGGCACGGCGGCGGCCCCGGCCAGCGCGGGCAGCACCGAATGCGCCACCAGCGCGAGCAGCAGTCCGGCGGGCAGGCAGAGGAGTTCACGTCCGAGCCGCCATCCCAGCCGCTCCCGCAGCGGTGCCAGCAGCGCCTGCCCGCAGGCCACCGGCCCGCGCCACATCCCGGGCCCCCACTCCCACCCGGTGACAGGCCGCCGGCTGCCGACGAGCATCAGCCGGGCCCGGCGCAGCACGGCGTCCCTGCCGTACATCAGCCAACCGGCGGCCCCAGCACAGAGCACGGCCGCCCACAGCGTCACCAGCGCCGACCCGGGCCTCATGACGCACCCCGCTCGCACAGGACCGCCAGCCGGTCCCAGCCCGGCCCCCGCTCCCCGGCGCCGTGAGCGCCGCGCACCACGGCCGGGACGGTGACGACCAGCCCGTCGGCGCGGCGTTCCAGTACATGGATCTCGGCGACCCGGCGCAGCCCGGACCGGTCCCTGGCCAGATGGACGACGACGGACAGCGCGGCCGCCAACTGGCTGTGCAGGGCGGCCCGGTCGAGACCGGCGGTCGAACCGAGCGCCTCCAGCCGGGCCGGCACGTCGCAGGCCGCGTTCGCGTGCACCGTTCCGCAACCGCCCTCGTGCCCGGTGTTGAGCGCGGCGAGCAGTTCGGTGACCTCCGGTCCGCGGACCTCGCCGACCACCAGCCGGTCCGGGCGCATCCGCAATGCCTGGCGCACCAGGTCCCGGAGCTCCACCAGACCGGCACCCTCCTGATTGGCCGGCCGGGTCTCCAGGCGTACGACATGCGGGTGGTCGGGCCGCAGTTCCGCGGAGTCCTCGGCGAGGACGATGCGCAGATCCGGTTCCACCAGGCCCAACAGACAGCTGAGCAGGGTGGTCTTCCCGGTGCCGGTGCCGCCACTGATCATGAAGGAGAGCCGGGCGTCGAGGACGGCCCGCAGCAGCCGGGCGGTCTCGGCGTCCATGGTGCCGGCGGCGATGAGCTCGTCCAGGGCGAAGGCACGGGCCCGCACCACACGCAGCGACAGACACGGCGACCCGACGACGACAGGCGGCAGTACGGCATGCAGCCGGGTGCCGTCCGGCAGCCGGGCGTCGACCCACGGCCGGGCGTCGTCCAGCCGCCGCCCGGCGGTGGTCGCGAGCCGCTGGGCGAGCCTGCGCACCGCGGAGGCATCGGCGAAGCCGACGTCGCTGCGCTCCAGGCCGTGCCCGCGGTCGACCCACACCTCGTCCGGACCGTTGACGAGCACATCGGTGACGTCCGGATCCGCGAGCAGGGGTTCCAGCGGTCCCGCGCCGACCATTTCGGAGCGCAGCGCGGTGACGACGCCGAGCACTTCGGTGTCGCCCAGCAGCCGCCCTTCGGCGCGCAGCGCGGCCGCGACCCTGCTGGGCGTCGGGTCCCCGCTGTACTCCGCGAGGCGGAGTCTGACGGCGTCCAGGAGCGCCGCCCTCGGTTCCGCACGGTCCGCGCTCATACCGGCACGCTCCCGCCGCTGGGCAGGGCCTGGGCCAGGAAGGCGGAGCAGAAGCGGGCCAGCGGCCCGCGGCCGCTCGCGCCGGGCGGCCCGCCGCCGTCCCGCGCATCGAGGAGGTCCGGTTCCGACGGCAGTTCGCCGGCCAGCGGCAGGCCGACGAGCTTGGCGATCTCCTCGTCCCCGAGCCCGGAAGCGAAGGGCCCCCGGGCGACCACCCGCAGGTCCTTGAGGACCATGCTGACGGCCGAGGCGACCCGGGTGGCCGCGGCCACCGCCCGCAACTCGGCCGGGACGACGAGCAGTCCGACGTCGATCTGGGCCAGGGATTCCGCGACCGCCTCGTCGACCCGGCGGGGCAGGTCCACGACGACGACACCGCCCCGGCGCCGCGCGGCACCCAGCACGGACCGCATGGCCTGCGGCGGGATGACCACCGAGTCGCTGCGGTCCCAGCTGAGGACGCTCAGCGCGTCGAGCCGCGGCAGCGACTCCTCGAGCGCACCGCTGTTGACGCGCCCCCGCGAGTCGGCGAGGTCGGGCCAGCGCAGTCCTCCGGTGCGCTCGGCGCCGAGCAGGATGTCGAGGCCTCCGCCGAGCGGGTCGCCGTCGATGAGCATCGCGCGGCGGCCGTCGCGGGCCGCGGTGACCGCGAGGGCGCAGGCCAGGGTGCTGGCCCCGGCACCGCCGCGGCCGCCCACCACCCCGATGGTCAGGGCGGGTTCGGCGACTCCCTCGGCCGCATCGGCGATCCGGTCGACCAGCCAGGTCTCGGCATCCGGCAGAAAAAGTACGTGATCGGCGCCGATGTCGACCGCTCTGCGCCACACGTCCTGGTCGTCCAGATCCCGGCCGACGAGCAGCACGCCCTTTCGCCGGACGGCGCCGCGGAGCCGGGTGGTGTCGTCGGAGCCGACGAGGACCAGCGGCGCGGATTCCCAGCTGCCCGCACGGGGCGGGGCCCCGAAGGCCACTTCGGGTTCGGCGCCGGCCGCCGCGCACAACCGCAGCAAATCGTCGAGCAGCGCCTCGTCCTGAGTGACGATCAGCGGTCCGCCCGGCTCCTCCGCCGCTGCCGGCCTCCGGTCGGGTGTGATGGATTCAGCCACGGCCCTGTCCCCCTCGTTCGTCCCGCGAGCACGGTGGTGCATCGCCTGCGAACAGAGTCCGGCCGTTCCGGAGCTTCAGATGATCTTGGTCGGTTCCGGTGGATAACTCAGCGGTTGTGGATAACTCCGCCACTCGAACGGGTGAGTTCGCCACTGAGGCGCAACGATTACGGAACGTGACACGTCGTACCCGATACAGGCAGCACAAGGGGAGGCGGAGCTACCGCATAAAAGGAAGGAGAGCTACCGGGACGTCGGTCCGAAAAGACATCCGGACATGCGACGACCCCCGCCGGGGGGGAGAGCGGGGGTCGTCCCCACAGTCCGACTCGGGGGGGGAGGAGCCAGACCGGGTTAGCACGGTCGCGAACGATCCGTGACTTCCATGGTGTACCCGACAGCCTTCTCAGGCAAACCCACGCGCCTGAGCTTACGCCGAATGGTGGTTGCTTATGCTCGTGCTCGTGGAAAACCACCTGTCCCCGCGCACCGCAGCATTCTTCGACCTCGACAAGACCGTGATCGCCAAGTCGAGCACCCTCGCCTTCAGCAGATCCTTCTACCAGGGCGGCCTGATCAACCGAAGGGCCGTGCTGCGCACCGCCTACGCCCAGTTCGTCTATCTCGTGGGCGGCGCCGACCACGACCAGATGGAGGGGATGCGCAAGTACCTCTCCGAGCTGTGCCGCGGCTGGAACGTGCAGCAGGTCAGGGAGATCGTGGCCGAGACCCTCCACGACCTCATCGACCCGATCATCTACGACGAGGCCGCGTCCCTCATCGAGGAGCACCACGCCGCCGGCCGGGACGTGGTGATCGTGAGCGCCTCGGGTGCCGAGGTCGTCGAGCCCATCGGCCGGATGCTCGGCGCCGACCATGTGATCGCCACCCGGATGGTCGCCAAGGACGGCTGCTACACGGGCGAGATCGAGCACTACGTCTACGGCCCCGCCAAGGCCGAGGCCATTCTCGGGCTCGCCGACACCGAGGGATACGACCTGGAACGGTCGTTCGCGTACAGCGATTCGGTGACCGACATCCCCATGCTGGAGGTCGTCGGCCACCCGTACGCGGTGAATCCTGACCGCGGGCTGCGCCGCGAGGCGACCGGCAAGGAATGGCCGATCCTCACCTTCAACCGGCCGGTCCGGCTCAACCAGCGGATCCCGTCGCTGTCGATGCCGCCGCGCCCGGTGCTCGCCGCGGCCGCGGTCGGAGCGGCCGCCGCCACCGCGGGACTGGTCTGGTACGCCGCCCGCCGCCGACGACCGTCACTTTTGTCCTGATTGAAGGCAAAAGTAAAGAAGTGCGCTCAGGGGTTCCGCTTCGGCCGTGGCGGCGGTAGAAAGGACTCAGAGGCCCGCGAGACCACGGACGTTCCGAGAGGAAGACCGCAGAGTATCTGGCCACACGGACCCAGCATGGAAGTCGGGCACCCACGCGCAGCCGACCCGCTAACCGGGCCAGCCGTACCAGGTGACGGGCAAAGTCCCGACCTGATCGGCAAAAACCGAGCACGCATGGTAACGCGACGGACATGTCAGCGGCGGCACCCCCTGGGTGCCGCCGCAACCCTTTCCGGCCTCCGGCCTCAGGCCGCGCCGCGCTGCAGCGCCTCGCACACCGCGACGCTCTCGCGCACCCCGAGTTCCAGCGCCTTCCCGCAGTGCCCGATCCACGCGGCCATACCCTCCGGTGTCCCGGACGCGTAACCCTCCAGCGCCTTGAGGTAGTCGGCCCGCCCGAGTTCGGCGTGGCCCACCTCGGCGGGACAGATCGACTTGGGGTCGAGTCCGCTGCCGACCAGCACGATCCGCTCCGCGGCCCGCGCGACCGGCCCGTTGAACGAGCCGAAGGGCCGCAGCGACAGCAGTTCGCCGTGCACCACCGCGCCGACGACGAGCGCGGGCGCCTCGCTCCCCGCACGCAGCAGTCCGACCAGCCCGTCGAGCCGGGCGGCCACCTCTCCCGACTCCGGGAGCGGGAGCTCCACCAGCGGCTCGTCGACCGGCTCCCCGGCCAGCCGCGGCCGGCCGACCGTGTCGTCCGGAACGGCGCCGCCCGCCGCCACCAGGTGCAGCCGCGCCAGCGCCTGCACCGGCGACTGGCGCCAGACGCTGAGCAGCTGCCCGGCCTCGGCGGTCAGCCGCAGCGCCGCGCCCACCGTGCGGGCCTCGGCGTCCGCGGAGAAGTCGCTGCGCCGCCGCATCTCCTCCAGCGGCCAGTCGGCGCCGGCCAGCGCGGCGGAACCGCGCGCTCCGCGCAGCGCCGCCTCGGACGTCACCTCTTCGGACCGGCGGCGCATCACGCGGTGGCCGTAGACCTTGTCCACGGACTGCCGCACGGAGTCCACCGCGTCGGACACGCCGGGCAGGGAACCGAGGATGGCGAGCGGATCAGCGTTCGTACCCATGAGTACGACCCTACGCACAGCGGAACGCGCCAATGGACCCCGATCGAGTGGCCTTCCCCACTCCAAACCGTCACCGCCCGTAGATGTCCGACTACTCTTGGCGAACATGAAGATCGCTTTCGTTGGAAAGGGCGGCAGCGGCAAGACCACGCTGTCCTCCCTGTTCATCCGCCACCTCGCGGACGTCCGTGTGCCCGTCGTCGCCGTTGACGCGGACATCAACCAGCACCTCGGCCCGGCCCTCGGCCTGGACGAGGAGGAGGCCGCCGCGTTCCCCGCGATGGGCGCCCACCTGCCGGAGATCAAGGAGTACCTGCGGGGCACCAACCCGCGGATCGCCTCCGTCGAGACCATGATCAAGACGACTCCGCCGGGCAGCGGCTCGCGCCTGCTGCGGGTGATCGAGGAGAACCCGGTCTACGCGGCGTGCGCCCGTACGGTCCCCCTGGACGACGGCGCTCAGGTGCGGCTGATGGCGACCGGCCCGTTCAACGAGTCCGACCTCGGTGTCGCCTGCTACCACTCCAAGGTCGGCGCGGTGGAACTGTGCCTGAACCATCTGACCGACGGCCGCGACGAGTACGTCGTGGTGGACATGACGGCCGGCAGCGACTCGTTCGCCTCCGGGATGTTCACCCGGTTCGACATGACGTTCCTGGTCGCCGAGCCGACCCGCAAGGGCGTCGCCGTCTACCGCCAGTACAAGGAGTACGCCCGCGACTTCGGCGTCGCGCTGCGCGTCATCGGCAACAAGGTGCAGGGCCCCGACGACCTGGCGTTCCTGCGCGACGAGACCGGTGACGACCTGCTGGCCACCGTCGGCCACTCCGACTGGGTGCGCGCGATGGAGAAGGGCCGTCCGCCGAGCTTCGAGCTGCTGGAGGAGACCAACCGCCGCGCGCTGCGGACGATGCACGAGACGGCCGACGCCTCGTACGACGCCCGCGACTGGGACCGGTACACCCGGCAGATGGTGCACTTCCATCTGAAGAACGCGGAGAGCTGGGGCAACGCCAAGACGGGCGCCGACCTGGCATCCCAGGTCGACCCCGTCTTCGTGCTCGGCGAGTCCGCGGCGATGACCGCCGCCGGCGCGCTGTCGCCTAGCTGACCCTCGACCCGGATCCGGCCGCGCCCGCCGGAGCCGCGGCACCAGGAGTCTCGGGTGCGCCAGGAGCCGCGGGTGCGCCAGGAGCCGCAGGTGCGCCAGGAGCCCCAGGTGCCGCGAGGAGGGCCGGCCAGCCCTCCTTCGGCGCCTGCCCGACGTCCAGGGTGCGCAGCTTCCGCAGCACCGCCGGATCCTGCGCGTCCATCCAGTCCGCCATCTGCTTGAACGACACGCACCGCACGCCGTCCTTGCGGCACACCGACTTGATGGTGGACTCGACGGCCTTCATGTAGACGCCGCCGTTCCACGACTCGAAGTGGTTGCCGACGAACATCGGCGCCCGGTTGCCCGTGTAGGCGCGGTCGAAGGCGGCGGCCAGCCCGTTCTCCATCTGCCGGCCCCAGTAGTCGCGCATCGACGGGTCGCCCTTGGTGGTGCCGGACTGGTTGGCCAGGAAGTTGTAGTCCATGGAGAGCGTCTCGAAGGCGCGGCCGGGGACCGGGATGTCCTGGAGCGGGAAGTCCCAGACGCCGTCGATCTGCGAGGGCCAGACCTGCCGCCCGCCGACCGAGCTGGCGTCGTAGCGGAAGCCCATCTCCTTGGCGGCCGGGATCAGGTTCCGCTGGCCCTCCAGACAGGGGGCGCGGCCGCCGACCAGCTCCTTGCTGTAGTCGAAAGGCAGCGGGGCGAGCCGGGTGAGGCCGCTGTTCGTCTTCCAGTTCTTGACGAAGCCCTCGGCCTGCTCGATCTCGCTCTTCCACTCCTCGGACGACCAGGTGCCGACCCCGCCGTTCGGCCCGCAGAAGTGGCCGTTGAAGTGGGTGCCGATCTCGCTGCCGTCCTGCCACGCCAGCCGGATCTGCTCCAGCGTGTCGGTCATCTCCGGGCGGTCGGTGAAGCCGATGTCGGAGGCGCCGCGCGAGTGCCGCGGCGGCGCGTAGACCTCCTTGCGGTCCCCGGGCAGCAGGTAGACGCCGCTGAGGAAGTACGTCATGGCCGCGTTGTTCTCCTTGCCGACCTCGCGGAAGTGCGAGAACAGCTTCTGGCTGTCCTCTCCCGCGCCGTCCCAGGAGAAGACGACGAACTGCGGGGGCTTCTCGCCCGGCGCGAGCCGCTCGAACCGGGGCTGGTTGGGCTGTGCCCCGGTCTCGGCGGTGGAGCCGTCGCCGATCAGCTTCATCACCCGTGCCGGTGGTTTCCGCACGGCCGCGGCAGGACCGTCGTGCTGCCGGCTGCTCTGCCCGGACCCTCCAGAACTGGAACCGCTTGAACCGCTCGAACCGCTCGAACAACCCACCGCGCCGAATGCCAACGCGGTTACAGCGGCCAGGGCCGTGGTCTTCCGCATGGAATACATACGAACCTCGATCCAAAGGGAAAGCAGTGATTCGAGAGCAAAAAGTGACATGCTCCCGCGATTTGCCGGTCACGACCGGCCAAACCACTCCTCGATTCACCCGATAGGAGCAAATCTCCGCCCGAGTGGATCTACGGACTTCACCGAACCGTATATCCGCATTACTCTCCTTTTACCGACGCTTGAGCGTAGCCATATAGTTACGTACGGCTACCACGTCCCGCCGCCCTGAAGGAGACGGGAACCATGCAGACGCCTCACAGGTCCGATCTGTCCGCCTCGATCACTGTCTTTCTGATCGCCGTGCCGCTGTCGCTCGGTATCGCCCTCGCCACCGGTGCGCCCCTCCAGTCCGGCCTCGTCGCCGCAGCCGTCGGCGGTATCGTCGCCGGGCTGCTGGGCGGGGCCCCGTTGCAGGTCAGCGGGGCTGCCACCAGCCTCGTGGTCGTCACCGCCGAACTCGTACAGCGCTACGGATGGCGCACCACCTGCGCCATCACCGTGCTCGCCGGCCTCGCCCAGGCCGCCCTCGGCGCCCTGCGGGTGGCGCGGGCGGCGCTCGTCGTCAGCCCCGCCATCGTGCACGGCATGCTCGCCGGGATCGGCGTGTCCATCGCCGTCGGGCAGCTGCACGTCATCCTCGGCGGCACCGCTCAGGGCTCCGCCCTGGCCAACCTCGGTGCGCTGCCACGCCAGTTGGCGGCCACCAGCCCGGCCACCCTGGGGATCGGCGCGCTCACCGCCGTCGTCCTGGTCGGCTGGCCGCGGCTGCCCGGAAAGAACGTCAGAAACAGAGCCGTGCGCGCGCTGCGGGCGGTCCCGGCGGCGCTGGCGGCGGTCGCCGTCGCCACGGCCGCGGGTCTGGCGCTGACCGTGCCGCGCGTCGATCTGCCGTCGTGGAACACTCCGGTGCTGCCCCGGCTGCCGGAGGGCCCGGTGCTCGGGCTGCTCGCCGCGGTCGTCACCGTCACCCTCGTCGCGAGCATGGAATCGCTGCTGTCCGCGGTCGCGCTCGACAAGATGCAGTCCGAGTACCCGGACCGGCGGGCCAGACCCGCGCGGCTCGACCGTGAACTGCTCGGCCAGGGCGCGTCGAACGTGCTCTCCGGGCTGCTCGGCGGCCTGCCGGTGGCCGGCGGCGCGATGCGCGGCTCGGCGAACATCCGGGCCGGGGCCGTGACGCGCTGGTCCACGGTCCTGCACGGGGTGTGGGTGGTGCTGTGCGCGAGCCTGCTGGCCGGCGTGCTGGATCTGATCCCGCTCGCCGCCCTCGCCGTCCTGGTCCTGCTCGTCGGCGTGAAGATGGTGAGCTTCGCGCACATCAAAAACGTACGGCGGCACCAGGAGTTCCCGGTGTACGTCACCACCATCGGCGGAGTGGTGCTGCTCGGCGTCCTGGAGGGCGTGGTGGCCGGGATCGCGGTCGCGGCGTTCACCGCGCTGCGCCGCCTCACCCGCACCCGGATCACCGTCTCCGAGGAGGCGGGCGGCTACCGGGTGCGGGCCCGCGGGCAGTTGACGTTCCTCGCGGTGCCCCGGCTCACCCGGGCCTTCGCCCAGGTACCCGACGGGGCGCACGCGGTCGTCGAGCTGGACGGCTCGTTCATGGACCACGCGGCCTACGAGGCGCTGCAGTCGTGGTGCGACCGGCACCGTGCCCGCGGCGGCTGGGCCATGCTCGGCGACCGCACCGGAGGGACCGTCAGCGAACCGGCGAGCGCGCACGCCTGCCGGCCCTGGACTCCGTGGCGCAACCACCACTGCACCCGGCCGAGCGCCGCCACCGTCACCGCACCGGGCGGCAACCAGCTGCTCGGGGGCGTCAGCAACTTCCAGCGCAACACCGCACCCCTGGTGCGCGACGAGCTGGCGCGGCTGGCCCGGGAGGGCCAGCGGCCCACCCAGCTCTTCCTCACCTGCGCCGATTCCCGGCTGGTGACCAGCATGATCACCTCCAGCGGGCCCGGTGACCTCTTCACCGTCCGCAATGTCGGGAATCTGATGCCGCCGCCGGACTCGGACAACTCCTGCGACTCGGTGGCCGCGGCCGTCGAGTACGCGGTGGACGTACTGAAGGTCGGCAGCATCACGGTCTGCGGGCACTCCGGCTGCGGCGCCATGCAGGCGCTGCTCGGCAGTGATCACGAGCCCGGCGCGCAGACCCCGCTGGCCCGCTGGCTGCGCCACGGCCGGCCGAGCCTGGAGCGGCTGGCGCGGGGCGGCCCCGGGATGACGGACCGGGCGCCGGCCGACGATCTGGAGCGGCTGAGCCTGGCCAATGTGGTCCAGCAGCTGGAGCACCTGCTCGACCACCCGTGCGTGGCCCGCCGCTACGCGGAGGGCAAGCTCCAGCTCCAGGGCATGTACTTCCATGTCGCAGAGGCCCAGGCGTACGTCCTGGACCACGCCACGGGGTCGTTCTCCGCGGTGCATCCGGAGGTGCTGGACGCGGTCTGACACCGTTCGGGGCCGGGCGGCGGAACGACACGCCGCGCGGCCCCGACGGAGCCGCTCACACTACAGGTCTAAACCAATTATCCTGCGACTCTTGTCATCGCGCCCGCGGCCTGATGAGCTATGGCTGGGACATCTGGGACAGTCTGACAAGGAGTTGGCGTGAGCAGCAACGAGAGCCTGGCCAATCTGTTGAAGGAGGAGCGGCGTTTCGCTCCGCCGGCCGAGCTGGCCGCATCCGCCAACGTCACCGCGGATGCGTACGCACGGGCCGAGTCCGACCGCCCGGCCTTCTGGGCCGAGCAGGCGCGCCGGCTGAGCTGGGACACCGAGCCGACCGAGACGCTGGACTGGTCGAACCCGCCGTTCGCCAAGTGGTTCGCCGACGGCAAGCTCAACGTGGCGTACAACTGCGTCGACCGGCATGTCGAGGCGGGCAACGGCGACCGGGTCGCCATCCACTTCGAGGGTGAGCCCGGCGACAGCCGCTCCCTCACCTACGCCGAGCTCAAGGACGAGGTCAGCCGGGCCGCCAACGCGCTCACCGAGCTGGGCGTCGAGGCCGGCGACCGGGTCGCGGTCTACCTCCCGATGATCCCCGAGGCCGTGGTCGCGATGCTGGCCTGCGCCCGGATCGGCGCCGCCCACTCCGTGGTCTTCGGCGGCTTCTCGGCCGACGCCGTCGCGTCCCGCATCCAGGACGCCGACGCCAAGCTCGTCATCACCTCCGACGGCGGCTACCGGCGCGGCAAGCCGTCGGCGCTCAAGCCCGCCATCGACGAGGCCGTAGCCAAGTGTCCGCAGGTCGAGCACGTCC
Organism: Streptomyces sp. RKAG293; assembly: GCF_023701745.1. Lineage (NCBI taxonomy): Bacteria > Bacillati > Actinomycetota > Actinomycetes > Kitasatosporales > Streptomycetaceae > Streptomyces > Streptomyces sp. RKAG293. The sequence continues at coordinate 4,946,642 of NZ_JAJOZB010000001.1, read as the reverse complement.
TGGTGGTCCGCAGGACCGGCCAGGAGACCGCGTTCACCGAGGGCCGTGACGTCTGGTGGCACGACATCGTCACCCGGCAGTCGGCCGAGCACACACCGCAGGCGTTCGACGCCGAGCACCCGCTCTTCATCCTCTACACCAGCGGCACGACGGGGAAGCCGAAGGGCATCCTGCACACCTCGGGCGGCTACCTCACCCAGACCTCCTACACCCACCACGCCGTCTTCGACCTCAAGCCGGAGACCGACGTCTACTGGTGCACGGCCGACATCGGCTGGGTGACCGGCCACTCGTACATCGTCTACGGGCCGCTCTCCAACGGCGCCACCCAGGTGATCTACGAGGGCACCCCGGACACCCCGCACCAGGGCCGCTTCTGGGAGGTCGTCCAGAAGTACGGCGTGACGATCCTCTACACCGCGCCGACCGCGATCCGGACGTTCATGAAGTGGGGCGACGACATCCCCGCGAAGTTCGACCTGTCCTCGCTGCGGGTGCTGGGCAGCGTCGGCGAGCCGATCAACCCCGAGGCGTGGATGTGGTACCGCGAGCACATCGGCGGCAACCGCTGCCCGATCGTGGACACCTGGTGGCAGACCGAGACCGGCGCGATGATGATCAGCCCGCTGCCGGGCGCGACCACCACCAAGCCGGGTTCCGCGCAGCGCGCCCTGCCGGGCATCGCCGCCACCGTCGTGGACGACGAGGCGCGCGAGGTGCCGAACGGCTCCGGCGGGTACCTGGTGCTGACCGAGCCGTGGCCGTCGATGCTCCGCACCATCTGGGGCGACGACCAGCGCTACATCGACACCTACTGGTCGCGGTTCGAGGGCCGCTACTTCGCGGGTGACGGCGCCAAGAAGGACGAGGACGGCGACATCTGGCTGCTCGGCCGGGTGGACGACGTGATGCTGGTGTCGGGCCACAACATCTCGACCACCGAGGTCGAGTCGGCGCTCGTCTCGCACCCGAAGGTCGCCGAGTCTGCGGTCGTCGGCGCGGCCGACGCGACCACCGGCCAGGCCATCGTCGCGTTCGTCATCCTGCGCGGCACCGCCTCGGACTCCGACACGCTCGTCGCCGAGCTGCGCGACCACGTCAGCAAGACGCTGGGCCCGATCGCCAAGCCCAAGCGCATCCTGATCGTCAGCGAGCTGCCGAAGACCCGTTCCGGCAAGATCATGCGCCGGCTGCTGCGCGACGTCGCGGAGAACCGCGAGCTCGGCGATGTCACCACGCTGACGGACTCCTCGGTGATGGACCTGATCCAGACCAACCTGCCGGGCGCGACCAGCGAGGACTGACCGCAGGGCCTGAGAGGGTCCACACGGCCGACAAGGGGCTCCCGGCATCAAGCCGGGGGCCCCTTATGTCCGTAATATGAAGATCGCCGGACGGCACAGCGCGCGACCCGATAGGCTGGTCCCCGCGTCAAGAACGCGTCAGTACACAAGGTGCGCCGGGAAGTCTGGTCGGCAACGGAGTCAGCCATGTCCAGTGGATGACCAACCGACCGGAGGTCTTCGACCCGTGACCGAGCGACCTGTGACCGAGCGGCCCGCCACCGACCGGCCCGAGACCGAGCCCACCCGCCGCTCCGTCCTCCTCGGCCGGCTGTCCCTCCCCGAGCGGACCTTCGTCGCCGACGCGCTGCGCACCGAGACCGTGGGCGGCGTCCTGTTGCTCATCGCCGCCGTCGCCGCGCTGATCTGGGCCAACACCCCGGCGCACGAGACCTACGAGACGGTCAGGGAATTCCACTTCGGGCCGTCCTCCCTGGGGCTGGACCTGTCGGTGCAGCACTGGGCGGCCGACGGCCTGCTCGCCATCTTCTTCTTCGTCGCCGGCATCGAGCTCAAGCGCGAGCTGGTCGCCGGCGAGCTGCGGACACCGTCCGCAGCGGCGCTCCCGGTCATCGCCGCCGTCTGCGGCATGGCGGTGCCCGCCCTCGTCTACCTGGTGGTCAACACCGTCGGCGGCGGCGCGCTGGACGGCTGGGCGGTCCCGACCGCCACCGACATCGCCTTCGCGCTGGCCGTCCTCGCGGTCATCGGCACATCGCTGCCGTCCGCGCTGCGCGCCTTCCTGCTGACGCTCGCCGTCGTCGACGACCTCTTCGCGATCCTGATCATCGCGGTCTTCTTCACCTCCTCGATCGACTTCGTGGCCCTCGGCGGCGCCGCGCTGGGCCTGCTGGTCTTCTGGCTGCTGCTCCGCAGGGAAGTGCGCGGCTGGTACATCTACGTGCCGCTCGCCCTGGTCATCTGGGGGCTGATGTACAACAGCGGCGTGCACGCCACGATCGCGGGCGTGGCCATGGGCCTGATGCTGCGCTGTACCCGCCGGGACGGCGAGGACCACTCCCCCGGCGAACGCGTCGAGCATCTGGTGCGCCCCGTCTCCGCCGGTCTGGCGGTACCGCTGTTCGCCCTCTTCTCGGCGGGTGTCGCCATCTCCGGCAGCGCGCTCACCGATGTCTTCTCGCAGCCCGAGACGCTCGGCGTGGTCCTCGGCCTGGTGGCCGGCAAGACCCTCGGAGTGTTCGGCGGCACCTGGCTCGCGGCCCGGTTCACCCGTGCGGAGCTCAACCCGGAGCTCCGCTGGCCCGACGTCCTCGCCGTCGCCTCACTGGCCGGGATCGGCTTCACCGTGTCGCTGCTGATCGGCGAACTCGCCTTCGCCGAGGACCCGGTGCTGGCCGACGAGGTGAAGGCGGCCGTCCTGATCGGCTCGGTGATCGCGGCCGTCGTGGCGGGCATCCTGCTCAAGCTCCGCAACAACAAGTACCGGGCGATGTGCGAGGAGGAGGAACGCGACGAGGACGGGGACGGCATCCCGGACATCTACGAGCAGGACAAGCCGGAGTACCACCTGCGGATGGCCGAGATCCTCGAACGGAAGGCCGTCGAGCACCGCAGGCTCGCCGAACTGGCCCGGGTCAGAGGCGCGGGTGACGGGGACTGAGGCATGATCTGTGGGTAACAGTCCCTACCACCTGGTAGCCGGGCATGACGGATACCGACGGAGGATGCGATGAGCGCAGTGGAGCAGGCCGAGGGCGCGAGCCGCAGTCTCGGACAGCTGTTCGCCTCCGCCACGGCGGAGATGTCCGCCCTGGTGCACGACGAGATCGCCCTCGCCAAGGCGGAACTGCGCGAGGACGTCAAGCGGGTCGGCCTCGGCAGCGGCGCGATCGTGGGCGCCGTCACCCTCGCGTTCTTCGCCCTGCCGATGTTCAGCATGGCGGCGGCCTACGGCATCCACGCCCTCGGGCTGGGCCTGGCCTGGTCGTTCCTGATCGTCGGCGGCGCGTACGTGGTGATCGCCCTGATCCTCGGGGTGTTCGCGCGGGCGAAGTTCAAGAAGGTGAAGAAGCCGGAGCGCAGCATCGCCTCGGCCAAGCAGACGGCGGCCGTACTCCAGAGCGTCAAGCCGCATCCGCGCCCCCTGGAGTCCAGCACCACGGACGACCTCAAGGTGTGACACGCTCAGCTTCATGACGGTCGCTGGTAATTCCTCGGTTGCACGGCTCGACGGGCCCTGGACACACCGGGATGTCGCCGCGAACGGCGCGCGATTCCACATCGCCGAGGCCGGCGACGGCCCGCTGGTGCTGCTGCTGCACGGCTTCCCGCAGTTCTGGTGGAGCTGGCGGCACCAGCTGACGGCGCTCGCCGACGCGGGGTTCCGCGCGGTCGCGATGGACCTGCGCGGGGTCGGCGGCAGCGACCGTACGCCGCGCGGCTACGACCCCGCGAACCTGGCGCTGGACGTGACCGGGGTGATCCGCTCGCTCGGCGAGCCGGACGCCGCGCTGGTCGGCCATGACATCGGCGGCTACCTGGCCTGGACCGCGGCGGTGATGCGGCCGAAGCTGGTGCGCCGGCTGGCGGTGTGCTCGATGCCGCACCCGAGGCGCTGGCGCACGGCGATGCTCACCGACATGAAGCAGAGCGCGGCCGGCTCCTACATCTGGGGCATCCAGCGGCCGTGGCTGCCGGAGCGGCAGCTGATCGCGGACGACTCCGCGATGGTCGGCCGGCTGATCCGGGACTGGTCGGGACCGCTGCTGCCGGACGAGGAGACGGTCGACGTCTACCGGCAGGCGATGCAGATCCCCTCGACGGCGCACTGTGCCGTGGAGCCGTACCGCTGGATGGTCCGCTCGATGGCCCGCCCCGACGGCATCCAGTTCAACCGGCGCATGAAGCGTCCGGTGCGGGTCCCGACGCTGCATCTGCACGGCTCGCTGGACTCCGCGATGCGCACCCGCAGCGCCGCCGGCAGCGGCGAGTACGTGGAGGCGCCGTACCGCTGGCGGCTCTTCGACGGGCTGGGGCACTTCCCGCACGAGGAGGACCCGGTCGCGTTCTCGACCGAGCTGATCAACTGGCTGAAGGACCCCGAGCCGGACCGCTAGTCACTCCGCAGGTCCGGCGGCCGGATCGGCCGCCGGACGGGACGTCAGACGGGTGGACAGTCCGGTACGACTGTCTGACGATCAGCCAAATGCCGGACGCATAGGCCAATTGGCCGACCGCCGCACGATTACCGACCTTGGGGCGCGGGCACGTAGCTCGGTATGGGTTGGACGCACGACTACCGTGATGTATCACGCACCCGCCGCAATCCCGTCGCAGCTGTCAACCGCGCGACGCCTGTGGCCGTACTCCCCGAGGGGGAGCATCAGATCGGTATTCCCCGCATTCTCCGGCGGCGCGCCCGCTGGGTGGGCGCGCGCCTGCGGCACCCCCGCAGCGACTGACCGCCGGGCAGCGCCTCACGGGCCGTTCGGCCGATCCCGAACGGCACACGGTGGGCTTCCGGAATCCTTTCCGGAATCCTTTGCGGAGTCCTTTGCGGAGTCCTTTGCGGGGTCCTTCTAGAGCGCGCAGCCCTGGCTGTCGACCTGGCGGTCCGCCGTGCGGCCCGCGGTGATGTCGTCGCGGATCTCGTCCGCGGTCAGTGCGTAGCCGGTGTCGGCGTCGTCGAGGGACTTGGCGAAGATGACGCCTGCCACCCTGCCGTCCGGGGTCAGCAGCGGGCCGCCGGAGTTGCCCTGGCGCACCTTCGTGAACAGCGAGTAGACGTCGCGGTGCACGGTGCCCCGGTGGTAGATGTCCGGGCCGTTCGCCTGGATGCGGCCGCGTACCCGGGCCGCACGGACGTCGAAGCCGCCGTTCTCCGGGAAGCCCGCCACGATCGCGTCGTCGCGGCTGTGCGCGTCGCCCGCGGTGAAGTTCAGCACGGGTGCGTTCAGCGACGGCACCTCCAGGACGGCGATGTCGCGCTGCCAGTCGTAGAGGACGACGCGGGCGTCGTAGAGCCGGCCCTCGCCGCCGATCTGCACGGTGGGCTCGCTGACCCCGCCGACGACGTGGGCGTTGGTCATCACCCGGTCCCTGGCGAAGACGAAGCCGGTGCCCTCCAGCACCTTGCCGCAGCTGGGCGCGGTCCCGACGACCTTCACGATGCTCCGGCGGGCGTCGTTGACGACCGCGCTGCTCGCGAGCCTGGGGTCGGGCGCGGGCACTGAGGTGATCGGTTCGCTGCCGAACGGGCTGAAGACCTGCGGGAGGCCGTTCTGCGCGAGTGTGGAGCTGAAGTCGGTGAACCAGTTGTCGGCCTGCTGCGGGACGACCCGGGAGACGCCGAGCAGGACCTTCGAGGAGCGCACCTCGCGGCCTATCGTCGGCAGCGCCGTGGTGGCCAGCGCGGAGCCGATCAGCCAGGCGACGAGCAGCATCGCGGCGACGTTGACCAGCGCGCCGCCGCCCGCGTCCAGCGCACGGGCCGGGGACCACGTGATCTGGGTGCGCAGCTTGTTGCCCAGGTGGGTGGTGAAGGCCTGGCCGACCGAGGCGCAGACGATCACCACGACCACGGCGATCACCACCGCCACGGACCCGGGCGAGGAGTCGTCGGTGACCTTGTCCCAGATCATGGGCAGCAGGTAGACCGCTGCGAGGCCGCCGCCCAGGAACCCGATCACCGACATGACGCCGACGACGAATCCCTGTCGGTAACCGACGACCGCGAACCACGCGGCCGCGAGCAACAGCAACAAGTCCAGCACGTTCATCTAGGTTGACCTCGCGAGGACGGTCCAGCTCGACCGGGGCATCGGCCGGGGTTCCCGGGGCTGCCCCCCAGGAAGACACAGCACGAGCACACGGTCTCATGCCGTTCTATGAGAGCGGCACCGTCCTGCCCCGGTCCCAGGGCTGCTCCCAGCCCGCGAAGTGCAGAATCTTGTCGATCAGACCGGCTGTGAAACCCCAGACCACCGCGCCCTCGACCAGGAACGCCGGGCCGCGGAAGCCACTGGGATGGGTCATCGTCGCCCGATTGGCGGGGTCGGCGAGATCCGCGACGGGGACCCGGAAGACCCGGGCGGTCTCGGCCTGGTCCACCGCGCCGACCGGGCTGGGGGTGCGCCACCAGCCGAGCACCGGTGTGACGACGAACTCACTGACCGGGATGTAGAGCCGCGGCAGCACTCCGAAGATCTGCACGCCCGACGGGTCCAGGCCGGTCTCCTCCTCCGCCTCGCGCAGGGCCGCCCGCAGCGGGCCGTCGCCCTCGGGGTCGCCGTCCTCGGGATCGAGGGCGCCGCCGGGGAACGACGGCTGGCCCGCGTGCGACCGCAGCGATGTCGCGCGCTCCATCAGCAGCAGGTCACGGCCGTGCTCGCCCTCACCGAAGAGGATCAGCACGGCCGACTGCCGGCCCCGGCCGGACGCGGGCGGCAGAAAGCGGCTGAGCTGCTCGGGGAGCACATCGCCGGCCGCGCGGGCGACCGGCTGCAGCCACTGGGGCAGCCCCTGGGTCGAAACGGCCGCCTCGCCGCCACGTGTCGTCGTCATTCGCTCCCCTGCGTCATGGCCGCGGTGGCCGCCGGGGCGCCCAGCGCCGGAGCCGGGTCGCCCGGGTAGTCGGACGGTGGCTGCAGGCGCTGGCCGGGGGCACCGCCCAGCTCGTACTTCAGCAGCTTCTTCGCCTTCTCCGGGTCGGTCTCGCCCTCACCGTACGACGGGCAGAGCGGGGCGATCGGGCAGGCGCCGCAGGCCGGCTTGCGGGAGTGGCAGGTACGGCGGCCGTGGAAGACCACGCGGTGCGAGAGCATCGTCCACTCGCTCTTCGGGAAGAGCGCGCCGACCTCCTGCTCGACCTTCTCCGGGTCCTCGGAGGTGGTCCAGCCGAAGCGGCGGGAGAGCCGGCCGAAGTGGGTGTCGACAGTGATTCCAGGGACGTTGAATGCATTGCCCAGGACGACATTTGCCGTTTTCCGCCCCACGCCCGGCAGCGTGACGAGGTCCTCCAGCCGGCCCGGCACCTCGCCGTCGTACCGGTCGCGCAGTGCCGCCGACAGGCCCAGCAGCGACTTCGCCTTGGCGCGGAAGAAGCCGGTCGGCCGGATCAGCTCCTCCAGCCGCTCCGGCTCGGCCGCCGCCAGGTCCTCCGGGGTCGGATAGGCGGCGAAGAGCGCGGGGGTCGTCTGGTTCACGCGCAGGTCGGTGGTCTGCGCGGACAGGACGGTGGCGACGAGGAGCTGGAACGGGTTCTCGAAGTCGAGTTCCGGATGGGCGTACGGGTAGAGCTCGGCGAGCTCACGGTTGATCCGCCGCGCCCGGCGGACCAGAGCGATGCGGGATTCCGGTTTTCTGGCGGGCTTGAGCGAAGCTTGTTCGCTCACAGCGGAATCAGGGGTCCGGGTCACCCGCTTGGCCGTCCCACCCTGCCGTTTCTTCTGCGAACTCGGCGTATCAGACACCCGGCCAGCCTAAGGCTCGGCACTGACATCCGCCCTTGACCACAAGGAACCGACCCCCAATCGGACCCCCGGGGCACGTGCACGGCGATACATAAGACAGACTTGTGATTGATCGCACTGTTTTGCCTGCGGGCATCACGGGGATCATCCGGCGATGTCGACAAGGAGAGAGCTCGTGGACGACGTTCTGCGGCGCGCGGCGCTTTTTGCGGCGCTCGACGATGAGCAGGCCGCTGAACTGCGCGCCTCGATGACCGAGGTCACGCTCGCGCGTGGCGACGCGCTGTTCCACGAGGGGGACCCCGGGGACCGGCTCTACGTCGTCACCGAGGGCAAGGTGAAGCTGCACCGCACCTCCCCCGACGGCCGCGAGAACATGCTCGCCGTCATCGGCCCCGGCGAGCTGATCGGCGAGCTGTCGCTCTTCGACCCCGGCCCCCGGACCGCCACGGCCACGGCGCTGACGGAGCTCAAGCTCCTGGCCCTGGGCCACGGCGACCTGCAGCCCTGGCTGAACGCCCGGCCCGAGGTCGCGACCGCGCTGCTGCGCGCCGTCGCGCGACGGCTGCGGCGTACCAACGACGTCATGTCGGACCTGGTCTTCTCGGACGTGCCCGGCCGGGTGGCCAAGGCGCTCCTCGACCTGTCGCGCCGGTTCGGCGTGCAGTCCGAAGAGGGCATCCACGTGGTGCACGACCTCACGCAGGAGGAGCTGGCACAGCTCGTCGGCGCCTCGCGCGAGACCGTCAACAAGGCGCTCGCCGACTTCGCCGGCCGTGGCTGGCTCCGCCTGGAGGCGCGCGCGGTGATCCTGCTCGACGTCGAGCGGCTCGCCAAGCGCAGCCGCTGACCGAACCACCTGCCGAAGGCCCCGCCCCGCACCGGGCGGGGCCTTCGGTGTGTCCAGAGGGCGCCTGGAACGCCTTCTGCGGGCCTGTGGCCCCCGGAGGCGTCCGTTCCGGCCGGTCAGCCTCCCGGGGTCACCAGGCGGGCCTCGTAGGCGAAGACCGCCGCCTGGGTGCGGTCCCGGAGCCCGAGCTTGACCAGGACCCGGCTGACGTGGGTCTTGACGGTGGACTCGGCGACGACGAGGTGCGAGGCGATCTCGGCGTTCGACAGGCCCTGGGCGACCAGGACCAGGACCTCCGTCTCGCGGTCGGTCAGATCGCCGACCCGGTCCTGGGCCGGGGGCCTGGGCGTACCGAGCCGGGAGAACTCGGCGATCAGCCGCTTGGTGACGGCCGGGGCGAGCAGCGCCTCACCGGCCGCCACGATCCGTACGGCGTCGCCCAGCTGCCGCGCCGAGGCGTCCTTGAGCAGGAAGCCGCTGGCTCCGGCGCGGAGCGCCTGGTAGACGTACTCGTCCAGGTCGAACGTGGTCAGGACGAGGACCTTGGCGTCGGCGTCGGCCGCGACGATCTCGCGGGTCGCCTCCAGACCGTTGACCTCGGGCATCCGGATGTCCATCAGGACGACGTCGGGACGGAGCGCGGCCACCTGGGCGATGGCCTCCCGGCCGTCCACCGCCTCCCCCACGACCTCGATGTCCTGCTGCGCGTTGAGCAGGACCGAGAAGCCCTCCCGGACCATCATCTGGTCGTCGACGATCAGCACCCGGATCGTCATACGGGGTCCCCGGTGGACTTGACCATGGGCCAGGGCTTCCGTTCCGGCTCCGGCTCCGGTCCGGGTTTCGGAATCGTTCCGGGCTTCGGGTCCGGCTTCGGTTCCGGCTTCGGTTCGGCGGCCACCGGGATGAAGGCCGTCACCTCGTAGCCGCCTTCGGCGGTGGGTTCCGCCGTCATCTCGCCGCCCAGCATCGACACCCGCTCCCGCATGCCCAGCACCCCGTGACCTGCGCCGTGGGACGGCCTGACCTCCCCGGTGGCCGGGCCGTTGACCACGCGCAGGCCGAGGCCGCCGAGGACGTAGCCGATCTCGACACGGGTGGCGGCGCCCGGAGCGTGCCGCAGCGCGTTGCTGAGCCCCTCCTGGACGATCCGGTACGCGGAGAGCTCCACACCCTGCGGCAGCGTCCGGACGGCGCCGGTCACCACCTTGTCGACGTCCGCGCCCGTGTCCCTGACGTTGGCCAGCAGCGAGTCGAGGTTGGCGAGGGTGGGCTGCGGGGCCTCGGGGGCGCCGTCGGCGAACGCCGCATCTCGACCGGGCTCGTCGGCCCGTACGACGCCCAGGACGCGGCGCAGCTCGGTGAGGGCGGCCACCGCGTTCTCCCGGATGATCGCGAAGCTGCGGGTCAGCTCGGCCGGCGGGTCGTCGACGCGGTAGGGCGCGGCCTCGGCCTGGATCGCGATGACGGACATGTGGTGCGCGACGACATCGTGCAGCTCGCGGGCAATCGTCGTGCGCTCCTCCAGGACGGTGCGGCGCGAGCGCTCCACCTCGGTGACCGCGACCTGCTCGACGACCTTCGCCTGCGTCTCCCGCCAGCCCTTGACCAGCACCACGGTGAGCAGGACGAGGAACGACACGAACCCCATGGCGAAGCTGTCCGACATCCGGCCGGGCGTCGTGAACGCGAAGGCCGCGCCGAGCATCACCGTCAGCAGCCACATCTCCGCCGCCACCCGGGGCCGGGTCCGGCCGGCGACGAACGCCATCACCACCAGGTGCGAGACGAATCCGGTGGCCGACCACGGCCATTCCGAGAACAGGCCCGCGGCGCCGCTGAGAAAGCCGGCCCCGAACGACAGCCACCAGCCGCCGACCGGGCGGAACAGCACGGTGACGAGGGGAATCCCGGTGAGGAGCGCGGCGGCCAGTGGCGCTCCGCCCCGCTCACTCTCGAACTCGAAGCCCATCAGCATGAGCAGGCAGGCGAAGACCGCCAGGGAGGCGTGCGGCAGCCAGCGGGCGGAGTCGGGGAGCCGGCGCACGACCGGGCCGGCGGTGGAGCGGGGCGGCAGCGGGCGGAAGGCGAAGGCGTCGGTGACCAGGTCGTCACGCAGCCCCTTCAGGGCGCTCCGGGCTATCCGGAGCTCGGTCCGCAGAGTGGTCTGGTCGGTGTCGGTCACGCTCACACACTAGGCAGCTCACGCGGGCGCGTCGTCCACACCGAAGCCGATCTCCCGGCATCCGTCTCAGGGACTACACGGGTCCGCCGGAAGGCGGCTCGGACGGTCGCCGGTCCGCCCGCTACCAGGCGAGTTGCGCTATCTCCTCGGCGACGACGGCGCAGGCGCCGGCGGCCGGATCGATCAGCGGGAAGTGCCCGATGCCGTCCAGCACGGCCTCGGTGACCTCCTCGCCCGCCAGTGCCGCGGCGGCCGCGAAAGCCCTCGCGACCTGCGGCGGAACCACATTGTCAGTGGTCCCCTGCACGATGGTGGTGGCGATACCGGTGGGCAGCAGCGCGGCGGGATCGGCGTGGGGCAGCCGCGCCGTGACGTGCTCGGGGCCGCCGAGGAACTGCACGACGGCGTCGGAGCAGACCCGCAGCCGGATCGCGGACGCGAAGTCCGCGATCGGCGCGAGGGCGACGACACCGCGCAACGGGGGAGGCGAGGGGCGATGCCAGGGGGAATCGAGCGGAAGGGCGTTGCGGGCGGCGGCCCACAGCGCCAGGTGACCGCCGGCGCTGTGCCCGGTGAGCACGACCCGCCGGGGGTCCACGGTGTCCGCGCCCAGCGCCCGCACCGCGAGCGCGGGCAGGGTGTCGACGGCGGCGGCGATGTCGTCGAGCGTGTCCGGCCAACGGCCCGCGGGCGGGGCGTCCTCGCGCGGGTAGGCGCAGCCGTCGCCGCCGGACGGCGGCTCCTCGCCGCCGCGCCGGTACTCCACCGACGCCACGGCGAAGCCGCGGCCGGCGAGGTAGGCGGCGAACGGCGAGATGTGCCGGCGGTCGTAGGGTGCGCGCCAGGCACCGCCGTGCACCACCACGACCAGCGGCGCGGGCCGTACGGCGGTGCCGGGCGCACTGCGCGGCCGGTAGAAGTCGGCGATCTGGTCGGGCAGTTCACCGTAGGGCGCGGTCACGTCCGGGGGGACGGCCGCGTGCGCGAAGGCCGATGCCTCCTCCGCCTCCGCACGCTTCGCGGCGGCGTCCGCCGGGCCGGGGCCGGCCGGAGCCGGTGCGCGGTGGGCGGCGTGCTCGGGCGTGGAGGCCGGCATCGGTTATCGGTTCCCTTCAACGGCGTCGTGACCGGACGGCGCACCGGCTTCGCGGCCGGCTTCCACGACCTCTGGGCCGGGCTTCGCACCGGTCTCCTCGTCGACCTCGCGAAGCACGTCGGCGAGCACCTGCGCGGCGCGTTCCGCGTCGGCGAACCGCGTGTAGAGCGGGGTGAAGCCGAAGCGCAGGACGTCGGGGCGCCGGTAGTCGCCCACCACGCCGCGTTCGGTCAGCCGGCGCATGACCTCGCCGGCGTCGTCGCAGCGCAGCGCGACCTGGCTCCCGCGGTGTTCGTGCGGGGCCGGGGTGATCGACGTGACCCGGCCGGCCGGCACGTACCGCTCGACGCAGGCGAGGAAGAAGTCGGTCAGGGCCAGGCTCTTGGCCCGTACGTCCGCGATGTCGACGCCGTCCCAGACGTCGAGCGCGGCGTCGAGGGCCAGCAGCGACAGGATGTCGGGCGTGCCGACGCGGCCGCGGACGGCGCCGTCGGCGGGGCGGTAGTCGGAGCTCATGCCGAAGGGATCGGCGTGCGAGTTCCAGCCCGGCAGCGGCGAGTCGAAGCGGGACTGCAGATCACGGCGGACGTACAGGTACGCGGGCGCGCCGGGGCCGCCGTTGAGGTACTTGTACGAGCAGCCGACGGCGAGGTCCACGCCGTGCGCGTCGAGGCCGACCGGCAGCGCGCCCGCGCTGTGGCACAGGTCCCAGACGACCAGGGCGCCCGCCGCGTGGGCGGCGGCCGTCGTACCGGGCAGGTCGTGCAGCCGCCCGGTGCGGTAGTCGACGTGGTTGACGAGCGCGACGGCGGTGCGGTCGCCCATGGCGTCCGCCATCGCCCCGGCAGCGACGGGCCGGACGGTACGGCCGGTCATCCGGGCCGCGGACTCGGCGAGGTAGCCGTCGGTCGGGAAGGTCGCCGCGTCCACGAGGATCTCGGTGCGGTCCTCCCCCGCCATCCGGACGGCCGCCACGACCGCCTTGAAGACGTTGACGCTGGTGGAGTCGCCGGCCACGACCTGGCCGGGGGCCGCGCCGATCAGCGCGCCGATGCGGTCCCCGATCCGCTCGGGTGCGGTCCACCAGCCGCTCTCGTCCCAGGAGCGGATGCGCAGACTGCCCCATTCGCGCTCGATGACGTCCCGCAGCCGGGGCGCGACCGTGGTGGGGAGGGCGCCCAGGGAGTTGCCGTCCAGGTAGACGGTCTCGTCGAGGGTGAACCGGTCGCGGATCTCGGCGAGCCCGTCGGCGGCGTCGAGCCGTCCGGCCTCCTCCCGCGGCGAGGCGTCAGACATGGCTGCGCGCCGTCCACAGCTCGGGGAAGACGTTCTTGGTGGCACGTTTCTCCAGCCAGGCCACGCCCGCTGAGCCGCCGGTGCCCGTCTTGGAGCCCATCGCGCGGCGGGTCGCCACCAGATGGTCGTTGCGCCAGCGCCAGACCAGCTCGGCGACCTCGGTCAGCGCCTCGCCCAGCCGCAGCAGGTCGGCGTCACCGGCGGTGGCCCCCGGAGTGGCCTCGGCGGCTTCCGGAGTGGCCTCGGCGGCGGAGTAGATCCGCTGCCAGGCGCGCTCGACGGCCGGGTCGGGCTCGTAGCGCAGCGAGAGATCGCGTTCGAGGAGTTCGGCGGGGATGTCGTGGCCGCGCCGCTGCAGCAGGCCGAGCACCTCGTCGTACAGGCTCGGCTCGTGCAGGGCCTTCTCCAGCTCGGCGTACACCCGCGGCGAACCGCGGTGCGGGACGAGCATGGACGCCGACTTCTCGCCGAGCAGGAACTCCATCCGCCGGTACATCGCGGACTGGAATCCGGAGCCCTCGCCGAGCGCGCTGCGGTACGCGTTGAACTGCCCAGGGGTGAGGTGCGCGAGCGGCTTCCAGGAGGCGTTGAGCGATTCGAGCTCGTAGGTGCTGCGCTTGAGCGCCGCCATCGCCGTCGGGATGTCGTTCTCGCGGAGCGCCTGCCCCGCGGTGTGCCACTCATGGACGAGGACGGTGAACCACAGCTCCATGACCTGGGTGGTGACCAGGAAGACCATCTCTCCGGGATCGTCGGAGAGGGTGTGCTGAAGGTGGGTGAGGACATCCGCCTGGACGTAGTCCTCGTAAGGGGTGGTGCCCTGGAAGTCGAGGTTCGGGGTCTCCGGACTCTCGGCCGGTGTTTCGGACATTTCCGTTCCCTTCAGGATCTCGGCCCGGGGTCACCGGGCCACGCCGAGATCATCTGTCGAGCGCGGTGATTCGGCAAGGCCTTCAGGTCACGTGCGGGCCGCTGATGTAGCGCCCCTGGCGGTCGTACGGCCAGGCGTTCGGCAGGCAGCCGTCGAGGCCCTTGATCTGCTGCATCATCGCGGGCGCGAGCTTGCCGGGGCCGGGGCAGCCCTCGTGGCCGTGGCCGAGGCTGTGCCCGACCTCATGGTTGATGATCAGGGCGCGGTAGTCGGAGATGGGGCCGGTGAACGTCGGCGAGCCCAGGATCCACCGCCGGAGGTTCACCACCACACCGCCGGGGACCTCGCAGTTCAGCTCGTTCCCGGTGTCCTGGTGGATGGCGGCCAGGCAGAGCGCGTCGGCGGTGTCGGGCGTGGCTATCCGGATGACCAGGTCCGCGCTGCCGGACGACACCTGGCGGAAGCCGTGCTTGCCGTCACGGGTCCAGCTGCGGGGGTCGGCGAGGATCGCCGCCACCTCGTCCACCGCCTGGTCGGCGGAGACCAGGATGCCGTCCTCCACCTGGACCCGGTAGGTGCGGATGACGCCCTTGCCGACCGTGGAGCCGTCGCCCTTGCCCTTGCCCGCCTTGAAGGTGCCGGGCCCCGACTTCGGTACCGGGGTCGACTTGCCGGCGCCCTTCGTCACGCTTGCCGACGCGGAGGCCTTGGGGCTCTTGGGGGCCGCGCTCGGCGGCACGTCCTTCGACGCGGCGGCGGTCGGGGAGGACGCGGCGGCCGGCGCGGTCGGCGCCGACGCGTCCGCGACGTCGTCCGAACCACCGCTCCACCACGCGGCGACACCGCCGACCAGTACGGCCAGCACGGTGAGGGTCAGCAGCAGCCGCACGCGCCGTTGGGCACGCCGACGCCGGCGCGCGGCCTGGCTCCGGCTCCCCCGACGGCTGGGGCCTCGCTGTCGGTCGCCGCCGGCCACCGGTGCGTGATGGGTCAAAGCTCCCCCTGAAGGCGCCACCGGGGTGGCGGCCTCCCCGGCCGCCGACTGCTCCCACGGTGCTCACAGACAATGACGCTCACAATCACACATGGGTTCGGTCCAATGCCAAACCGCATGAATTTTTGTCAGCTTCTGCTGCAGTTCGGGGGCAATCGGCGGCCGGACGGGAGAGGGCCGGATCAGCCCAAGAGGTGGGTGACGTAGGCGAGTTCCCTCACGCGTCACACCACTCGTCCCGCCCGGGGCCCGGTCCGGGGTCCCGTCGCGGCTCTCGTCGCAGGTCCCGTCGCCGGTTCCTCAGCCGAGGGTGTCCGCCGCGGTCGGCGAGCTGTCGCGGAGGAAGGACGAGCAGCGCTCGTACTCCTCCTGCTCGCCGATCGACTGCGCGGCGCGGGCGAGGGCGTGCAGCGCGCGCAGGAAGCCGCGGTTCGGCTCGTGTTCGAACGGCACCGGGCCGTGGCCCTTCCAGCCGGCGCGGCGCAGCGCGTCGAGGCCGCGGTGGTAGCCGGTGCGCGCGTAGGCGTACGACTCGACGACCCGGCCCCCTTCGAAGGCGTCGTCGGCGAGCTGGGCCCAGGCCAGAGAGGAGGCGGGGTACTTGGCGGCCACCTCGGAGGGCGCCGCCCCGGAGGCGAGCAGCTCGCGCGGCTCCGGGTCGTCGGGCAGATGGGTCGGGGGCGGACCCCCGAGAAGGTCTTTGTGAATGGCCATGCGTTCCAGTCTGCCCTGTCCGGGACAGCACGCAGCCCCCTGGGCCGGAACGGCGGACCCAGGGGGCTGCGTGTGGAGCATTACCGCACGGTCGTGCCGTGGAGCGGCACTGCGCGGTGGCGCCGCGAATTACTTGATCTTGTTGCCCGCGGAGCGCAGGTTCTCGGCGGCGACGACGACGCGCGCGGCCATGCCGGCCTCGGCGGACTTGCCCCAGACGCGGGGGTCGTAGACCTTCTTGTTGCCGACCTCGCCGTCGACCTTCAGCACACCGTCGTAGTTGCGGAACATGTGGTCCGCGACCGGCCGGGTGAAGGCGTACTGCAGGTCGGTGTCGATGTTCATCTTGACGACGCCGTTCTCCAGGGCCTCGTTGATCTCCTCGATCGTCGAGCCGGAACCGCCGTGGAAGACGAAGTCGAAGGCGTTGGCCTTGCCGTGCTTCTCGGCGACCGCGACCTGGAGCTCCTTGAGGATCTCCGGGCGCAGGACGACGTTGCCCGGCTTGTAGACGCCGTGCACGTTTCCGAAGGACGCGGCCAGCAGGTAGCGGCCCTTCTCGCCCAGGCCCAGGGCCTCGACGGTACGGAACGCGTCGTCCGGGGTGGTGTAGAGGGAGTCGTTGATCTCGTGCGAGACACCGTCCTCCTCGCCACCGGTCGGGGTGATCTCCACCTCGAGGATGATGTTGGCCTTGACGGCCTGGGCGAGCAGCTCCTGCGCGATGGCGAGGTTGTCGTTGAGGTTCTCCGCCGAGCCGTCCCACATGTGGGACTGGAAGAGCGGCAGGCGGCCCGCGGCGACACGGTCCTGCGAGATCTTGAGCAGCGGACGGACGTACGCGTCCAGCTTGTCCTTGGGGCAGTGGTCGGTGTGCAGCGCGACGGTGACCGGGTACTTCTCGGCCACGATGTGCGCGAACTCCGCCAGCGCGACCGCGCCGGTGACCATGTCCTTGCTGTACTGACCGCCCAGGAACTCCGCGCCACCGGTGGAGATCTGGATGATGCCGTCGCTCTCCGCCTCGGCCAGGCCGCGCAGCGCGGCGTGCAGCGTCTGCGACGAGGTCACGTTGATGGCCGGGTAGGCGAACTTGCCTGCCTTCGCCCGGTCGAGCATCTCGTTGTAGACCTCGGGGGTTGCGATGGGCATTTGTCCGCTCCTCGTGATGTGCGGGTCCTGATACTGCGGTACGACGTCTTTGTCGGCACCATCCTCCCAGAGACCCGCTCGAACACCACCTCGGTGCACACCTCGCATGCGAAGGCCCCCTGGCGGTTCCACGTGGAACATCCAGAGGGCCGGTAGATCCGCAGGTCAGAAGCTCTTTCCCGTGCTTCCCCGGCGCAGCCGGGACTCAGCCGAGGTCGAGGTCGGCCAGCGAGTAGGCGGCGAGATACGGCAGCCCGGCCGCCTCGATCGCCGGGGCGGCGCCGCGCTCCACGATGACGGCGACGGCCACGACCTCGCCGCCGGCCTCGCGCACCGCTTCGACGGCGGTCAGCGGCGAGCCGCCGGTGGTCGAGGTGTCCTCGACGACCAGGACGCGACGGCCCTTGACCTCGGTGCCCTCGATCCGGCGCTGCATGCCGTGGGCCTTGGTCGCCTTGCGGACGACGAAGGCGTCGAGCCGGCGGCCGCGGGCGGCGGCGGCGTGCAGCATCGAGCCGGCCACCGGGTCGGCGCCGAGGGTCAGTCCGCCGACGGCGTCGAAGTCGAGGTCCTTGGTCAGGTCCAGCATCACCTGGCCGGTCAGCGGCGCCGCCTCGCCGTCCAGGGTGATCCGGCGGAGGTCGACGTAGAAGTCGGCCTCCAGCCCGGAGGAGAGGGTCACCTTGCCGTGGACCACGGCCTTGTCCTTGATCTGCTGCAGCAGGGCCTCGCGCACGTCACTCATGGCGTCGAGATTAGCCGCCGCGATCGGCTCGGGCGGAATCAGCCCAGCCGCTCCCAGGACCAGACCGTCGTGATCTCCAGCGGATCGATCGGCGTGACGAGGCGCGGCAGCGTGTTGAGGCCGTTCGGCGGCCCGGACTGCGGCTCGACGCACACGGCCTCGGGCTGCTCGTCGTAGACCACGACCCATTCGGCCGGGCTGGTCACCCGGACCCGCAGCTCGCCGGGCCAGGTCAGCGACACGTCCACACCGTCCGGCATGCCGAAGCAGTCGTCCCACGGTCCGGGCTTCGGCTCGGTCCGCTTGCCCGTCGGCAGGTGGTCGTCGCCGCGCTCCTCCTGCCACGCCGGGCTGAAGTCCACCTCGGCGTCACGGCCGCCCTGCCCGAGGTTCCGCAGGAACCAGGGGTGCCAACCGGCCTGCGCCGGGAACGAGTCGGCGGACGCCTCCACCGACAGGGTCATCCGCAGCTCGTTCTCGCCCAGTTCGAAGGTCTGCGTGACGCGGCCCGGATACGGCCACGGGTCGGCCAGGTCGAAGTAGTACGACGCCGCCGAGTCCGTACCGTCGGGACCGTCGTGCCACGCGGTGTGCCGGCCCGTGCCGTGGATCGCGTGCGGGGGCGCGTCCACCGGCAGCTGGTGGACGATCCCGCCGTTGCGGAACCGGCCGTTCTCGGTCCTGCCGCACCACGGCACCATGATGAACGCGCCGTACCGGTCGCCCTGGCGCAGCAGTTCGGTCCCGCCGACCGTCAGCGAGGCGATACGGCAGCCGTCCTGCGGCACCACGGTCAGTTCGGCGTCGCCCGCCGTCAGTTTCTTCCCAGTCGTCACCGTATGAGCGTAGGGCCTGTCCCTCGATCATGTGTGCCCCGGCGGCCGCCGGGGCCTACCGCCGGCGGCGCAGCACCCGGCCCACCACGACCGCGGAGGCCACCAGGACCGCGGCGGCGGGTGCGGCCCAGCGGAGGGTGGCGGTGGTGGAGGTGGTCGCCGCGGAGGGCGCGGGGGCGTAACGGCCGCGGGGCGGGGCGTGGTCGACCTCCTCCGCGCTGCGGCCGATCATCGTGCGGCGGGCGTGGGCGGCCTCGGCCGGGGGTTCGAGGTCGTCGAGCTCGGCCGCGGTCTCCGGGACCTCGACCTCCACCTCGACCTCGTTCAGGTCCATCTCGACCAGCGCGATCTCCTCGGCCGGGTCCGGTTCCCCGCCCTCGTCGGCCCCGTCGAGGCCGTCGACGACATCGGGTTCCTCGGGCAGTCCGGGGAGCCCGGCCGTCAGTTCCGCGGTGAAGCGGTCGAGCAGCCGGCGGGCCGCGGTCTCGCGGGCGGGGCCGTCGAACGTACCGAGCCGCCCGTCGGCGGTCGCGGTGCCGGTGAAGGACAGCATCGTGCCGGGAACGGCCTGGTCGGCCTCCTCGACGAGCACTCCGAGCGAGAACTTCACGCTGCCGGTGCCGCGGGCCTCCGCGCCCTCGCCCTCGACGGAGAACCCGCCGGCGCGCTCGGTGACGCGGAGCGAGCCGCGGTAGGTGATCGTCGAACCGCCGGCCCGCACGCGCAGCCGGCCGGTGAGAACGTCCCCGCCGGGGTCGGGCTGCCAGCCGGGCAGGCTCGCGGCGACGCGGGCCGGATCGGCGAGTGCCTGCCGAATGGTTTCCGCCAGGACCGGAACGAACACCTCATGCTCCATGCGGGGAGCCTACCGACCGTCGGCCGCCCAGGTCACCGGGTCGCACCGGCCGGACCGGGCGCGGGCCCGAGCCACGCCTCCGGGCCGGACCGGAACCGGCCCCGGCAGCAGGCGCGGAACCGTGCCCCCACCCCCTCACCCCCCCACCCGCGGCCGCATCAGCGTGGAAGGCGCGAGTCCGCTCTCGCGGGAGGCCCAGGCGGCCTCGCGCAGCGACCGCAGGGCCGCCGGGGTCAGTGAGCGCAGCGGTGGCGCGTCCGGGGCGAGGCGCAGCTCCGGCTGGACGCGCGAGGCCAGCACGAAGCCCCAGTCGGTGGGACCGTCACCCGTCCTGCCGGACCAGCGGTCGGGCCCCGACGGGGGCCCGCAGTCCCGCCCGCCGGTCAGATACGGCACGGTGAGCAGCCCGGTGGCCCGCAGCGTCGCGTCGATCGTCCAGTAGGTGTGCCGGGCCGCGCTCGGCGAGCCGGCGTGGACGGCGAGCCGGCCGTCCCGGGCCAGCGCGCGGCCCGCCAGTCCGTAGAACTCCTCGGAGTACAGCTTCGCGCTGCGCGAGATCCCGGGGTCGGGCAGATCGGCGAGGATCACGTCGTACGGCCCCGGGCGGCCGGCCCGGAGCCAGTCGAAGGCGTCGGCGGTGACGGTGTGGACCCGCGGATCGGCGTAGGCGTGCCGGTTGAGGGCGACGAGGTCGGCGTCCGTGCGGGCGAGCCGGACGAGCTCGCCGTCCAGGTCCACGACGGTCACCGACGTGACGTCCGGGTACCGGAGCACCTCGCGCAGGGCGAGGCCGTCGCCGCCGCCGAGGATGAGGACGTGCGAGTGCCGGCCGGCCATCGCCGGGTGCACCAGCGCCTCGTGGTACCGGAACTCGTCGGCTCCGCAGACCCGCAGCCGCCCGTCGAAGAACAGCTGGACGGGGGCGCCGGAGCCCCCGGTGAGGACTATCTCCTGCACATCGGTCTGTTCGGCGACGCGCACATCGCCGCCGTACACCGCGCGCCGCGCGGCCTGTTCGAACGGGCCGGCCGTGAGGGCGGCGCCGCCGAGCACCGCCAGCACGCCGAGGTTGGCGACGAGCAGCCAGTTGCGGGCACTCGGGGTGAGGTCGTTGCGGAACAGCCACAGCACCATCGCGGCGCCGGCGACCGCGTTCACCGCGCCGGTGACCAGCGCGCCGGTGAGCTGGCCGAACGCCGGCAGCAGCAGGAACGGGAAGGCGAGTCCGCCGGCCAGCGCGCCGACGTAGTCCGCGGCGAAGAGATCGGCGACGGCGCCGCTCGCGTCCTGCCGGCGGATCCGCTGGATGAGCGTCATGAGCAGCGGGATCTCGGCGCCGATCAGCACGCCGATGGCGAACGCGCAGCCGATCATCGCCGGACGCGCCATGCCGAACCAGGCGAAGCACGCGTACAGCGCCATCACCGAGAGGCCGCCGACCAGCGCGAGCGCCGCCTCCACACCCGCGAACCCGACGGCCGCGACGCACCGTATCCGCTTGGCGAGCAGGGAGCCGACGCCCATGGCGAAGACCATCACCGAGAGGATGACGGAGGCCTGGGTGACGGAGTCACCGACCAGGTACGAGGCGAGCGCGACGAGTTCGAGCTCGTAGATCAGGCCGCAGGCGGCGCAGACGAAGACGGCGGCGAGGACCAGTGCACGGGCCGGGCCGACCGGTACGGGGAGCCGCACGGCGGACCGGCGGCTTGACTGGTCGATCATGAATGAACGCTATGTCAGGCTTGCGGTCGCATTTGTCACCCACAGGGGTGCATTTTGAGGGCACTTGACGTCACTTGAGGGCGCGATGAGTACCACCACGGCTCGCAAAAGTGCGCTCCGAGCGCTCGCGCCGCAGCGCACTCCGCCCACGGCCCGCCCGCCGTACCGCTACGGAAGGGCACTGACGCGCGACCTGGTCGCCACCAACCGCCCTTCCTGGGGATAGGCGTGCCAGGTGCGCCAGCGGACGCTGCCCTCGCTGTGCTGGACGAGCATCGCGGTGAACGCGTGCGGATCCCCGGGAAACGTTCCCGCGAGACCGTGCGGATGATCCGCGACCAGCGCGAGCAGTTCCTGCGCCCGGCCCGCGAAGGAGCCGCGCGACAACGTCTCGACGCGCGCCGCGAATTCGTAGTCCCATGTGCCGATCCGTTTGGCGACGCCAAAAGGGAGCGGAGTCTGACTTCCCGGGATGCAGGCGACGGTTTCCGAACAACCGCC
Source organism: Streptomyces sp. RKAG293 (assembly GCF_023701745.1). Classification (NCBI taxonomy): domain Bacteria; kingdom Bacillati; phylum Actinomycetota; class Actinomycetes; order Kitasatosporales; family Streptomycetaceae; genus Streptomyces; species Streptomyces sp. RKAG293. Next base: position 4,925,047 of record NZ_JAJOZB010000001.1, on the reverse strand, counting down.
GGCCTCGGATTCGATGAGTACCTGGTGGGAGGCACCGAGCAGGCGCATCTGCACCTGCACGGGGGGCTGGTCCGCGCCGCTGAGCTGGAGGTCGAGCACGGCGAGCGCGGGCAGCGCTTCCCTGCCCAGGCACCAGGCCAGGTCTCCGGCACGGGTATCGGTGTAAGCGGTCTGGAGAGTGGTGAGCATGGGTCGGCTCCGCAAGCACGCAATGGATGATGGGCCGACCCGCACCTGTTGGTGGATCTGGCGGGAACGTACGTCGGCTCGCGCCCACGTGGGGTCCGGTAGATACGGAATCATGAAACGCCGGGTGCCTTCAGCCTTTTTACCCATCTTCACGCGCTTTACATCCCCAGGAGCGCATATCGGTTCAGGTGTTCACCACAACTGCGCCCGGCGGGTGACAGTTCCACCGGGCGCATATGCGAATGGGCATGGGCCACATGCAATTCCACCGATCAACTGCTGCCGCAGCCGCCGCCTCCTCCGCAGGAGGAACCCCCGCCACACGACGAACCGCCGCCACAGGAATGCCCGCCGCCACAGGAGTGGTGACCGCCTCCGCCGTGGTGGCCGCCCCCGGAGCCGCCCCCGTCCGAGCCGCTGAAGGCCCACCAGCTGCCGCCTCCCGCCGTGGCGCTCGCGCTGCCCGCGCCCGCCCGGCCCCGTCCGCGGCCCCGTCCCTTGCACAGGTTCACCGATCGGCTCCGGCGCTGCAGTTGCACCGCTATGGCGATGATGACCACTACCGCGACCAGACCAATGAGGAATGCACGCATCTTCCCCGCCCCCGTCTTCCTGAGCTGTGATTGTGTTCGTGCGACGGTGATGCCCCCGCCGAATCGGCTCGAAAGCAGAGTTGAGGAAGTCCAGAGGTTCGAAAACTTCTCAGCGGGCCCGCACCAGCTGGTCGACGGCGGTACGTACCGATTCCTCGCGCTTGCAGAAGGAAAATCGGACCAGCCAGGAAGGGGCGTCCTGCCCCTGGTAGAAGGCCGACGTCGGAATGGCGACGACGCCCGCCCGCTCCGGCAGTTCCCGGCAGAACGTGACGCCGTCCGTGTAGCCCCAGGGCCGTACGTCCGCCTGCAGGAAGTACCCGGCCTCCGCGCGGTACGGGCGCAGCCCGGCCCGCTTCAGGCCGTCGCTCAGCAGATCGCGGTTGGTGCGCAGGGTGCCGCGCAGCTCCGCCGCCCACTCCTCGACGGAGCCGAGCATCCGGGCCAGCGCCTCCTGGTACGGGGTGCCGGAGGCGTAGGTGAGGAACTGCTTGACGGAGCCGGCGGCGGCGACGAGCGGCGCGGGTCCGCAGATCCAGCCGATCTTCCAGCCGGTGACGTTGAAGGTCTTGCCCGCCGAGGAGATGATCAGCGTCCGCTCCCGCATGCCGGGCAGCGCCGCGATCGTCCGGTGCGGGGTCTCGTCGTAGACCAGGTGCTCGTACACCTCGTCGGTTACCACGATGAGCGAGTGTTCCCGGCAGACGTCGGCGATCGCGTCGAGTTCCGCGGCCGTGAACACCTTGCCCATCGGGTTGTGCGGGGTGTTGAGCACCAGGACGCGGGTTCTGGGCGTCACGGCGGCGCGCAGCGCGTCGGCGTTCATCACGAAGCCGTCGCCGTCGGCCTCCAGCGGGACGCCGACCAGCGTGGCGCCGCTGAGCCGGGCGGCGGCGGGATAGGCGTCGTAGCAGGGGTCGAAGGCCAGGACCTCGTCCCCGGGGTCGCAGAACGCGAGCAGCGCCGCCGCGATGGCCTCGGTGGCGCCGGTGGTGACCAGCACCTCGCCGTCCGGCCGGTAGTCGAGCCCGTAGCGCCGCAGCTGGTGTTCGGCGACGGCGGTGCGGAGCGCGGGGAAGCCGGTGGCGGGCGGGTACTGGTTGTTGCCCGCGAGCACGGCCTCGGCCACGTCCTTGAGCAGCGTCGCGGGACTGGCCAGCTCCGGCACCCCCTGCCCCAGATTGACGGCCCCGGTCCTTCTGGCCAGCTCCGTCATCTCGGTGAAGATCGACGTTCCGACGCCCCGCACCCGCGCGGCCGGACTCCACTCACCCATGCGTTCCCCATTTCCCTGAGCCAGTTCGCTGGGCCCACCACAGGAGGCTCACGATATGCGGCGGGGGACGGTGGCAGGGGGAGACGGGGTGCGCTGGGGGCTACTCGACCCGGTCCGGCTGGAATCCGCCGTTGACGATGTCGTGAGCGACATCGCTGAGCAGCCGGCGCTGGGTGCGGGCATGGCGGCGCATCGCGTTGAAGGCCTCGTCCACGGTGGTCCCCCAGCGGGCGGCCAGCACGCCCTTGGCCTGTTCGATCGCTATGCGGCTGTGCAGCGCGGTGTGCAGCTGGGCGGTGAGCGCGGCGTGCCGGTGCAGCGTCTGCTGGTGCAGGATGCCGATCGTGGCGGCGTCGGCAAGGGCCTGCGCCAGCCGGACGTCGGCGCTGTCCAGCGGTGTCGCGCCGGCGCGCAGCAGGAGCAGCGAGCCGATCACCTCGCGCCGCAGCCGCAGCGGCAGCGCGCAGACCACGCCGTATCCCGCGCGGCGGGCCTGGCCGGCGAAGCCCGGCCACTGCGGCGTCGAGCGGGAGACGTCGAACGGCCCGACCGGTGATCCGGTGCGGTAGCAGTCCAGCGCGGGGCCCTCGCGCTGGTTCAGCGCCAGCAGATCGGAGAGGTCGGCGCGGTCGTCGGAGGCGGCGGCCGGCTGCAGATCGGCGCCGGGCAGCGCGAGCATGATCGCGGCGGCCGACACCTCCAGCAGCTCCACGCACCGGGTGGACAGCTGATGGAGGAACTCGATGATGTCGAAGTCGTCGATCAGCGTGTCCGCCAACCCGACGAAGGTGTCGGCCAGCCGTTGTTCGCGATCCATGACCGCCTGCCTTTCTGCCGCCGAACGTGGTTCCGAAGCCGTACCGTGCGCCGTCCCGTCCCGCCCAGTCGCGCTCCGCCCCATCCCCGCTCCGCCTCGTCCCCGTTCCGCCCCGGCCCGCTCCGTCCTGTCGCCTTCCCGCCCGGTCCTTCACGATGCCGGGTCGCGCGGCAACCGCAGGCGGTCGCCGATGATGTCCCGGGCGACATCGAGGATGGGGCGGTCCGACGCGTACGCGTGCCCGCGCAGCCGCACCAACGCCTCCGGCAGCGGCACGTCCAGCAGGACGCTGCTGATCCCGGCCGCCTGGTGCACCTCCGCTCGGTGCAGGTCCCCGAACCCGGTCAGGAACCCGCTCCCGAGACCGCCGCCGGTGTTCCCGCCGTTCCCGTCCACGCCGCCCGGGTACCCGGTACCGGCGGTGAGGGCGGCGGGGCCCGTCTCGCGCGGCCCCAGCGCCAGCAGGTAGACGGCCATGGCGTCGGCGATGGTCAGCGCGTCCGCGACGGCCTGCTCGCCCAGCGGTCCCGGCCGCCGCCGGTGGCCCGTCATCCCGCCGCAGCAGATCGCGCCGAGCCGCAGCGGGAAGGCGAAGACCGCCAGCACCCCGGAGTCGACCGCGGCGGGGACGAAGGCGGGCCAGCGCTCCCCGAACGCGCGCTCCAGATCGGACTCCAGGTTCAGCGACCCGTCCCGGGCGGCCTCCACGCTGGGGCCCTCGCCGAGCGTGAACTGCAGATCGTCCAGCCGTGCGCTCCGCTCGTCACTGAACCACAGCAGCTCCGTGCCGTCCGAGGCCACCGAGATCGCGATCCCGTCGACCCCGAGCACCTCGGCGCAGAGCCTGGTCCAGTCACGTGGCGGTCCCTGACCACCACTCAGGACCAGGAACCGGATCAGTTCAGTGACTTTGGAATCCACCATCCGAGCTTCCCGCGAGGAGCCGACGCCCTGCTACCGCGCCCAACGATGTTTTCCCGGCGCCTTATTGCGACACCGTTCGAATCCAGAATGCCCCTGCCCCCCGGGCCGGGCAAGGGCGTCCGCCAAGCGGGTGGAATGCGACTCGGCGTGCGCCGGGGAGCACGTTCCGCTCAGGACGATCACCGCATAGTCGTACCGTCAGACCCGCCACTCCGAGCGGAGCCGGGCGGACCCGACGGCGCCCCGACCGGGCCCGAAAGGAGCGGTACGGTGCACACGGCCGAGCCGGTCTCGTCCAGCCCCCGGACCAACGGGTCGCACCCCGCACCCGACGCGCCGCCCGGCCGGGCCCTCGCCTGGCGCGGCTCGCTGCGCCGGGCCGCCCCCGCCCTGGTCCTCTTCGCCGCCACCCGGCTGGCCGGCGCCGTGCTGGTGACGGCGTGGGCGGTGCACGCCGGACTGCATCCGCGCAGTCTCTTCGGGCAGAGCTGGGACGCGCGCTGGTACGAGCGGATCGCCGAATGGGGCTACGGGACGTTCTTCCCGTCCGCCACCACGCAGGGGATGAGCTTCAGCGACCTGGCGTTCTTCCCGCTCTACCCGGCGCTGATCAGGGCCGGCTCCGCCGTCCTGCCCATCGGCCGGGTCAACACCGGGCTGCTGATCTCCTGGGGCGCGGCCGCCCTGGCCGCCTGGGGGATCTACGCGATCGGCGAGCGGCTGTACGGCCGGCGGGCCGGGATCGCCCTCGTGCTGCTGTGGGGGCTGCTGCCGCACTCCGTCGTGCTGACGATGGCGTACACCGAGCCGCTGCTGACCGCCTGCGCCGCCTGGGCGCTCCACGCACTGCTCACCCGGCGCTGGCTCGCCGCGGGGGTGCTGGCGCTGCTCGCCGGGCTGGCCCGCCCGAACGGCGTCGCGGTGGTGGCGGCCGTCGGCGTGACCGTCGCCGCCGACGCCTGGCGGCGCCGCCGCGAGGGGCTGCCGCAGGAGCGGGCGGCCTGGGCGGCCGCGCTGATCGCGCCGCTGGGCTGGTGCGGGTACATCGGCTGGGTGGGCCTGCAGACGGGCCGGCCGCTGGGGTACTTCGACGTGCAGCGCGGCTGGGGCTCGGAGTTCGACTTCGGCCGCAATTCCGTGGAGTACGTCCGGCATCTGATCCTCGACCGCGACCAGCTCATGAGCTACATGGTCGTCGCCATCGCCGCCGCCGCGCTGGTGCTGCTCGCGCTGGCGCTGCTGGACCGGATCCCGCTGCCGCTCGCGGTCTACGCGGGGGTGCTGGTGCTCATCGCGCTGGGCGGCTCGCACTACTTCGGATCCAAGCCGCGCTTCCTGCTGCCGGCCTTCCCGCTGCTGATCCCGGCCGCCCTGGCACTGGCGAAAGCCCGGCCGCGCACCGCCGCCGTAGCGGTGGCCGCGCTGGCCGGGCTCTCGTTCTTCTACGGGACGTACCTGCTGACGGTCGTCTCCGCGCCGGTCTGATCCGGCGTTTTCGATCCGGCGTCCTGCAACCCAAGATCCACAATCCAAGATCCAAGATCCGGGCTGCGTCAGGCGTCGTCGCCGTTGGTGCCTTCGTCGCCCTTGGCGCCGCCGTCGGCGTCCACGTCCTTCTCGAGTCCGAGGGTCTCCACGACCCACTTGTCGAACTCGATCGAGGCGCGTACCCAGCTGACCGTGCTGGAGACGAAGTGCTCCAGGTTGACGCCCAGGCCGATCAGCATCTGCGCCTCGCCGATCAGACGGACGGAGCCGTCGTCGTGCGTGTGCGTGTAGACCTTCGGCCACAGGGTGCGGCGGTTCCAGTCGTCGATGACCTCGTGCAGCTGCGGCTTGTCATCGACGGTGTACGGCCGGTCGTAAAAGGTCCGGACCGCGAAGATCTGCTGGTCCTCCTCGCCGCGGAACATGAAGTACGCGCGGAATTCCTCCCACGGCGCCGCGAGGTCACCCTCGTCGTCGACGACGAACTTCAGCTCCATCTGTTCGAGCAGCTGCTTGACCAGGTCCTGGTCGGGGATGACCGCGCTGGCGGCGGGGCCGTTCTGCTCGGGGTCCGGCTGGCCCCCGAAATTAGGAATCGAGGACGGATCGATGCTCACCGTGAGTTCCCTTCGTACGGATTCCTTCCATCCTCCCCCATGCGCCGAGGGGTCTGGCAACCCCCGGCGGATCCACGCCGGGGGCGGCCTGGTCAGACCGTCTTGGACAGGGACGGCGCGGGGCCGACGATCAGGCCCTCGCCCGCCCGGTCGACCCGGACGGTGTCGCCGTCGACGACCTCGCCGGACAGGATCGCGCGGGCCAGCGGGTCACCGATCGCGGTCTGCACCAGACGGCGCAGCGGCCGCGCGCCGTACGCCGGGTCGTTGCCCTCGTCGGCGAGCCAGTCCAGGGCGGCGTCGGTGACCTCCAGGACCAGCCGGCGGTCCCGCAGCCGGTCGGCGAGCCGGTCCGTCTGCAGCCGGGCGATGTGCCGCAGCTCCTCCTTGTTCAGCGCGCTGAACACCACGATGTCGTCGAGCCGGTTCAGGAACTCCGGCTTGAAGGACATCCGCACCGTCTCCAGGACGCTCTGCTTCTTCTCCGCGTCGCCGAGCACCGGGTCGACCAGGTACTGGCTGCCCAGGTTCGACGTCAGGATCAGGATCGCGTTGCGGAAGTCGACCGTGCGGCCCTGGCCGTCGGTGAGCCGGCCGTCGTCGAGCACCTGGAGCAGCACGTCGAAGACGTCGTGGTGCGCCTTCTCGACCTCGTCGAGCAGCACCACGCTGTACGGGCGCCGCCGGACGGCCTCGGTGAGCTGGCCGCCCTCCTCGTAGCCGACGTACCCGGGCGGGGCGCCGACGAGCCGGGCGACGGAGTGCTTCTCGCCGTACTCGCTCATGTCGATGCGGACCATGGCGCGCTCGTCGTCGAAGAGGAAGTCCGCCAGCGCCTTGGCCAGCTCGGTCTTGCCGACGCCGGTGGGGCCGAGGAACAGGAACGATCCGGTCGGCCGGTCGGGGTCGGAGATGCCGGAGCGCGAGCGGCGCACCGCGTCGGAGACGGAGCGGACGGCCTCGGTCTGGCCGATGAGCCGGCGGCCCAGCTCGTCCTCCATGCGCAGCAGCTTCTGGGTCTCGCCCTCCAGCAGCCGGCCGGCCGGGATGCCGGTCCAGGCGCCGACGACGTCGGCGATGTCGTCAGGACCGACCTCGTCCTTGACCATGGTGTCCTTGGCGGCGGCCGCCTCGGCCTCGGTGGCCTCGGCCAGCTCGGCCTCCAGCCGCGGCTTCTCGCCGTAGAGCAGCTTGGACGCGGCCTCGAAGTCACCGTCGCGCTGGGCGCGCTCGATGTCGGTGTTCACCTCGTCCAGGCTCTCCTTGATGGCGCCGACGCGGTTCAGGCCCTCCTTCTCCTTCTCCCAGCGGGCGGTCAGGCCGCGCAGCTCCTCCTCCTTGTCGGCGAGGTCCTTGCGCAGCTTCTCCAGCCGCTGGACGGAGGCGGGGTCCGTCTCGTTCTTGAGCGCCATCTCCTCCATGCGCAGCCGGTCGACGGCGCGCTGCAGCTCGTCGATCTCGACGGGCGAGGAGTCGATCTCCATCCGGAGCCGGGAGGCTGCCTCGTCCACCAGGTCGATGGCCTTGTCCGGCAGGAACCGGGAGGTGATGTAGCGGTTCGACAGGGTGGCGGCGGCCACCAGCGCCGAGTCCGCGATCTGCACCTTGTGGTGCGCCTCGTAGCGGCCCTTGAGCCCGCGCAGGATCGCGATGGTGTCCTCGACGGACGGCTCGGCCACCATCACCTGCTGGAAGCGGCGCTCCAGCGCCGGGTCCTTCTCGATGCGCTCGCGGTACTCGTCGAGCGTGGTGGCGCCGACCATCCGCAGCTCGCCGCGGGCCAGCATCGGCTTGAGCATGTTGCCCGCGTCCATGGCGGAGTCGCCGCCGGCGCCCGCGCCGACGACCGTGTGCAGCTCGTCGATGAAGGTGATGACCCGGCCGTCGCTCTCCTTGATCTCGGAGAGCACCGCCTTGAGCCGCTCCTCGAACTCGCCGCGGTACTTGGCGCCCGCGACCATCGCGCCGAGGTCGAGCGAGACCAGCCGCTTGTTGCGCAGCGACTCGGGCACGTCGCCCTTGACGATGCGCTGGGCGAGGCCCTCGACGACGGCGGTCTTGCCGACGCCGGGCTCGCCGATCAGCACCGGGTTGTTCTTGGTGCGGCGGGACAGCACCTGGACGACCCGGCGGATCTCCTGGTCCCGGCCGATCACCGGGTCGAGCTTGCCCTCGCGGGCGGCGGCGGTGAAGTCCGTGCCGTACTTCTCGAGCGCCTTGTAGGTGCCCTCGGGATCCTGGCTGGTCACGCGCTGTCCTCCCCGGGCGGCCTCGAAGGCGTCCAGCAGCTTCTTGGCCGTGGCACCCCGCTGGACGAGCAGCTCGCCGGCCTGGCCGCCCTTGACGGCGATGCCGATGAGCAGGTGCTCGGTCGAGATGTAGTCGTCCCCGAGGTCCTTCGCGCGCTGCGACGCGTCCGCGACGACGGCCAGCAGGTCACGGTTGGCCTGCGGGGGCGCGACCGTGGCGCCCTGGACCACGGGCAGCGCGGCGATCAGCCGCCCGGTGCCCGCGCGCAGCTCCGCGGCGTCGGCGCCGACCGCCGCCAGCAGGTCCACGATGTTCTCGTTGTCGGCTGCACCCAACAGGGCGAGCAGCAGATGTGCGGGGGTGAGGTCCGGGTTCCCGGCGGACACCGCGTGTGCGTTGGCGGTGTTCAGCGCTTCCCGGCTCTTGTTGGTCAGCTCCGCTTCCACGGCCACCTGCAACCTCCTGTCTGATCACTCATTCAAGTTGAGTCTATGCCACTCAACCCTGGAACGGTAGCGTGCATTCCCATGGCCCGAGACCTACGCAACCCCGAATCCGCGTACCTGTCCTTCTGGCGCGAATATCACCTGTGCACCCTCACGACACCACGGCCCGACGGCAGCCCGCATGTCGTCGCGGTCGGCGTGACGTACGACCCGGAGGCCGGCCTCGCCCGGGTGATCACCAACAAGGCGAGCCGCAAGGTCGCGAACGTCCTGGCCGCGGGACCCGACGGCGCCCGGGTGGCCGCGTGCCAGGTCGACAAGGGCCGCTGGGCCACCCTGGAGGGTGTCGCGACGGTCAGCACCGATCCGGAACGCATCGCCGACGCCGTCCGCCGTTACGGTGAGCGCTACGCGCGGACGCCCGCCTTCAACCCCGACCGCGTCGTCATCGAGATCGCGCTGACCCGCGCGATGGGCAGCGCCTGACCCCACCCGCCCCAGGTCCGTCCGCTCTGATCCCACCAGCACCACCAGCCCCTCCCGTCAAGCCCCGATCTCCCAAGGGCCTGGCGGCACTTGTACGTGACACGGCATCATGTCCGGTGCGGTGGAACGGCCGACAACGGGGAGAGTGCTGTGGCGCGTGTCTTGGGGATCGATCTCGGAACGACCTATTCCGCGATGGCGGTGGCCGACGCGTCGGGCGCGGCCACCATCGTCAGGAACCGTGAGGGGGAGAACATCACCCCGTCCGTGGTGATGTTCCAGGGCGACACGGTCGTCGTCGGATCCCAGGCCAAACGCTCCGCGATGACCGCGCCCGACCACGTCATCCAGTTCGCGAAGCGCTACATGGGCGAGCCGAACGCCATCTACACCTCCGAGTCCGGTGTCGCCTACCGGCCCGAGGAGATCTCCGCCCTCGTGCTGAAGCGGCTGCGCGAGGACGCGGAGATGATGCTGGGCGAGGCCGTCGACCAGGTCGTCATCACCGTCCCCGCCTACTTCGACGACGCCAGGCGGCGCGCCACCCAGGACGCCGGCCAGATCGCCGGCTTCGAGGTGCTGCGCATCGTCAACGAGCCCACCGCCGCCGCGCTCGCCTACGGGCTCGACCGCGCGGACGACGGCGAGGAGATCGGCACCGTCCTGGTCTACGACCTCGGCGGCGGCACCTTCGACGTGACCGTGATGCGCGTCGTGGACGGCGACTACGACGTCATCGCCACCGACGGCGACCGCAACCTGGGCGGCTTCGACTGGGACGGCGTCCTCATGGAGCACCTCAACGGGGCGTTCACCGCCGCCGGAGGGCGCGACCTCACCGACGACGGCGCGCTGCTCGCCGAGCTCCGCGACAAGGCCGAGATCGCCAAGCGCACCCTGTCCAACGCCCCGCAGGCCGTCGTCATGCTCTCCGCCGACGGCCGGCACGAGCAGATCCGCATCACCCGTGAGAAGTACGAGGAGCTCAGCGCCGACCTGCTGGACCGCACCCGCATCATCACCGAGGGCGTCCTCACCGACGCCTCGCTCACCTGGGCCGGTATCGACCGGGTGCTGCTCGTCGGCGGTTCGACGCGGATGCCGATGGTCGCGGACCTGGTCAAGCGGCTCTCCGGCAAGGACCCCGAGCGCGGTATCAACCAGGACGAGGTCGTCGCCCTCGGGGCGGCCCTGGTCGGCCTCGACGCCCAGGTGCGCGGCGAGCAGGCCAAGGAGAAGAAGAAGTACATCGGCAGCGGTGCCGTCGTGGAGACGTCGCCCGGCGACGGGCTCGCCCGGCTCACCAAGGGCAAGATCAAGTCCATCAAGGACGTCACCTCGCAGTCCCTCGGCATGGTGGCCACCCACGACCACGACCACTCGCTGCAGTACAACTCGATCATCGTGCCCCGCAACACCTCGGTCCCGACCCGCCGCAGCGACACCTTCCACACGCTCGCCAACCAGCAGACGAAGCTGCGCGTCGCCGTGACCGAGGGCGACGGCGAGGACCTGGACTACGTCAAGGTCGTCGGCGAGAGCACCCTGCAGATCCCGCCGTACCCGGTGGGCGCCCCGTTCGAGGTCTTCTACTCCTACGACGTCGACGGGATCATCCACGTCGAGGTCAAGGACGGCACCAGCGGCAAGTGGCTCGGCGAGTTCGAGGTCGAGCGGCTGGACAACCTCACCTCCCAGGAACTCGACGCGCTCAGCGACCGGGTCGCGCGGATCTCCGCGCTCTGAACTCCGCACACGTCTGATCCTTCGCGCCGCCCTCTGACCGGAGTCTCAACCCCATGACCAGCACCGGCGAATTCCGGGACCACTACGCCGAGTTCGAGCTCGACCCCGCCGACAGCGCCGAGGAGCTCGGCAAGAAGCTCGACGTCCAGCAGCGCGCCTGGGCGGGCAAGGCCAGCCGCGCGCCCAGCGCGGACAAGCGCCGCGAAGCCGAGGACCGGGTCGCCCAGATCACCGAGGCCCGCAAGGAACTCCTCGACCCGGCCCGCCGCACCGCGTACGACACCCGGCGCACCCAGCGGCTGCGCGCGCCGGAGCCGAAGGCGAAGCCGCCGCAGCGCGCCGGCGGCAAGTCCCTCCCCGGCCAGCAGGGCGGGGACGCCCCGCGGACCCGCGACTGGCTGGAGGCGGCCCGCGCGGAGGTCCGGCGCGGCAACCCCACCGCCGCCCTCTACGAGGCCCAGCAGGCCGTCCACTTCGACGACACCAACGCCGACGCCTGGCAGCTGCTCGGGGCGCTGCACCTGGACGCCGGGGACACCGCCGCCGCCATCCAGGAGTTCCGCCGCTCCATCACCCTCGCGCCGCGCAACGCGTACAGCCACTTCCTCATGGGCAGAGCGAGTCGCGCGGTCAACGACCTCCCGACCGCGATCACCTGGCACCTGAAGGCCTGCGCGCTGGAGCAGGACAACACCGAATACCGCATCTATCTCGGTGACGCCCTGTACGCCGCCGGCCGGTACGACGAGGCCCTGCAGCACTACGAGCGCTCGCTGACCGACCAGCCGGAGCACGTGGGGCTGCGCAACCAGATCAGCTCCATCTGGTCGCTCCGCGCCGAGGGCGCCAAGACCTACCACCCCTTCACCCGGCAACGACTGATCACCTCGGCCGAGGCCGCCCGCCGCATCGACGGCATCGTGGACCAGGCGCTCGCCGTCCAGCCCACCGACCAGGAACTCGTGCAGAAGCTCCACACCGACCAGGCCGCCGCGCGCTACGCGACGGGAAAGACCTGGCGTGGGCGCAAGAGCATGTTCGGCATCGTGCTGATCTTCGTCATCATCGTCTACGCGCTGCCCGGCGGCGGCGTCGCGGGCTGGATCGGCAACGTGCTGCTGCTCGCGACGCTCGTGCTCCTGGTCCGCCTCGGCTGGAAGCCCCGCTGGTGGCACGCCCGCAAATCGCTGCCCCCGAACGCCGTACAGCCGGACTGGAGCCAATCGTGAGCATTCCGCCGCCGCCACCGCACCCGGAGGCGCCCGCCGCACCGCCCGCGCCCGCTTCCCCGGGCCCCGACGTGCTCAACGTCGTCGCCGACGCGGTCGACGGGCTGCGCGACGAAGTCGCCGCGCTCGGCGACCAGTTCCGCCGCCGGCTGCTCAACGACCGCGAGACCCGCCGCTCCGTCGAGGAGCTCCACCAGGAGCTCGACCACACCCGCAAGCTCGCCGAGGGCCGCACGGTCCAGCCGCTCCTGTACGACCTGGTCCTGCTGCTCGACCGCGTCGAGCGCGAGACCGACCCCTTCGCCGACTCCGTCCGCGCCGAGCTCTCCACGGTCCTGGAGAAGTACGGCATGACGCGGATGCCGATCGAAGCGGGCGTCTTCAACCCCGCCACCCAGGAGGCCGTGGGCACCGTGCCCGCCCTCAGCCCCGACCTCGTCGGCCACGTCGCCCGCATCGTCCGCCACGGCTACGCGATGGGACCCCGCCTGATCCGCGCCCAACAGGTGCTGGTCCACGCGGCCGAGTAGTCCGTTCCTTGCGCGTCAGCGCGCGAGGTGGTCGAAGGCGCCGGCCTTCGTGGCGCGGAGTAGCGCGCGGAGCGCGGCGGGGGTGGTGGTTATGACGACCTGTGGGTCGTCGCTCTCCCGGAGATGGACGAGGCCGGCTGCGCCGGTGGCTATCTCGACGCATTCGCCCTGTTCACCGGTGCTGAACGTGGACTTCCGCCATTCGAGCTGGGACATGGGATCCCCCTTCACAGGTTGTACATGACGTGCTGGATGAGGCTGAGGGAGTCCCGTCCCTCATGGGCCTCAGGCGCCGCCTCCGGGTCCACGGGAGGCAGTGCCAGCTCCGCCAGCCTTTCGAACATCTTCGCGTATTCGCCGAGTTGGCCGCCATCCCCCACGAACGCGGCGCTCTGCGGCTGCTCCACATACACCGTGCTCAGCTCAGGTGTGGAGCCCTCGAAGAGGAGGAAGGGGCGGCAGAACGCAGAGTACGCGCCCTGTTCGAACGGGAAGATCTGGAGCGTGACGTTCGGGAGCCTGGCGATCTCGATGAGGCGCAGCAACTGCTTGCGCATGATGCGCCGGTTGCCGACCTCGACCCGGAGCGCTGCCTCGTAGAGCACCGCGTGGTACGCGCACGGTCGCTCACCGGTGAGCACCTGCTGTCGTGCCAGCCTGAACTGCACGTACCGCTCGCGCCGTTCGGTATCCCGGCCGACGGCGGCGATCACCTCACGGGCGTAGTCCTCCGTCTGCAGCATCCCCGGGATGAACAACGGCTCGTGCACGCGGACGCCCGCCGACCGGGACTCCAGCTCCGCCAGATCGAGTGGGTTGCGCCCCATCACGTCCCGGTACTCGTCCCACCAGCCCTTGCCCCGTTCCTGAGCCATCTCCATCAGCCCGTCGAACAGCGGCCCCGGCGGGCACCCGTACTCGCGCAGCAGCATGTAGAGGCGGTTCCGCGACACGTCCACCCGCCCCGCCTCGATGTTGCTGATCCGGGTGCGATCGGCTTCGAGCAGCGCCCCGGCCTGGTCTCCGGACAGCCCGGCGCCGTTCCGCAGTTTGCGGAGTTCGGCGCCGAGCCTGCGATGCCGTTCGCTGGGCGCACTTCTGGGTGGCATGTGGGACCTCCTTGTCCCGGAGTCTGCCGCGATCAACTCCCTTGGTCCACATAGTTGTTCACCCGTCACCCGTGCGGGTGGGGATATCCGGAAACGGTTGCAACTACAGAAGACCGTTCCCTAGCGTCGTAGGCAGCCATCCACCGCGCTGGAAGCGGAAGAGCACCGGAACCGACGGAGTCGGTACCGGCACTGCCACTGCGAAACAGCGCCCCGCCTCCCACGGAAGCGCGAACCCCCATGACGAATGGAACCGACTTCTCGCTCGTCTTCCCGCCCGACCCCGTATGGGTCCGCTCCGCCCGCGAGGGCGTCCGTACGCTGCTCGCCGCCGCGGGCAATCCCGCCCTCTCCGATGTGGCGTTACTGCTCACTTCCGAAGTGGTCACCAACGCCGTGCTCGCCTGTCGGCGAGCCGGCACTCAGGCGCGTCTGACCCTCTTCGCCGAGTGCGCGACGCCCGGTGCGTTGCGGGTGCTGGTCACCGATGACGCGCCGGGGCTGCCGCAGCCGCACGACCGGCCCGGGGGCGAGGCGGAGCACGGGCGCGGGCTGCCGCTGCTGAGTGCGTGTGCGACGGCGTGGGGGGTGTGTCGGCACGGGCCGGGGCCCGGGAAGGGCGTCTGGTTCGAACTGGGTTGACCGGCAGGCACGAAGGCCCAGCCGCTGCCACCCGGTGGGCCTACCGTGTGCCGTATGGGGGAGCAGAAGCCAGTGGGGACCGGCGTCGTGGTCGTGGACGGCCGGAACCGGGTGTGGGTCGAGAAGGGCGCGGTGCACTGGCGGCGCGGCCGTACCACCACCGTCGTTCCGGGAGCACGGGTACGGGAGGTCCGCCGCCACGAAAAGGGGTTGAGCCTGCTGCTGTCCGATGCGAAGGGGCCGACCCCCCTGACACTGCGGCACAGGAATCCAGAAGTACTGGCCGCTCTCGCCGCGGACATCGACGCCATCGTCGAGGACGAAACCGAACGGCAGCCGGAGGTCCGCGAGGACACCACGCCGTCCCGGCTGCGGCGGGCGGTCCACGCAGCCGGCAGTCGGATCGCACACGTGGTGCGGCACGGTCCGCCGTGGCAGCGGTGCGCGCTGGCCTACGTCGTGCTCGGGGCACCGATCATGCTGCTGATCCCGGTCGGGCCTCGCACTTCGGGACTCGAGGCATGGGCCATGTCGCTGCCCGGGCTCGCACTTCTGGGCTTCTGGGCGGACCTGTCCGAGTTCCGCACCCACCTGATCGTCGGGTGGCGTGGCGTAACGGCCCGTGCGGAGTCCACCCGCAGTGACACCGCCGAGGACGACGCCCCCGACTACACGCATCGCTTTCGGACTCTCGACGGTGACGCACGCGAGCATCAGTCGAACACCGCTGCCCGGAGAGGCGAGATCCGCTACGACCCCCGCGATCCCCGTCGCGTGGTCGTTCCGACCCGGATCAAATGGCTGTCGGAAATCGCGCTGGGGTTCTTCCTCGCCGGCGCCTGGGGTGTCCTGCTCGTCACACCACTCATCGTGTGGCTGCTCACGCTCCCCAGCAGGCTGTGACCGCCGCCACCGCCGCCACTTCCCGCTGCGGTGACCGCCCGGCTAGAGCGTGGCGCCGGCATCCGTGTCGGCGGTGACCTTGGCCAGGAACACGTCCACGTTCCGCACCGTCCGGGCGATCTGCTCGTCCAGGGTGAGGGTCTCTTCGAACCGCTGGGCCGTCGCGACCTTCTTCTTTCCCCGCACATACAGCGAACAGGCCAGATCGGCGCAGATGTACGTGCCGATCGTGTTGCCGTTCCGGCCCGCGGGGCCGGCCTTCGGGGCGACGAGTAGGTCGACGCCGCCACTCGCGTGGTTGGTGACGCACAGCGAGCAGAGGCTGGTGCGCAGCATGTTGCGACGCGCTCCGCCCGAGCTGCGCAGTGCGATACCGGTGAGCCCGTTCTCCCCTGGCGCCACCAGGTAGCCGCGGTCCGGGGCTCCGGGGTCGCGCCAGCCGAGGAAGTCGAGATCCGCCCAGGGCAGGTCGGCGAAGTCCCGGGGCAGGTTGAGGCGGCGTGCTTCTCCCTTGGAACAGTTCACGAAGGAGGCACGGATCTGCTGTTCGACGAGCGGTTCCATAGTGGTTCGACGCTAACAGCCGGGTCCGGACATGTCGTCCGGATATTCGGGGGCCCGGCCCCGGCCCGTGACACGGCGAAGCCCGGCACCCTCAGGAGGGTGCCGGGCTTCGTCGTACACAAGAGCGACTAATCGTTCCGCTTGGGACGCCAGACGACCAGCGCGGTCGTCTGCTTCTCCTGGTACGGGACGAGGTCGCGGCGGTAGGAGGCATGCACGGCGGCCTCACGCTGCTGGATGGCGGCCGACATGCCTTCGGCGGCCGCCGCGAGCTCGGCGATGCGCGCCTGGAGCGCGGTCACCTGGTTCTCCAGCTCGATGATGCGCTTGATGCCGGCGAGGTTGATGCCCTCGTCCTGCGACAGCCGCTGCACCTCGCGGAGCAGCTCGATGTCGCGGGCCGAGTAACGGCGGCCACGGCCGGCGGTGCGGTCCGGGGAGACCAGGCCGAGCCGGTCGTACTGGCGCAACGTCTGCGGGTGCAGCCCGGAGAGCTGGGCCGCCACCGAGATGACGTAGACCGGCGACTCCTCGGTCAGCTGGTACGGGTGACGCATCCGACCGCCCCGCATGCCGTCCATGTCATGCTCCCTTCGCGGCCTTGAAGAGTTCCGCCCGCGGGTCGAACTCCGCCGTGGCCTCCCGGTAGGACTCCAGCGCGTCGAGCGCCTTGCCCTCGGTCTTCTCCGGTACCGCGACCTCCACGGTGACCAGCAGGTCACCACGGCTGCCGTCCTTGCGGAGCGCGCCCTTGCCGCGGGCCCGCAGAGTACGCCCGTTGGGCGTGCCCGGGGGCAGCTTCAGGGTGACCGGCGGACCGCCGAGCGTCGGTACCTTGATCTCGCCGCCGAGCGTGGCCTCCGGGTAGGAGACCGGCACGGTGACGGTGAGGTTGTCGTCCTTGCGCCCGAACACGGGGTGCTTGGCGACATGGACGACGACGTACAGATCGCCGGCCGGGCCGCCGCGCTCGCCCGGTGCGCCCTTGCCGCGCAGCCGGATCCGCTGGTTGTCGGTGACACCCGCGGGGATCCTGACCTGCATGGTGCGGGAGCTGCGGGCGCGCCCGCTGCCCTTGCAGACGTCGCAGGGGTCCTGGGCGATGAGGCCGCGGCCCTTGCAGTCCACACACGGGTCGGTGAGCGAGAAGCCGCCACCGCCGCCGCGCGACACCTGGCCGGTGCCGACGCAGGTCGGGCAGACCCGGGGGGTGCCGTTCTTGTCGCCGGTGCCGGAGCAGACCTTGCAGGGGGCCTGGCTGGACATCCGGAGCGGGACCGTGGCCCCGTCCACCGCCTCGGTGAAGCTGAGCGTCACCTCGGACTCGATGTCCTGGCCGCGGCGCGGCTGGACGCGGGTGCCGGTGCCGCCGGCGCCCCGGTTGAACAGGCCGCCGAAGACATCGCCGAGACCGCCGCCGAACCCGCCGGCCTGGCCGGTCTGCGTGCCGCCGCCCTGAGCTCCTCCGAAGAGGTCGCCCAGGTCGAAGCCGAAGCCGCCCTGGCCGCCGGCACCGCCGGGACCGCTGCGCAGTCCGCCGTTGCCGAACAGCGCGCGGCCGTCGTCGTACTCCTTGCGGCGCTTGGCGTCGGACAGGACGTCGTTGGCCTCGGAGATCTCCTTGAAGCGCTCCTCGGCCTTGGCGTCGCCCTTGTTGGCGTCCGGGTGGAACTCGCGGGCGAGTTTCCGGTACGCCTTCTTGATCTCCGCCTCGGTCGCGTCCTTCGGGACGCCGAGAACCTTGTAGAGGTCCTTCTCGTACAAGTCCCTGCTGATGCTCATCCTCGCCGTCCCTCCTTCCCGTGTGTCGCGTCAGCCCTCGTCCGGGCCACCGCTCTCCTCGTCAGCCTCGTCCTCACCCTTGCCCGCCGCGCCCGGCTGGGGCTCGGCGACGGCGACGCGGGCCGGGCGGATGGTCCGCTCACCGATCCGGTACCCGGGCTGCAGGATCTGCACGCAGGTGGTCTGCGTGACATCCGGCGAGTAGCTGTGCATGAGGGCCTCGTGCACCAGCGGGTCGAAGGGCTCGCCCTCCTTGCCGAACTGCTGCAGACCCAGCTTGGCCACCACGGTCTCCAACGACTCGCCGACGGACTTGAAACCGCCGACCAGCTCGCCATGATCCCGCGCGCGGCCGATGTCGTCGAGTACCGGGAGCAGTTCGGTCAGCAGGTTCGCGACCGCGACCTCCTTGACCGCGATGCGGTCCCGGTCCACCCGGCGCCGGTAGTTCTGGTACTCGGCCTGGAGCCGCTGGAGGTCCGCGGTGCGCTCGGTGAGCGCGCTGCGGGACTGGTCCAGCTGGGCCTTCAGGGCTGTGATCTGATTCGCGTCCCCGGCCGGGGCCGCCGGCTCCGCCTCATCGGCGGAACCGGCGGCCTTCGCCGCTTCGTTGTCGGGCGTCGCGCTCTCGGACTCCGCGGCATCGGAGGGGACGTCGGGCTCCTTGTCGAAGCCCTTCGACTCCTCCGTCACGCGGCACCGTCCTTCGGCTTGTCCTCGTCCACGATCTCGGCGTCGACGACATCGTCGTCGGCCTGGGCCTGGCCGGCACCCGCGGCGTCCTCGGGACCGGCGGCGCCGGCACCCTCGGCCTGGGCGTTGGCGTAGAGCGCCGTGCCGAGCTTCTGGCTGGTGGCGGCGACCTTCTCGGTGGCCTCGCGGATCGCGGCGACGTCCTCGCCCTTGAGCTTCTCCTTGAGGTCCGCGACGGTCGTCTCGACCTCTTCCTTCACGTCCGCCGGGAGCTTGTCCGTGTTGTCGGCGATGAACTTCTCCGTCTGGTAGACGAGCTGTTCTGCCTGGTTACGGGTCTCGGCGGCCTCGCGGCGCTTGTGGTCCTCTTCGGCGTACTGCTCGGACTCGCGCATCATGCGGTCGATGTCGTCCTTCGGCAGCGCGGAGCCACCGGTGACGGTCATGCGCTGCTCCTTGCCGGTGCCGAGGTCCTTGGCGCCGACGTGCATGATGCCGTTCGCGTCGATGTCGAAGGTGACCTCGATCTGCGGCATCCCGCGCGGGGCCGGCGGCAGACCGGTCAGCTCGAACATCCCGAGCTTCTTGTTGTACGCCGCGATCTCGCGCTCGCCCTGGTAGACCTGGATCTGGACGGACGGCTGGTTGTCCTCGGCCGTCGTGAAGATCTCGGAGCGCTTGGTCGGGATCGTGGTGTTGCGCTCGATGAGCTTGGTCATGATCCCTCCCTTGGTCTCGATGCCGAGGGACAGCGGGGTGACGTCGAGCAGCAGGACGTCCTTGACCTCGCCCTTCAGGACACCGGCCTGCAGTGCGGCGCCGATGGCGACGACCTCGTCCGGGTTCACACCCTTGTTGGCGTCCTGACCGCCGGTCAGCTCCTTGACGAGCTCGGCGACGGCGGGCATACGGGTCGAGCCGCCGACCAGAACCACGTGGTCGATCTCGGACAGCTGGATGCCGGCGTCCTTGATGACGTTGTTGAACGGGTTCTTGCAGCGGTCCAGGAGGTCCGCGGTGAGCTGCTGGAACTGGGCGCGGGTGAGCTTCTCGTCCAGGTGCAGCGGGCCCTCGGCGGAGGCCGTGATGTAGGGCAGGTTGATCGAGGTCTCGGTGGACGAGGACAGCTCGATCTTCGCCTTCTCAGCGGCCTCACGGAGGCGCTGGAGGGCCATCTTGTCCTTGGACAGGTCCACGCCGTGACCGTTGGCGAACTGCTTCACCAGGTAGTCGACGACCCGCTGGTCCCAGTCGTCACCACCGAGGTGGTTGTCACCGTTGGTGGCCTTCACCTCGACGACGCCGTCGCCGATCTCGAGCAGCGAGACGTCGAAGGTGCCGCCACCGAGGTCGAAGACCAGGATGGTCTGGTCGTCCTTGTCGAGGCCGTAGGCCAGAGCGGCGGCCGTCGGCTCGTTGACGATGCGCAGGACGTTGAGGCCCGCGATCTCGCCGGCTTCCTTGGTCGCCTGGCGCTCGGAGTCGTTGAAGTACGCCGGGACGGTGATGACCGCGTCCTGGACCTTCTCGCCCAGGTAGGCCTCGGCGTCACGCTTCAGCTTCTGCAGGATGAAGGCACTCATCTGCTGCGGGTTGAAGTCCTTGCCGTCGACGTTGATCTTCCAGTCGGTGCCCATGTGGCGCTTGACCGACCGGACGGTCCTGTCGACGTTCGTGACTGCCTGGCGCTTGGCGACCTCTCCGACGAGCACCTCGCCGTTCTTGGCGAAGGCGACGACGGACGGCGTGGTCCTGGCGCCTTCGGCGTTGGTGATGACGGTGGGCTCGCCGCCTTCGAGAACGCTGACGACGGAATTAGTCGTGCCCAGGTCGATGCCGACCGCACGTGCCATGGTAAATCCTCCAGCTGACCGACTTGAGTGGAACTGGCTCAAGGGTGCATCAGAGACGGAAACCTGTCAACAGAGCTGAGTGGAGGGGGCTCAACTCTTCGACTGTTCGATCGCTCACAGCTTCGGTCGCAAGGCTGTGACCTGGTCCTTTGCTGCGCCTCCGGCCTCAGAATCGATCTTCCCGCAACGCCCGGAAGAGCGCACCCGCGGCCGGCCCGTGCGGCACGGTCACCGACCGGAGCCGGTGTCCTGGCCGGCCGCGGACACCGTCCACGAGCGGGGAGAACGGGGAGAGCGGGTACAGCTCGGCGAGCGGGTAGAGCTCGGGGATCGAGTCCAGTCCCGCGTCGGCGGTGACGGTCGTGGTCGCGAAGGTCCGCAGCTGCCCCCCGGCGCCCCCGCCCCCCTTGAGGTCGATCACCACGTGGTGATCGACCCGGATGCCGGTGAGCGCCTCGAAGGCCCGGATCGTGCAGCCGGTGCAGCCGGGGGTCCGCGCCATCAGGTCTCCGGGCACGGTGACGGCGGCCGCCGTCCGCCTGGCGTCGGCGGACACATGGAGCAGGGTCACCGACGCCGACCGCGTACCCAGCACCAGGACGTTGCGCGCCTTGGGAACGAGCACCGGCGGACGTTCCTCCGGGTGCTCCGCGAGCACCCGGGCGGCGACCTCGTCGGTGCGGATGTTGCCGTTGAGCCTGCGGTAGGCCATCCAGCCGAGCGCCGCCGACACCCCCAGCAGCAGGGCCATCCCCAGACCCAGGAACCGCAGCATCCTGCGGGTCCCCGGCGTCGCCACGGAACGCATCACCCATCACCCAGTCGTCGCGGGACGGTTGTCGCCCTACTCCATAGCCGTATTGCTGGGCTTTTGTGCGTCTATAGTCATATTTCCCACGAACGGATCACCGACGGATGCGGGCCGGCCGCCCGTGCGCGGAGTCCGATCGGTCACACAGCGACACAGATCACCGGCTGGGCGGCTGTATGAGGCCGGGTATCCCGGGTAATCTCAGCGGGAGACCGGATAAGTTACCGCTTAGTAATCCCCGCTCGCGCAGGCCCGAGGAGCCCTCCATGCAACTCGCCGCGATCATTGTGTCGCTGGTCCTCACCGCGGTCGGCGTTGCGCTCATCAGCCGCGCCGTCGCGCAGATCTACCGGTTCATCAAGCTCGGCCAGCCCACCCCTGAGGGCTCCCGCACGGGCGACCCGGTGCAGCGCTCCAAGACCCTGGGCGTGGAGTTCGTCGGCCACACCCGCATGAACAAGTGGGGCGTCGTCGGCGTCGCCCACTGGTTCGTCGCCGTCGGCTTCCTGACCCTCGGGCTGACGATCCTCACCGCGTACGGCCAGCTCTTCAAGGCCGACTGGACGCTGCCGGTGCTGGGCGGCTTCCTGCCGTACGAGATGTACACCGAGTTCATCGCGCTCGCGACGACCGTCGGCATCCTGGTCCTGATGGCGATCCGGCTGCTGAACCTGCCCTCGCGGGCCGGCCGCAAGTCGCGCTTCGCCGGCTCGACGTCCTGGCAGGCGTACTTCGTCGAGTACGTCATCCTCGTCATCGGCCTCGCGATCCTTACGCTGCGCGGGCTGGAGGGCGCACTGCACGGCGTGGACCACTACGAGGCCGCGTACTTCGCCTCGTACCCGATCGTCGCGGCCTTCAAGGGGCTCAGCACCGGGGCACTGCAGAACGCGGTCTACCTCACGGCGATGATCAAGCTCGGTGTGACGATGACCTGGGCGATCACCGTCGGCCTCAACACCGACATGAGCGTCGCCTGGCACCGCTTCCTGGCCTTCCCCAACATCTGGTTCAAGCGCGAGGAGTCCGGCGCGGTCGCGCTCGGCGCGCTGCAGCCGATGGCTTCCGGCGGCGTGCCGATCGACTTCGAGGACCCGGGCGAGGACGACCAGTTCGGCGTCTCCCAGATCGAGCACTTCTCCTGGAAGGGCCTGCTCGACTTCTCCACCTGCACCGAGTGCGGCCGCTGCCAGTCGCAGTGCCCCGCCTGGAACACCGGCAAGCCGCTCTCCCCCAAGCTCCTGATCATGTCGCTGCGCGACCACGCGCACGCCAAGGCGCCGTACCTGCTCGCGGGTGGCGGCAAGGACGCCGAGGGCAACGAGAAGGCCACGCCCGAGCAGCTGGCGAACGTACCCGCCGCCGCCCTGGCGGAGGCCGAGCGTCCGCTCATCGGCACCGCCGAGGAGAACGGCGTCATCGACCCGGACGTCCTGTGGTCCTGCACCACGTGCGGCGCCTGTGTCGAGCAGTGCCCGGTCGACATCGAGCACATCGACCACATCGTCGACATGCGGCGCTACCAGGTGATGATCGAGTCCGCGTTCCCGAGCGAGGCCGGGACGATGCTCAAGAACCTGGAGAAGAAGGGCAACCCCTGGGGCCTGGCGAAGAAGCAGCGCCTGGCCTGGGTCAAGGAGGTCGACTTCGAGGTCCCGGTCGTGGGCCAGGACATCGAGGACCTCTCCGAGACCGAGTACCTGTACTGGGTCGGCTGCGCGGGCTCCCTGGAGGACCGCGCGAAGAAGACCACCAAGGCCTTCGCCGAGCTCCTGCACATCGCCGGGGTCTCCTTCGCCATCATGGGCGGCGAGGAGAACTGCACGGGCGACTCCGCCCGCCGCCTGGGCAACGAGTTCCTCTTCCAGCAGCTCGGCCAGCAGAACGTCGAGATGCTGAACATGGCCTTCGGTGAGGACGCCGAAGAAGGCATCGTCGTCGAGAAGACCAAGAAGAAGATCGTCGCGACCTGCCCGCACTGCTTCAACACCATCGCGAACGAGTACCCGCAGCTCGGCGGCGAGTACGAGGTCATCCACCACACGCAGCTGCTGCAGCACCTGGTGGACGAGGGCAAGCTCGTCCCGGTCACCCCGGTCGAGGGCCTGATCACGTACCACGACCCCTGCTACCTGGGCCGGCACAACAAGGTCTACACACCGCCGCGCGACATCATCAAGGCGGTGCCCGGTCTCCGCAACGAGGAGATGCACCGGCACAAGGAGCGCGGCTTCTGCTGCGGCGCCGGCGGCGCGCGCATGTGGATGGAGGAGCGCATCGGCAAGCGCATCAACAACGAGCGCGTGGACGAGGCGCTGTCCCTCAACCCGGACATCGTCTCCACCGCCTGCCCGTTCTGCCTGGTGATGCTCTCCGACTCCATCAACGGCAAGAAGAACGACGGGAAGGCGAAGGAGAACCTCCAGGTCGTGGACGTCTCGCAGCTGCTGCTGCAGTCGGTCAAGACGCCTGTGGTGCCTGACGTCGAGGGCCCGGTGGAGGAGCCCGCGGAGGCGGCAAGCAACTCCTGACCTGACACGGAGCGGGGACGGCACGCCCTGAAGGGCGTGCCGTCCCCGCTCCGTTTTCCCGTCCTAGCCGATGCCGAGGTCCTTGAGCGCCTTGGTGAACGCGGCCGCGTCGTAGACGGCCTTCTCCGGCGTGACCTTCTTGCCGTTCACCAGGACCGTCGGGGTGCCCTTGGAGCCGGAGGCCTCGAAGGCCTTCTCGGACGTCGCCACCCAGTCCTTGTGGGTCTGGTCCTTGACCGCCTTCTGGAAGGCCGTGGTATTCAGGCCCTTCACGGTGTCGGCGATCTTGAGCAGGAAGGCGTCGGTGAAGCCGTCGGCGGGCTCCTCGGGCTGGTTCTCGAAGACCGCCGAGTGGAACTCGGGGAACTTCCCCGCGTCGACGGCCGCGCGCATCGCGTTGGCCGCCTTCACCGAGCTGCTGCCGCCGAAGTTCGAGTCGAGGAAGGACGCGATCGTGTACTCGACCTTGACCTTGCCGTCCTTCACCAGCTTCGCGAGCGCCGAGCCGCCGCCCTGCTCGAAGTGCATGCAGTACGGGCAGCGCGGGTCCTCGTAGACCTTCACCGTGTTCGGCGCCTTCGGGTCGCCGACGACGATCGCCGTACCGTCCGCGGCCATCCGGGCGGGGAGTTGCGAGAGCGTGGCCGCGTCGACGGCGCCCTTGGCACCGCCGTCGGCCCCGGCGCCGGCCTGCGCCCCGGACTTCGCCCCGGACTTCGCGGACGGGGCGGAATCGGAGCCGGATCCCTTCGCCGACCCGGACCCCGACGATGACCCGCAGCCGGCCGCCGTCATCGCGAGCACCGCGGCGGCGACGGCCGCGATTCCGGCGGTTCTGACGTTACGGGCGGTACGTACGGCCATGGAACGGCTCCTTCTGATGTGACTGCTGCGTCCCGGAAATCCCGAGATGTCCCCCCCATCTAACGACGCTGAGTTCCCACCAGCCCCACCAGCCCCCGCATAAGTCACATGAATCAGGGCCAAAGGTCCCCCAAAGGCCGTGTCGTCACGTGTCACAGGTTGGCAGCAAAGGCCCCCGTGGAACCGGCCTCCGGGCCCGGCGCCCAGCGGGAACCGGTACGTTCGATGACGTGGCTGGATTCAGGAATCGACGCGGACGGGACCACGGCGGGCAGCAGGCGCCCCAGCACGGTGGCCCTCAGAACTACGGACAACCGCAGGGTTATCCGCAGGGCTACGGAGGCGGGCAGGGCGGCACCCCGTCGGGTGAGCCCGAATACTTCGGCGAGCCCGCTCCGGGCCCGGCGCCGGCCCCGGCGTACAACGACAACCCGGGCCACACCCGCGCCTTCACCCTCCCCGGCTCCCCCGACCAGTTCGCGCCGTACGAGCCGTACGCCGGCCCGGACCAGGGCGGCCCCGGCAACGACAACATCTCCACGTACCGCGCGGGGCAGACCACCGCGCCGCCCTCCGGGCCCCGGCTGCACTGGAAGCAGCTGATCAGCGGTATCGCGCTGCGCCCCGGCCACACCTTCTGGCAGATGCGGGACCACGCGGTCTGGGGCCCGGCCCTGACCGTCACGTTCCTCTACGGCCTGCTGGCGGTCTTCGGCTTCGACGCGGCCCGTGAGGACGTCCTCAACGCGACCGTGTCGTCGAGCGTCCCGTGGGTGATCAGCACCGCGGTCGCCGTCACGCTCAGCGGCCTGATGCTGGGCACCGTGACGCACGCGCTGGCCCGCCAGCTCGGCGGCGACGGCTCCTGGGCCCCCACCATCGGCCTGGCGATGCTCGTCACCTCGCTCACCGACGCGCCCCGCCTGCTCTTCGCGATGTTCCTCGGCAGCGCCAACGGACTCGTCCAGATCATCGGCTGGGTCACCTGGCTGGCCTGCGCGGCCCTGCTCACCTCCATGGTGAGCAAGTCCCACGACCTGCCCTGGCCCAAGGCGCTGGGCGCCGCCTCGATCCAACTGATCGCGCTGCTGGTCCTCTTCAAGCTCCCGGTGATCTAGCAGTAAGGGGCGCTTCCCGAGGGAAGCGCCCCTTACGTTTGCCCATTGCGGATCGCTCAGGCGTCCCGAACCTGCCCGGCCCGCTTCACCACGGGCTCGTCGACGGACCACGGGAAGTTGATCCAGTCGTCGGTGCGCTTCCACACGTACTCGCACTTCACGAGCGACTGCGTCTTCTCGTAGATCACCGCACTGCGGACCTCGGCGACATGCCCGACGCAGAAGTCGTGCACCAGCTTCAGCGTCTTGCCGGTGTCGGCGACGTCGTCGGCGATCAGCACGCGCTTGTTGCTGAAGTCGATGGCGTCGGGCACCGGGGCGAGCATCACGGGCATCTCCAGCGTGGTGCCCACACCGGTGTAGAACTCGACGTTAAACACCAGAGGGGCAGCCACCAGGCATAACGCCCGTTGACTGCCCTTCGGCTCAGCACCAGCTCAGCACCGCATTTCGCTAGCGGTCACTCAGCACGGTGGACGCGGCGCTCCCCCTCCAAAGCATCCGAAAGGTTCTGCGCCAGCGCAAGTGCGATCGCCCCCTTGGCCCGCTTGTCCGCGCCCTTGAGCAGGTGGAAGTAAATCTTCTCCGTGACCTTGCTACTGGAGTGTCCGACCCAGACCGCAACTTCCGGTAGAGGCACCCCGGCAGCGATGGCCGTTGAGACGAAGAAGTGCCGCAGAGACTTGGGGGTCAGCTTTCGGTCCTCCAGTCCGGCAAGATCGACAGCCTGTCGCCAGCGGCTAGAGAAGGTCGTACGAGAGGGATGGCGGTCTGTGTACATCTCCGACTCATAGAGCCACCCTTCATCGCCCCACGTTCCGAAGGTCTGGACGTGAGTGGACCATGCCTCAGCCGTGATGTCCGCGACAGGAGCTGTCCGGCCGTGACGCGACCACTTGACCTCATCTTTGATCCCTGTGCCACGACCGGCACCATCGTTCGCGGTGAACGAAGTGAGCTGAGCGTTAACGACGTACAGACCCGCAGCCTGGTCCCACTTGGCCGTTGAGACACCCAGCGCCTCACCGGGGCGCATTCCCGTGCCTGCCATACCCCAGATTGCAGAGCGGAAGCACGGCCGAATGTTGTCGTGGATGGCCTCAACTTCCCACGTCTCCGGCACTTCCGACGGATCGATTGCGCGATAGACGTCTACAGTCTTGCGCTTGCGGGGGTCAGCCTTCTTGCACGGATTCTTGGCGATTATTTCAGCCTCCCATGCGTATTTGAAGACTGACGCGAGAATATTACGCCGTACGGCAATCCCATAGGGCTTATATTCACGCTCCTTCTGTGAGGTCTCCCAGCGGGAAATGTCGCCCGCACTCACAGAGCCGATGGCACGGCCACCAAAGGACTTCTCAAAGTGGTTGCGGTACACACTCCAGTACTGGATTCGTGAGGATTTCGCCAATTCCCCATCATCCAAACCCGCATTGATCCACTCGTTCCATACGTCCGCGAACGTCCGCTTGGACCTCTCGGGGTCGATATAGGAACCTGTGTCCTTTTGGCGCTCAACCTTCCGTTCCCACTTCTCAGCGAGCTTCTTGCCCGCAGCCCCTTTCTCAAAAGTGTGCTCCTTCTGACGGCCCGAACGGCCCCCAGGCTCACGCCACCTGACCATCCACGGATGATCGCAGCCGTCCCAATCCGTGATTGAACAACCGCAACGCTTGATGATCGATCCCATTTCCTCACCCTTCGTTTAGATCTATCGCGGTGATCGACGATTTCCAACTACGCGGACTTGAGTTCCAGCCAGTTCTCCAAGTCCCGCTCACGAAATCGAAGATGCTTGCCGACCCGGTAGCCCTTCAGGCCCCATACACGCCAATTGCTATAGAGAGTGCTGAGAGAGACCGCAAGAAAATCGGCCGTCTGAGAAGGGGTCAACAACTGATTCGATCCGCCCCTCAACTGGAATCACCTCCACGTACGGTTTCTTCGGAATGGAGTTGGGTGGCGAGGGCGTGTTGTTGGCGCGTGGTTTCGGCGAGGAGCGCTTCCCCTGGGCTGTATCCGTTGCCGAGGTAGGCCCAGGACGATTCGGTGATGAGGGTGGTGTGTTCTTGTTCTTCCTCGGGTAGGCCGGCACGGATGCGTTCGTGGGCGCGTTCGGTGCGCCAGGCCCGGCGGGTGTTCCGGAGTTCGCCGAGGGTGGTGGAGTAGCGGCGGGATTTGCTGGAGAAGTGACCCCGAAAGCCGAGCATGTGAGCCCAGTGACGAAGCTTGAGGTGGGCCAGGTCGGGGATTCCGCCGAGGTCCCATGCGGTGCGGATCATTTGGCGGACGTGGCGTTGCACCACGAGGTGGACGAGAGGTTGGCCTTGCCCGGTGCCGTCGCAGGGCAGGCACTCGGTGCGGTGTCCATCGGTGGTGCGGAAGCCGCGCCCTTTGCAGTTGGGGCAGGTGACGGAGCGGTCGAGGGTCCCCGCGGATTCGGCGCCCTTGGTGGCGTACTTCGCGACGTAGGCCGCCACCTTGTGATCGGAGAGCTTGGTGGGTGACCTACTCAGAGACCGTGCGTCGATCTGACGCCCCCAGCGAAAGACGCGGGAGCCGATCGCGTCGTTGTCGTCCAGGCGCACGGACACGGCCTTCGCAGCGGCCCGGATCGCCTTGATCAGAACGAGGGTCGTGGCCTTCTCCGGGGGCTCTTGGTCGCTTCCCTCGGGTCCGTCGAAGCGGATGATCGCGTGGTAATGGACCAGGCCGCGCTTTTGGTACTCGGCGACCTTGGCGAAGGAGATCCGCAGAACCTTGTTCAGGGCGCGCACGGTCAGTTTCAGAGCGGCGGCGACGGTGCGGCGCAGGTAGACGGTGAAGCGCTGCCACAGGGCGGGGGCGTGCGCGTTCCACAGCACGGCCCCGCTGTAGTCGTAGCGGGTGGGGTTGATCGGAGTACCGAGGGACGGATCGTCGGGGGTGTGGCGGTGGCCGCACTTGCAGGTAAGGCGAGTACCGGTGGCGTTCTTCGCCCGGTTGTGGACCGCGCCGAAGGACGGGGCGGTGAAGGTGGCGAACACGCGCGGGTGCCCGGAGACGGATTCCGGGATGCCCTTGCCGCCGGAGAGCCCGGCTTTGATCAGTTGGTAGGTGTCGGCGGCGTAGACGCGGGAGCAGGCCGGGCAGCGCGAGCCACGCCGGTTGCCGCACGGCAACAGGAGCCTGCCCGTGGGGTGATCCTCGGTGTTGAACACGTGCAGGGCTTCACCGGTGGTCGCGTTGAGGGTGGCGGAGTATCCGGTGAGCTGAACGGGATGGGTGCAGCCGCCGAGGCGGTCAATCTGCTCCTGGACCCGGTCGAAGTCGGGAAGTTGGGCCAGGGCGAGCAGGTCACGCGTGGCGGTGCTCATGACCGGCGGGGCCGGGGTCGGTTCGGGCAGGGCCGGGGGCGGGGTGCTGAGGGTGGCGAGCTGGGCAGGTGGGCACCACCGGGCGAGCAGTTCGTGTGCGGCCCGGCTGATCTGTTCCGGGGCCGGGGCAGGAGTAGTCATGGCGGTGGTGTCCTTCCTTGTGGGTAGGGGTGACCCGGCCAGGAACCGTGCGTGTGGGCATGGCGGTTCCTGGCCGCAGCCACGGGGGTTTGTGCGGGGTGGTGGGTTAGGCCGGCGGCCGGATGCTCAGGCGGTGAGGTGCGCGTGCACGGCACCGGCCAACTGAGGTGCGACGCCGAGGCGGCTCGCCAGTTCCGGGGCGGTGATGTGGTGCCCGTGCCGTTGCTGATGGTCGGCGGCGATCCGGCGCCCAGCCTCCAGCAGCGGAGCGGGGACCGGCCGGGAGACCGCAGCCGAAGCGGGAGCCGGGTCGACCGAGCCGGGCACCAGGGCCGGAGTCGTAGCGGCCGGGACCGAGCCGGAGGCCGTAGCCGGTTGCGGCGTGGTCGCGGGAGCGGTCGAGGGGTCCGGGATGGTGGTGTGGAAGTGGGCCAGGAGCAGGGGCCCGACCTTGCCCCAGCCGAGGAGCAGCAGGGGTGCGACGGTGTCGAGGGCGGCGCGGCCGTAGTGCCGGGCAACCAGGGGTTCGGCGATGTTCAGGGCCAGGGTCAGGAGCCCGCACACGTGCATCAGGCGCTGTGCCGGGGCGAGTTCGACCGGGGCAATGCCGTGCAAGGCCAGGTGGCGCAAGGCGACCAGGAGGCCGACCACGGACAGATCCACCATGGGGGCGATCAGCGGTGCGACGGGGTGTGGGACGCCCAGGCGAAGCGCCAGGGACCAGACGTTGCCGAAGGAGAAGGTGAAGGCCAGGGCCGCGATGACCGCCATCACGGCGGTGACGATGCGTTGAGTGTTCCGGTCCGCAGTGGCGGTCATCGCGCGGTGTCCTCCTTTCGCTCTGGGGTGTGGGGCGGGGTCAGCGGCCCGCACGAGGGCGGGGGAGGTTCTTGAACATCACCGGGGGTGCGGTCAGGGCCTTGCGGAGCAGGTCCGTGGGGTCGGCGGTCAGGTGGGCGGTGTCGGCGGCGATCTGCGCGGCGTAGTACGGGTCCACCTCCGGCATCCGGACCCGGATGAAGCCCTCTTGCCCCTGGGTGACCATCGCGGCGACCCCGACGTATCCGGGGTCCTGCAACAGCACCGGGTTGGCGTCCGGCCAGTTGCGGATGTCCTCCCCCAGCGCGGCCACGGAGGCTTCCGCCGTCTTCTGCGCGAAGGACAGCCCGACCGGGCACACGTCCCGGATGAACGTCGGGATCGCATCACCGGTCGCCTTCTGCGTGGCGAGGATGACCACCATCCCAATCGAGCGGCCCTTCTTGACGAGGTCTTCCACCAGCCGGGCGTTCTCCGCAGCCAGCGCCGCAAGCGCCTTGGTCTTGGGGTCGCTGCCCTTGTGCTCACGGAAGTACGTGTGCGCTTCATCGATGATCACGACGACCAGCGGCCATTCCGGCGACGGGCCAACGCGCCACATGTTCGCCACCCCCAGCACCCGCCGGATGGTGGACGAGCGCTCACGCCGCAGCGCGACGAGCCGTTGCAGGAGCTTGTTGGCTTCCTCCAGGTCGTCACCGGCGAAGGCGAAGAGACGTTTCACCATGTCGGCGTAGTCGCCCTCATCGGCCGAGGACACCTTCCCGTCCAGGACAACGATCTGCACCGCACCGGACGGCGCCAGACGGCACACGATGGCGTTGATCAGGGACGTTTTCCCGTACCCGGGCAGGCCGGCCACCGTGATGCCGGGGATGTTGGACACCCGCAGCGTGACCAGCTCGGCGTACTCATCCACCCCGAGATCCCACATGCTCACATCCGCCAGCGGCAGCCCGGAGGGAACGAACGTGGTGGGCACGATCAGCGGGTCCGTGCGCACCGCCCGCATGATGACCTTCCCGGGGCCGTTCTGCCGTACCGACAGCCGGGTGCATCCCCAGTCGTCCGCCAGGTAGGCGGCCTTGTTCTTGAAGTCCTCCAGGCCCACGTTCGGCAGGCAGTTCGCATGCACGATGACCCCGAACCGGTCCGGGACCGTCGAGATCTTGGGAGTCTTCTCCCGGGGCTTGGGTACCTGCCCGTCCTTGGCCGTCATCGAGGCCACGATTGTGGGCTTCTTGTCCACGACCGACAGGCCCAACATCAACGCCAGACGCACCCAGCGACGTCGTATGCGGGCTGCCTGGCGGATGCTGGCCCGCATCTCGGTATCGGCCCGCAGGTAGCGAACGGCGATCCGGATGCCCAGCACCACAAGCACCACCAGGCCCAGCGCCACGAGCAACGGCGCATAGTGCGTGATCGTTTCGGGGGTCATACCGGCCTCCTTTCGTTGTGGGTGTCGAACAGGAACTCGACCAGGGCCAATTCGAAATCGCCCCAGTCCGTCAGGTTGTCCAGCGGCGGATAGCCATGGGCCACGAGCAGCGCGCCCATCGACTTCACGAACTGCTCGGTGAACCGGTCATCGCCGGGCACGTGATCCAGCGGGTAGGCGCGTGGCGGCCCCCACAGGACGGGGGTGTCTTCCGGGGCGGCGGTCACTTGACCAGCTCCAGGCCCTCAGCGCGGTAGGACAGACCGACGTTCACCGCGTCGCCCATGCCCTTCATCCCCCACGGGGAGGCGACCAGGCCCACCGGCCGCACCACCGCACCCGGGGCGAGCTTGTCCGGGATCTGCGACGCCGGAACGGTGATCTTCAGGATCTGCGCACGCCCCTCGAACATCTCCACCAGGTTCACCACCGACAGCGCCTCACCGCTATTGCGGTCGAACGCCCGCTCCGGCGGCATGTCCTTCGCGGTGTCCTTCAGCTTGTCCACCGCCGTCACCGCCACCATGAACATCGATCCGGCGGTGTCGACCTTCGCGAATGCACGTGCCATGACTTGCTCCTTCGTTGAGCCGAACCCCGACGGGCCCGGCGTGAGATCAACAGTGCCCGAACGCTCTGGAGGAGTCAAGTGCGATCTAGGTAATCTCATGCGTTCGGAACGATCTAGAGATGTTTCCCACCACAGGAGCCCGCTGGACGCGCAGGTGTTCAGGTCGCTCTAGATCGGACTATCCTCGGTGTATGACGCTGCCTGCCAACGGCCCGCGGCCGCCGTACCAACTGGCCGCAGACAAGATCCGTGAGGACATCCGGACCGGAACACTGCGCCCTGGCGACCGCCTTCCGTCAGCACGCGAGCTGAAGGACGAACTCGGCATCGCCAATGCCACCGTGCACGCGGCCCTACGGGTCCTGAAGGACGAGGGCTTGGTCTACTCCGTCCAAGGCCGAGGCACCTACATCGCAGAGTCGAACTACAAGCCCGACTACACCGGCGAGTTCACGTTCGACTACACCCCGCCCGCTTGGTACACGCAGAGCACCGGCGAACCCCAAGCGACCGGCGAAAGCGACGAGGAAGCCACGGAACCGGATCAGCCGGCCCCGGCCCCCGGAGGCGATCAGGCATCCGCGATGACGGAATTCCTGATCGGCCTCCGAGACCAGATGCGCGCCATGAGCGCTCAGGTCACCGGGCTCAAGCAGCAGGTGACCGAACTTGAGTCGAAGGTCCAGCACCTAGAGCACCAATCCGCACCTGAACACCCGTAAGGCGCTCGCGCACCTCGTCCAGGTCGGCCACCATCCGGGACCCGAGTTCGGCAATCTCCCGCATCAGCCGCAGATCCTGTTCCGTCATCACCATTCCCCCGCTTCGCTCCGAACCCGTTCCGTCACTGCCCTCACGCATCGCCAGCCCCCGTACCGCCGCCGGTCGCCCCGGCAGGATCACGGACTGTAGAGCGGAATTCCGGTCGCGCCAAACGACCTTGATCAACTTCGCGTGAGCGCGTTCCGGACCCCCGTACGCAGTGGGACGCAGGCGGACGCAGCCGTACGCAGGCGGACACAACAGCCGCTCCCACGCCGTTCGTTCGCGTGATGGACATCACATTCCCCTCCCCGTTGGATAGGCGCTTCGCGGCTCCTTCGACGACGACGGCAAGAGCCGCGCTTCGCTGTCCGCACGAGCAGCCTGCGTCGGCGACATCACTGAAAACGTCACTGAAAAGCGCTCCCCACATCACAGTTCGGCATCTCCGTTCAGTGATGTTGCGGGTGCCGCTCCGCAGCCGTGGATTACCCAGGAAACGCCGCACTCCGGCCACCCTTCGCGCCGCTTGCTCGGTCCAACGCACCCGCTAGCAAACCCGGACCAGTGACACGGCCGAACCCGCGCCCTGTTGGCAGCCTGGCACCAGAGCAAGGCCGCCGACGGCCCACGCCCGCGCCAAGGCCGATTCCTCCCGCCAGGCGGTCAAGGACTTCACATCCGAGCCCGCCACACGGGCCGGCCACGCTCCCGCCCAACACCCGTCGTCTCACGCCATCACCTCTCGTCGACCGACCCGCGCACTGAAACCGGCGCCTTGGTTCAGCACCGCTTCTTTGTTCCTCACCCTGAGGAAGTGGCGAAAAAGGCCCCGATGTGACAGCGCGGCTCACACGACCTGATATGACCTGCATCACAAGCACGTCACTTCCTTCCATCGACCGCCCCACGAACCGCCTTCCACGGGGTCGGCAATAGAGGTGCCGAGAGCGGCGCTTGCGTGACTCCCTCACCGCCCGAAGAGCTGTGACGCCCGTCACATACATGCGGATCCGCCTTCCTCCAGAGCCGCACTGCGCGGCCGAAGGGCCATCCACCCAGGGAAAGCGGACACCTCTCCCCTGTGGACAACTTTTCGCGCCGAAGGGACCGGTTCGCAGGCAGCACAGGCCAGGCACACCAGTGACGTGGGCAAACGGGCGCCAAGGGGAAACTCTGGACGTGTTCATGAACGGATCTTGCAAGGAAACGCCTGTGGATAAGTTTCAAGAACCCAAGTCTGAATCTAGTGCGAACAACTCGATATGCCATAAAACCCCCCAAAGAGCAACAGCTCCGGCGCGCAACTCGTCCCGAGCCCCTGCGCACTTCGAGCGAGTGATTCTCAACGTCACGGGCCGCCGAAAATCCGAACGCACATGCTCAACTCCACTTAATTGCAGCGGAGTTGAGCCGCAGTCTTACTCATCGCACTCACTGGACCGATCACCACGGAACCAAGTACAGAATCACGATTCGGCCATTCAATCCCGGTTGCACAAGTTCACGCCGCCAAATGTCAAGGCGTATATCTCATAAGGCGAAAGGTAGTTCGAGTGCAGATGGACCGAAATTTTTAATCCGCCAGCTCGGAGACATCCCTCCAGCTCACGCGGGGTCTCGCTCTAAAGTATCTAAAAAAAGCCGCCGGAATTTGATCTATCATTTTCTATCACTTTAGTGCATCTTTCAATCATCAACGTTGTTGAACACAACTACGGTGCATACTTCCATCAAGGCGAGACCGGATGCGAAATCCGGGCCTCACCAGAGTGCCATTTCGCCAGAACCAAAAACTGGACGAATTCATGGCAGGAGTTGTCATTTTCGCGTCTAGACCCTGGGGGAAAATTGCGCTTCATCCGTAGCGGTGCCATGTTGGTGTCGACCGCGATAGTGACCACGGCAGTCATGCTGGCGGCACCAAGCATGGCTACCGCCGACGCAGGTGACGCCGTCTCCTCCTCGGAGGTGGCTACCGCTCTAAACAGCACCGATGCCAGAAATGGCAGTCTCGTTGCCGAACCAGTCAAGTCGACCACGGACGCTGACTCGGCCGCCGTCGTCAAGCAGGGCGGCGTGACCATGGAGGTTCCCAAGAACCCCGAAGACGGCGTTTTCCTCAAGTCCGAGGGGGCGCCTCCGGTCACTATCGACCTGCCGAACGCCAACGAAGCCAAGGATGCTACGCGGCTGAGCGACGGCACGGTGATTTACCCGGGAACCAATGGCAGCGCTAGCGCTGTCATCCCGACCACCACGGGAATCCAGATGCTCACCACCATCGCCAGCTCAGACGCTCCTACGCGTTTCGCCTACAAGGTGGCGGTGCCGGCGGGCGGCAGGGTGGAACTGGCTGAGGACGGTAGCGCTACGATCCTCGATGGCGAAGGCGCCATTGTCGTAGCGGCTGCGACCCCCTGGGCGAAGGATGCCAACGGGGTTGCTGTTCCGACTCGTTTCGAGACGGACGGCACGACGCTCACTCAGGTGGTGGACCACGCCAGCGGGCGTTTTGCCTACCCGGTGGTCGCTGATCCCAACTGGTTCAGCCAGACCATCAACATGATCATGGGGTGTTTCGGTCTCAAGGACCTGGCGCGCATGGGTCTCGCGAAGGTGATGGTAGTACTCGGTAAGCGAATGATCGTACGTCTCATCCCGTATGTGGGCTGGGTTTCGTGCGGCATCGGCGCCTACGCGGGCTGGAACGGATAGCTTCATCGCTAGCGCCCCGTTGCACGCTCATCTGTGTGCAGCGGGGCGCTGCGGCGCTGCGCGATCGCAGTGATCAGCCAACTGGACGCACCAGCCGCCTCCGACAGAACCAGCCACAGCCGGTCAGCAGCAGAGCTGTTAAGAGTTTCTTTACTGGATCAAGGCGGCCCGCTGACGCGGGCCGCGCGCGCTGGCGGCCCGTGGCCGCCACCGCTCCTGTCTCCGCCCCGCTCCGGCGGCCCCGGGCCGCTCAGCGCGCAAGGCCAGAAGAAGCGGACACCAGGAGCAGGAAGCAACTCCGACAGCCCCACAGCAGCCCAACCAGGCCACACCCACGACTCGCAGCAGACACAGCCGGACACCCATACGACCAGCACAGCCCACGACAACGCTACCCATGAAGCCGCGGGAAGCCTGCCCAGCACAACCACCACCAGGACCAACCCCACCCAGCACCGGAGACCACGGCCACGGCCGACACCACAACGCGCCGTCACGCACAGGCGCATGGAGTGGCTGAGCACGGTGGGAGTGCGGCGAGCCTCCCGCGCCAAGTCGGCCGGCAGACCCGCCATCGTGGCTGGCTTTCCGTGGCTCAAGCCCAACCGGCCAGGGACCAGCCCCGGCAGCGCAAAGCCCCGACCATGCACCACGGGGAGTGCGCATGGCCGGGGCCGTCTTGGCGAAGGTGCGTCAGAGCAGTTGTCGGCTACCGAGCATGAGCGGAACGACCGGCAGCCCCACGGAACCAGGGACGTACTGCGAGCCAACGTTCACGGAGTTCCCGCATCCGTAGCAGCGCATCCACTCCCCCTCCTTCACCATGGTCGCTGAACAGTTGTTGCAGATCATCTACTGCCCCCTTGGGGAGACCTTCTTGATTCGGGGATGGTGACCCCACTCCCGATACTTCGCATCAAGCCACTGCTGTGCAGCCTGCTTGTTCGCGAACACGAGGGGTTCCTCAGACTTCCCCTCGGTGACCATGGTGTACGGCCCTTCGCGGTCACAGACATGCCAGCGGTCATTGGGTCCGTCGAGCCACGGGATGTAGCGGCTGTCCTCGTCCCAGAGGGGGTCGTACGGCAGACGTGCCATGACTCGAACTCTCTTCCTGTGACAGTCGGGTTACCGACAGTGTTCTACTCCTGTCGGTCCGCCGGAAGCCAAACCAGCGAAATCACCTCCCCACGACAGGCGGTGAGCGTCCGCCGATGTGTTCGAACTGCTCACGCGGAGCCAGGTTCCGAGGAAGCACCTTCACCGCGGGCCTCCTCCCCCTCCTGCCCCGGCCCACCTGCAACCGGTGGTTGGCGAGGCTTCTCCTTTGGCCGGCACTCTCGCTGTCGGGAGAAGTCTCCGAACGTGGGTTGCGGTGATCCGAACACGACCGTTCTCCTCTACAGATGCCGGGGACTAGCGAGCACAAGACCGATGACCAGACCGCAGGATCCCGCGACGAGAACGATGAAGAGCGGGCCGGTCCAGGCCGCTAAGCGCCTCACTCCGCACCGCCCGCAGGACTGTCGGGCTGACGGACCACCGGGACCGCCCTACGACGGAGCTGATCGAACCGGTAGGCCAAGAGCACATCAAGCAGGCGGTCAGCCCCTGCTTTGGAGACAGTCCCAAGACAGACATACGCGTCTCCTCGGAGGTTGCTCCGACCCCTGATACCCCGCACGTCATCGTGGCTCAGACCTAAGGAGTCCAGAACCTCCCGCAAGGTGGATGCCGACGAATCCGCCCCACGCTGAGCGGAGACAACGTCCCCCTCCGCGATCCGCCGCCGATCATCTTCGGCAGCCTGCAATCTCGCGTCCATCGAACTACCTCGCCTCGCTGCCCACGTTGCTGTGTGTACTCCCACCCTTGCTCTCCGGTGCGTACGCTCAACAGGGTGGAACCCTGGACAGTTCGAACTGTCCAAAGAGCGAGGGGAGTTCCAATGAGTGTCGAGAACGAGCAAACCGACCCGGCCGACCCTGCCGCGTCCCCCTTGAAGCTGTTCGGCAGCGAGGTACAGCTAGAGCGTGAGCGGCTGGACATGAAGCGTGCGGCGTTAGGCAAAGAGGCGAACTGCGGTTACTCCCTGGTGGCCAAGATCGAGAACGGCGAACGCGTCCCCTCGCTGGAGTTCGCACAGGCGTGCGACCGGGTGTTCCCGAACTCAAACGGTCGCTTCGTTCGACTGTGGCCGCTCGTGATGAGGTTCGGCTTCCCGCCCTGGTTCCGCCGCTACGTGGAACTTGAGGAGAAGGCCACATCTGTTCGCATGTTCCATCCCCAACTACTTCCAGGGCTTGTGCAGACCGAGGACTACGCACGAGCGGTACTGCGAACCGGTCGGCCGACCAACCTTGACGACCTGGTGACCTCGCGCATCGAGCGCCAACGCATCCTCGAACGTGACGTACCAACGCGACTGTGGTTGGTCCTCAACGAAGCGGTACTACGGAACGTCGTTGCCGACGGCGGCGTCATGCGTGCCCAACTCGCTCACCTGCGTGTCCTTGCCGACGATCCGACGCACCGAGTGCAGATCATCCGGGACACGGGCAAGCACCACGGTTGGGCAAGCCCGTTCGGCGTGCTGTCGTTCAAAGAAGGCGGTGACGTCGTGCACGTAGATGGCTTCCCCAAGGGCTATCTACTGGCAGAAACTGACGACGTGACGGCGGCAAACGATGCCTATGATCTGCTCAAGGCCATGGCCGCACCGCCGGACGAGTCGCCAGACATCATCGACTCCATTTCGAAGGACTGCTACTCATGAACCACACCATCCCCAGCGAGAGCTGGCGGAGCTCCACCTACAGCCAGAACAACGGCGGCGAGTGCATTGAGGTTGCCGACGGCATCCCGGGTGTCGTTCCCGTCCGTGACTCCAAAGACCCCCACGGTCCGGCGCTCAGCTTCTCCCCCGATGCGTGGCGCTCGTTCGTCGCGGGCGTCCAGGGCGGCGAGTTTCCGGCCGTCTGACTCACGCCGCGCCGCGAACCTTTGGGCCCCGTCTCTCGTCCGCCCCGAGAGACGGGGCTTAACTGTTCCCCTAGCCACATGGTGGGGGTCATCGCGCGTGGGCAAGGTTTCCCCGTCAGCCTGCTCCGGCCGGGCAGCAGGAGTCAGCACGGCCTCAGCACAGGGTCGGTGATCAGCCGCAAACGACGGCAACGAACAGGATGATCCAGATCGAGTAAGACGTACGCTGAGCAGGGCATTTGCCATGCTCAGCGGCCCGCTGCTATGCAGCCAGCGACATATACTCGACGTTCACCAGGTGGATGTTCTTGCAGTCCAGCGCGTAGGCCAGACCGCCCGCCACGAAGACCCCGCCGCGCGCGATCGACAGCACGACGTCGGGCTCGTACCCGTCGTCCGCGATCGTCTGCGCCAGCTCGCGCACGGCACGCCCGAAGCCCTCGTACGTCAGGTTCTCCCGCACGGCCGCCATGTCAGACCTGCGTCCGGTGGAAGTTCATGAACGACCGCGAGGCCGTCGGCCCGCGCTGTCCCTGGTAGCGCGATCCGTACCGCTCCGAGCCGTACGGGTGCTCGGCCGGCGAGGTCAGCCGGAAGAGGCACAGCTGACCGATCTTCATCCCCGGCCACAGCTTGATGGGCAGCGTCGCCAGATTCGACAGCTCCAGCGTCACGTGCCCGGAGAACCCGGGGTCGATGAAGCCGGCCGTCGAGTGCGTGACCAGCCCCAGCCGGCCCAGCGAGCTCTTCCCCTCCAGGCGCGACGCGAGGTCGTCGGGGAGCGAGATGACCTCATAGGTCGACGCGAGCACGAACTCACCCGGATGAAGGATGAACGGCTCGTCGCCCTCCGGCTCGACCAGCCGGGTCAGATCGCTCTGCTCCACCGCCGGGTCGATATGCGGGTACCGGTGGTTCTCGAACACGCGGAAGAGCCGGTCCAGCCGCACATCGATACTCGACGGCTGCACCATCGACTCGTCGAAGGGGTCGACCCGCACCCGTCCGCTGTCGATCTCGGCCCTGATGTCCTTGTCTGAGAGAAGCACGTCCCGAAGGTTACGCGGACGACGCGGCCCCGGCCCAATCCTGACCGGAGCCGCGCGGCATCACTTGCGCTACTTTCCGTTCTCCACCGGCACCGCATGCCGCAACCGCGCACAGCGCGGACACCTCAACAACCGCCCGGGGCCCAGCCGGCCGACACCCAGATTCTGCATCGGGAACGACGCGGTGCTGAACACGTGCCCCTCGGCACAACGAACGACGGTGCGATCCATCGCTTCCCTTCCCCAACTTCCGTGGACGACAAAAGCCACATTAGGGGATGAGGCAGGCCATCTTCCACACGCCGCTCCGACCCCCAAACTACGCCCCAACCCCCGCCCCCCGCAGCCACATCCCCAGCCCCCACGCCGCCCCCCGACAACACGAAGGCCCCAGGCGAAAACGCGCCCAGGGCCGACCATGCGGTACAGTATGCGACGGTGCCACGCCCCAAACCGGCGTGCCGCGCGAGTGTAGTTTAATGGTAGAACATGAGCTTCCCAAGCTCAGAGCGCGGGTTCGATTCCCGTCACTCGCTCCACACAAAGCCCCAGGCCAGCGGCCCGGGGCTTCTTTGTTGTCTAGACCACTAAGGGCTTGCCGTGCCCTCCGTGTGCCCTAACTCTGAAGATCGGCTTCTCCCGGATGATCTTGTTGATGTCCGAGCTTGGCGCCATGGAGTTCTCCCGTATCTCAGGCCGACTGCTTCCTGCTTCGAGGCAGTCACAGAGCTAACGCATAGCACTGACAGTGCAGTTCCGTCCTGCAACCCTTCGTGTGACGCGATGTCCGGAGGCTTCGCCCGTGTGGGAGGAGCACGGGAAGCTGACCGAAGGGGCGCGCGATGGCGGGCGATCACTCACTGATGTCAGCGAACCAGCTGACCGCCTGAAACACAGTGCAGGGCAGGCACGTCGGAGCAGGGACCGTTCTGATTTCCATCTAGCGCGGTGACCGCCTCTTCGTCGTCAGGCGGGTACGAAGCAGCATTCACCGTCGAGGCATGAGCGCGACGGCAAAGGGACTCTCCGGCCCCCGACCTCGCGTCTACGGGCGCCTACCGAGCGGCGCTCGGCTCACGACGCCGCCTCCTTCGGCTCGTCCTGCGCGTACGGGTGCACGTAGCGGCCCTCGTTGAATGGCGTGAACCACGAGCCGATCGACATGGGCCCGATGCCGAGGGCCTCCCCGACGGGGCTCTCATCGATCCCGTCCGTCGCGTCGTCGTACAGCCACTCGTGGTCCATGTCCTTATGGAGGTTCGCGGCGAACGATTCGAGCGCGTCCGATACCCCGGAATCAAGGAGACCGACCCCGTCCAGGCAGACCTCGGCCTCGCGCAGCAGCAGCCGGAGGGCGAGCTCCTCCGCAAGACAACTGAGCTGCTCGAAGCTGCCGCTGGTGAACCGGGTGGTCATGGCAATCGCGGTCACCAGGAAGCGGCGCGCGAAATGGGCGTCGTACTGAAGGGCATAGCGCTCGGGCAACTCTTCCAACAGCCAGAACGGCCGGTCGCACTCGGCGACGTTGGTGCGCTCCCGGCTCAGCGTCTCCACGTCCTCGAAGAGTTCGTCCACCAACAGGTGCATCCCGTACACCAGGGCGCCGGCCGCAAGCTTGGCATCCTCCGGCAGGGCACCGAAGTCCCGCTCACCCCCCTCTTCACCCTCTTCCTCCTCGTCATCGAGCACGCCGAACATCACAGGTGAAAAGGAGCGCAGCTCAACCGCCATGGCCAGCATTCGGTCCCGTGTCGCCGCAGCATCTGCCGCCGCGTCATAGTCGTTGCCCCCACTTCCAGCGGCAGCCTGTGTGGCATGGCGGGCCTTGCGGGAAGCCGGATCATCGGGAGGAGCGTTCGGGCCGTCGGCGGCGTCGAGGCTCTCCTTGGCCAGATCGGGGTGGAGCTGGACCTCGCACTTGTCGACCGTCCACTCCGCCAACAGCTCGGAGCGCTCCAGCAGTTCTTCCACCACCGAACGCACTGCCTCCTCGGCGAACTCCAGCGCCGGAGCGTCCACGAAGATCTTGAGCAGCGCCCCGCCCGGATGAACGGCCACGATCGTCTCGTGAAGGTCGACCTCCATCCCGTCCGGGCCTTCGATGCCCTCCACCGAGTCGAGCCCGTCCTCAAGGATCGCTACCGCGCCTGCCCGTTGCAGGGGGTCCATCTCCGGAGCACCCTCCGGGATGTGGGTTTCCACGCTCACGACGTACGTCACGACGACCAGCGTGGCAGCGCCGGACCATGCCGCGAAGGAAAAGGCCCATTTCCCGAGCGCCCTTGCCCTCGTAGCCTGGCTGTCCCGCCGCACAGCGTGCACCGGCCACGGAGCTGATCCGACAAGCCATCGCGCCTCCATGGGCCGCCTCGGCCACCGCATGCCCTAGCCATAGCCTCCAGACCGGAAACCCCGGCCAACAACGGAGCAGCCCAGACCGCCCCGGGAGCCATTGGATCTCCCGTTTTCGCAGGTCAGATAACACACCAGTCCCGCAGACCTCGTCGATTCCCAAGCCCGCAGCATGGGTTCGAGTTCCTTCACTTGCTCCACGAACCCCTGGCCAGCGGCCTGGGGCTTCTTTGTTGTTCAGACCACTTACGCACCGCCGTGCCCTGACGCCCTTCGGCCACCGGGGGCGCCGGTTGCGTCAGCGGAGTTGTCGAAAGGCGGCGTTGGCGAAGACGAGGGGTGGCGCCGTCTGCAGGTCTCCGCAGGACAGAACGGCGCCGATCACCAGGCAGTGGTCCGCGACAGCCTCGATCCTCTGCGCTCCGCACTCGAAGTAGCCGATCGAGTCGGTGAGCAGGAGGCAGCCGGTCCGGGATCCCGCTTCCGTGGGTATCTCCGCGAACGCGTCGGCGCCACCTCGGCGTCCGGGCTGGGCGAAGTTCTGGGCGAGCGGTTCCTGATCGCGTGACAACACGTTGAGAGCGAAGACCCGTGTGTCGGAGATGTGTTCCAGGGCTCGCGAACTCGACCCCAGAGACACGAGGAGCAGCGGCGGGTCGAGGGAAATCGTGGTGAGGGAGTTGACCGTGGTGCCGTGCGGCGCTCCGGTGGCGTCCTTCGTGGTGAGTACGGCGACACCGGTGGGCCACAGCCGGGAGGAGGCGCGGAATCGGGCGGCGGTGGGCAGCTCCGTGCCGGCTTCTGCGAGGCCGGGCCCGCGCGCAACCGACCCTGATCGTGCGGGGGCCGAGGCCCGGTCGGACGTGACCATCGTTCTCACTTGACGGGCTGCCACTGGCGCACGCTCCTGCTGATGAGCGGGGGCACACCGACCAGGAACAGCGCCAGGCCCATGAGTACCAGCGCGCTGCTCGGGCTGCGCCAGGCGGTGATGCCGCCGGCGAGGAGCGGCCCGAGTGCTACGGAGGCGGTGACGGTGGTCTGCAGGAGGGCGAAGACCCGGCCGCGCAGTTCGTTGGGGATCTGCGTCTGGATGTAGGCGCTGACGCTGACCGACGCACCGCCCGAAGGGATGCCGAGGACGACGAACAGGACGACGGCGAGGGGCAGGCTGGGCGTGAGGGCGATGGCGACGACGGTCAGTGCCTGGGCCGCGCAGTTCACCGCCATCAGGGTCCCGCGGTACGCCCGCATGCGCGGTATGCGCAGCAGGAGAAGACCGGAGAAGCGCCCGACGGCCCACGCCGAGATCAGCAGGCCGTAGCCCTTGGGGTCGATGACGCCGTGCTGCAGGAGCAGCGCGGGGAGGAGAAGGGTCACCGCGGCCCCGACCAGGTCGATCATGGGCAGGGTGGGGGCGATCTTGCGGAAGACCGGGTCGGCGAGAGCGACCCTCACGCCCTCTTTCGCCTCGCGCAGGATGCCGGTGCGAGTGGCGGGGCCCGCCGGTGATGGGGTGGTGAGCAGACGCCGGGCCGCCAAGAGGCCGAGCAAGGAGACGCAGAACGTGGTGGCGTCGATCAACAGGGCGGTGCCGAGCCCATGGACGATGACGAAGCCGGCGACGAGCGGCCCGAGGATCGTTGCGATCATCCGTGAGGCGAGCAGCCAGGAGTCGAACCGGAGCAGAGTCGTGTCGTCCTGCGCGACCTGCCCGAGCAGCGAGTGCATGCTCGGCTGGAAGAGCAGGCCGGTGACCTGGACGATGACCACGGTGGCGAGCAGCAGCGGCAGGGACATCGGCTGGGTGATCAGGAAGATCCCCAGGGTTGCCGTGACGATGGCCCGGACGGCGTCGGTGTTCAGCAGCAGCCGGTGGCGCGGGTAGCGGTCGACGATGACGCCGGCCAGCGGGAGCAGCAGGGCCGTCGGCAGGAAGAGCGCCAGCCCGACGCTGATGGCGCCCTGGACATCGCCGAACAGCGAGGTCGCCGACCAGGCGACGGAGGCGAGGAAGATCGCATCGCCGAGGTTCGAGAAGGTCTGAGCCACCCACAGGCGGATGAAGTCCGTGCGTCGGTGTGTAGCGGGTGCCGGCCCGGGTGCAATGCGGGCGGGGATGCTCACGCCGTCACCGCTTCCAGATGCTCGTTGACGACGGGGGCGGTGGGGTCCACGGCGAGGGAGCGCCGGTAGTGCTCGGCCGCTTCGGCGGGTGACCCGAGTTGCTGGTGGACCCAGCCGAGGTAGAAGAGCGCCGCGGCGACGGGCAGGCCGCCCTGCGGAAGCGTCTGCTCCCATGCGACGGCTGCGTCTTCGAGGTGCCCCGCTGCCACGAGTGCTTGCGCGCGGACAGCCCAGGCCCGGTGGTCGTAGGGGCTGAGGTGGGTCAGACGTTCGCTCGATGCCAGCGCTTGCTCGGTCTTTCCCTGGGCGAGAAGGGTCTTGGACAGCGTCTCGAACAT
This sequence comes from Streptomyces sp. RKAG293, assembly GCF_023701745.1. NCBI lineage: Bacteria > Bacillati > Actinomycetota > Actinomycetes > Kitasatosporales > Streptomycetaceae > Streptomyces > Streptomyces sp. RKAG293. The sequence continues at coordinate 4,880,927 of NZ_JAJOZB010000001.1, read as the reverse complement.
GGGGAAGGCATGGTCTTCCCAGGCAAGGCGCTGCAAGCCGGCATCCGGCGACGGGCAAGCGTCCTCCAGGGCGAGCGCGGCCCGGTCCAGGAGTTCCATGGTCTGATCGCCGTCCTTGCGCAGGAACGGCACGTAGGCGATGGCCCGGTACAGGGTGTGCTCCGCCAGGTGACGGTCCATGCCGCTGCCGGTGATCTGCGCCATCGCCTGCTGCCCGAACCAGGCCGCCGTGTGCAGGGCCAGAGTCTGCGTTCCGCGCTTTCCGTTGCGCACCACCACGAAGTTGGCGAGTGCCAGACGGGCCCGGGGCGGCAGGCTCTCGTCGGCGGCGGCCTGCAGCGCCCGTTCCTCCAGGATGTCCTGCGCTCCGGGATGCAGCCGGAACAGGACGGCGAGCTCTGCCCGCACGGTCTCGGGGTGGAACACGTGGGTGTGGATATCGGCGTCCAGCAGGCCGAGGACCTCACCGGCGCGTCGGGGGTAGCCGAGCCGCAGCAGAAGGTCACTGGCGGCGCGCCCTTCGGCGCGGGTCAGTTCGCCGGGGCTTGCGCACACCGCGCCCACGCAGTGCCAGAGGTCGCCGGCCAGGTCGGCGGGCATCTGGTCGAAGTCGCCGGTCATGGCATCGAGCCGGGCCCAACTGGCTGCTTGAAGGATGCGCAGGGCCGGGGGTGGGGCGGTGTTGAAGACGGGCAGCTGGTCGGCGGTGCCGTCCACAAGGTGGCGGGCGATGGCATGGGTGATCGTCGCCAGACTGCTGGAGCCGGGCACGGGATCACCGAGCCCGACGTGAATGGGGCAGACGGCCGGGGTCCCGGCGGTCATGAGCGCGCGCAAACGTTGGGCGAATGCGGGAGCGCCCGGGGTGGGGACGTGTTTGGGGAGGGTGGGGATGGTCATCGCAAGGTGCCTTCGCAGTGCTGGAGCCATGTCTTCATTGCGTGGAGTGCCTGGACCACGGATGAAGCCCGCCGGGGTATGTGCCCCTCGCCGGGCAGGCGGGTCAGGACGATCTCAGGAGCCGCGGCGCACGCTGCCTCGACCAGATCGACGGGAGCGATGAGGTCATCGGTCCCGTGCACGACTGCGGTCGGCAGCTCGGCGCGCAGCCGCACCTCGGGCAGGTGCACCTGTCCCCCGGGAAAGGCGTGCGCGAGGAACGAGCGCAGATCCCCCGGGGCAGGCACCCCGTCATCGATCAGCCGCTGCAGGTCCTGGCTGCGCCACAGAGCGCTCTGGAGGAAAACGCCGTTCACGATGCCGGGGAGCCGGGCGGAGGTTCGGGCGGCGAGGAGCCCTCCGTAGCTGAACCCGTACATCAGCAGGGGCCGTTGGGAGGCCAGTGCGGTGACGGCGTCGGTGATGCTCTCGACGTCCTTGCTGCCGAAGTCGCCTGGTACGAAGCGGGTGTGGGCGCGGCGCAAGGAGGCCGTGTACGGGGCTTCCACCTGATGGACGCGATAACCGTGCGCCGTCAGGAGCTGCATCTGGGGATCCCAGCGCGGGATCCACACACCGAACGGACCTCCGTGCAGCATGACGATGTCGCCGACCGGATCGGCCGCAGGGACGGTCAGGACGCGCAGGCTTCCCCAGCGAGTGGTGACCGCGTGGTGCCGGGGCGGATCCTGGCTGCCCGCCTGGTCGATGAGTTCGGCGAGGCGGACCACTGACGGCGGGTGGTCCGGGCGCGTGCAGTGGACCAGCGGCCCGCTGGCATCTTCGAGGAGGGCCAGGACGGAGGCGTCGATGGTGTGGGAGTCCATGGTGCCGCCGGCGCAGGGCACCTCCAGGACCTTGGCATAGGGCCAGGAATCGTCCACTGCCAGCAACGTGCAGCCGGAGATGAGGACAGCAGTCCGGCCGACACCCGTCACGATGCGGAGCCGGGAGCCGGTCGCGGTGTCGAAGATATGGGCTTCGCGGCCTTCGACCGTACGGACGGCGACCGACAGATGACAGCCGTCCGGACAGAGCGTGAGTTCAGTCGGCACGGCCGAATCCGACGCCTTCAGCAGTGAGCGAAGGGCTTCAAGTCGGCTTTCCAGAACTACTTCTGACCGGCTACCAGATCCTTTGATTCCAGCGATCACCCGGCCGTCATCGCTCGCCGCAAAGGACGATACGGAAAAGGGGAAGCTCTGCCGCTTCCTACTTTCTCCGGGCGTGATGCGCGTCACGCCGGCAGGGCCTGCATGGTAAACAAATCTTCCTTGGACAACGACCTGGCCAGGTTCATCCAGAGTCGCAAGGACTTCGGATTCGTGCCTTTGTACAGCGCGCAGGGTACGGAAGGTCCCGTCGAGAGTGGACAGCACGGCGCGGCCGTCGGCCAGCAGGCCGTGCAGCTCTACGTCATCGTGCGGGCCGGCGGGCATCCGCAGACCCGATCCCTCTGGGCCGATGAGTCCTTCCAGTAGAACGTCGTCGCCCTGGGCGACAAGGACAGTCGCCGTGGCCTGCGACGATCCGACCGCGCGCTTAACGATTCGGGCACGTTGCGCCCCCTCGACCACCGCGGGAGTGGCGGTGAGGCTTCGGCTCCGGGCCACGTGGATCTCCTCCTGGAAGAGCGGATGAGGGGTGCCCTGCGCCTCGACGGCGCACGGCACCCCTCACATCACATCGAGCGGTGATTTTCAGGGGCGGTGCCCCTTCGCATTACGCGTACTCAACGTTGTTGAGGGCCTCGAACTCCTCGGCCATGATCTCGACGATCTCCATGCTGAAACACCTCCTCCCGCCATATCGGTGCAGAAATTCTCAAGGGCAGCACCCCATCGAATTACGCGTACTCCATGTTGTTGAGGGCCTCGAACTCCTCGGCCACGACCTCGACGATCTCCATGCTGAAACACCTCCTGCCCTTATGAATTCTCTCCGGAAGGCCGACGCCCTCCGGAAGTTCATCTCTCGGCACACACGCGACAGCGCGGGTGGCGAGGAAGCTCAATGCGCTTGCCATCGAAGAAGCTCTTTCCTTCGGCGAGGTAGGCGTTCCTGGTGGCCGGCTCCGCCATTCCCGACAGGAAGCGGTACGCCTCCAGGACAATGACGCCCGCCTCGGCGGCCGGATAGGCGACGAGAGACCCTGCGGAACGGCCCGGGAAAACGTTGTCCTGCTCCATGAGGACGTCGCGCGGGCTGCCGGGCTCCGCCTGGGATGCCTGGAGGCAGCCGCTGCAGCTGGACACACCGGGAAGGAAGAACGGTCCGACCCGGCCGCCACCGGCCTCCAGAACCGGAACGCCGCCCAACAGGGCGCCCGCAGCGACCCACCGCCGGATCGTGCGGTGGGGCTGATCCGCCACGTTGATGATCAGGTCACAGCCCTCGGCGAGACGGGCAACGTCATCGGGCGCCGTGACGTACTCAAGGCAGCACTCCACCCGCAGCCTGGGCGCGAAAGCCGTCAGGCGCTCGCGTGCCACTTCGGCCTTGGACCGCCCCACCGTCTCCTCGTCGTAGAGGATCGAGCGGTTGAGGTTGGACAGGGACACCACGTCGGGGTCGACCAGCCGGAGCGAACCCACCCCGGCTGCGGCCAGGCCGTAGGCGATCCAGCTGCCGAGGCCACCGGTGCCGATCAGCAGGACCCGGGCGTCGCGGACGCGGGCCTGCATCTCGAATCGATTCCCGCGGCCATTCTCTTCCGCCGAAAGAAACTCGACCGTACGGGAGTTCCGCTCCAGATCGGCATCCGTGAAATCGTGCGGAACATCCAACCGTTCCAGTGCCCTGATTCCATCCAGGGCTCCAAGGGCGGATTCTAGGTCCTCGGCAGAGATTCCAGAGGATCCATCAAGAACCTCACGTCTACTGGCGCCTTCTGCCAGCTGCGCGACAACCCGGCGATTCGCCGGACTGTCCGGCAAGGAGATCCCCCGATCCCGCATGATGAGCTTTATACGGTCACCATCGATGAACTTCATGACCCTCTGCCGAAGGCGTACGCGTTCCATCACAGTCCTCCTCACCGGGGATTTTCATCCGGCTCTGCCAGGACTGGCCCTACGTCCCGTCCCACGGCCGGCCTTGCCTGGGATCATGCTGAGCGAATGTCCCAGACATGGTCCTGAACTGGTCCGAAGCTCACATCTCGCGCTTCGACCGCACCGACGGAACCGGCGCACAACCCAGTGAAAATTCCCCAGGCCGCTGCCACCGCGGTCAATACAAGGACGCTCTTGCGGAAGGTAATGAACACCCTTCCCCCATTCATATCTTGCCGATCCGGCGCGTTTCCCCCGGCCGGTGATTGAAGTTTGACCCGGAGCAACAGCCTCGATCAACGGTTAGAGTTCGGCACTAGTTACAGCGCCAGAAGGTGAGCCCCGAACCAATGTGCTCCAAATCGGACAAAGACGGTCGAATCGACCTCGGGCTGTGCGATATCGGAGTGCAGTTCTACGCCGATTGCGTGCGCCAGGGTTCGGCCAGCGAGGAAGGAATGCCGTCATGCCTGACCCGTATGGAACTACTGCAGCGGATTCCGGGCTACGACGGCCTTGTCGCCCCTATCCGTCCCTCCACGGCCCTGGCCATGTTGGTGCGCCCCCTCGAAGAGGAGATCCAGCAGCGCCAACGGCGCGCTGCTGACCTTCAGGTCGCACTCGGACCGATCCAGGCGATGTACGAGGCGCACGCCCATCGCTCCCGCGCCAGCGTCACCCTTCTCGTGGGCCTGCCCGCCATCGACGCAGCCGTCGAAGAAGCGGCCACCGCGTGCAAGGAGGAATCGATCACCGTCCAGCCCGGCGGCGGCCGGACGCCGGCGACCCTGACCTCCGCGCTGGAACGCGCCAGGGCACTCGCCGATCGGGGGGTGCGAACCCGCACGCTGTATCAGCACACCGTGCGCCACAGCGCACCCACCATGGCCTACATCGAGAGAATGGCTGAAGTGGGAGGGATCGAGTTCCGCACCCTCGACGAGCTCTTCGAGCGCCTCATCATTTTCGACCGGACGACCGCGTTCGTCCCCGCACGCAGCGACCGCCAGGCCGCCCTGGAGATCCGTGAGCCCGCCCTGGTGAGCTATCTGGCCGGAGTCTTCGGACACGCCTGGGACCGGGCAACCCCGCTGAACGAACCCGCGGGCACGGATCCGACACCGGGCGACCCCATCCCCGAGGTGCAGCGGAGCATTGCCCGGCTCCTCGTCGAGGGCTTCATGGACGAGAGCATCGCCCGCCGCCTCGGCATGAGCGTGCGCACCTGCCGCGCCCACATCGCCAAACTCGCCACCCACCTCGGCAGCACCAACCGCACCCAGCTCGGCTACCTGATCGCCACCTCACCCGAGTTCTCCGACGGCTCGTGACCTCGCCCCGCGTCCGGGAGCCGGTCCGTCGGAACCGTCAGAGGTCTTTGCACCCGAAGAACCCGTTCCGGTCGCACGTATCGCCAAACGTGAGCGAGGGTCAGATGCGCCACCCGCGCTCCCGGGACTACCCGCTCGCCGCGATGTTGACCGGCCGGCCCTACGCCGGGGTGGGCTCGCCGGCGAGGCGGGCGACGGTCGCGTCAAAGGCCCGGCGATCCGCGTGGATATGGCGGGCCCGGGACCACACCCAGCCGAAGAACTGGCGCTGGACCGGAGTGGTCAGCTCCACCAGCAGTTCCAAGCGCTGCGCCCTTACCCGCCGCACGTGCTGATCGCCACGAAGTTCGGCGTGATACGCCCCGGCCCCGACCATTGGGTGCCCCTGGGCCGGCCGGAGTACCTGCGCGCCGCCGTCGAGGCCGGCCTGCGCCGCCTCGCGGTCGGGCGCCCGGAACTGTGCTCCCTCCACCGCATAGACCCCGCGGTACCCCTCGCCGAGCAAGTCGGTGCGCTTCGCCTGCTCCAAGAGGAGGGGAAGATCGGCCACATCGGCGTGTCCAAGGTCGACGTGGAGCAGATCCGTACGGGTCGGCCGAGATCCAGGTCGCGGCCGTGCAGAACGCGTTCAACCGCGACGAGCCGGATGATCCTGCGGTCGACTACGGCCGGGCGCACGAAGTCCCGTTCATCGCCTACCGGCCTTTGAACGCCGGCGCGCTGTCCGCAGCAGCGACCGGGCCGGGCGAGGCCCTGCGATGGCTGCTGGAGCAAGGCGGTTGGCTGCTTTCTCCGGGACCATCCGTCCCAGTATCAGGCTGTCCAGGTCAAGGAGGGAACTTCAGACGTCGCCCGTCGTCCGGAATGAACGCCGTAGGAGCGGCTCAAAGATATGCGCAGATTGCTCATGCTGGCGACTGCGAGAATCGAGGAAACGTGGGTCAGCTGCCTTCGGAGACCCGGGGCTGCCACGAGCCCTCGGGGCCTTCCGGGTTGTGAGTCGGATGCCCAGTGGGAAGTGGGATACCGTCATGTTTGCCTCGCCGCCGGGGCCGCCCGGACGGCCTCCAGCTGTTCCGGACAGCGGTGCCGTGCCTGCGCCACCATGCGTTGGCCCACAGCGCCTGGACCCCTATCAGCATCAATGTCGTTGCCAGCGCGTCCGCGACTGAGAGCCAGTTCGGCGCGGTGAGGAATTCGTCGGCCGAGTGCGCCAGCAGCACCAGCGTCACGTTCGTCCAGCCCAGAAAGACCAGTAGCACGCACGCGGCGGAACCGATGGCCATGAGCACTGCGTAGGTGCGCACGCTGCGCCGCTCGACGCGGTCCAGTCCGGAGAGTGGCGAGGACGTCGCCCGGCCGAGGCACCTGGTCAGGACGTGCTGGCAGTACTGCAGGGCATCGCGGTACAGGTTGCGGCAGCCGAGCAGGTCCTGCAGCAGGAAGTAGAGGTCAGTCCGCATGAAGACCATGAACTCAGCTGCGACTGCGCCGAGTTCCGTGACAGCCACGACCGAAAGAAGTCGGCTGGAGCCGGTTGCCGCCTCCAGGAGGATGCAACCGCCGAACACAGTGAGATCCAGCATCATGCCGGAGAGATACACCGCGATCCGGGTCGGCCTTTCGCGTAGCCAGACCCCTGAGACATCCGTCTGAACCACGAGGAACTGAAGACGCGTGCCCATCCTGATGACGCCGGGAACGTCCGCTGCCCTGGCGGTGAACAGGTGGGCGAGTTCATGAAAGAGGATCAGCAGCCAGGTCAGGGCCGCGTCCCCCAGCAGGGCCGGACTTCCGTGATCACTCCAGAGCAGATCGCCCCAGTGGGGGCGCAGCTCGGGTCTGGCTGCCATCATGATCAGACCGGTCAGGGCAACCGTGACGAGCACCCCGTGGAGAACGGGGCTGAGCATCCACCGGACATGCCCGGGTCGAACGCGCGGAAGCGTCGGGCGCGCGGCCGGCGGGGAGTCGATGCCGTGCCCGTCCATGGAGCGGATGAATCCGAGCGCGGCCATGGACCTGACGAACTGTTCGACGTCAATGCTCTTCCCCGATTCGTTCAGCATTCGCTGCTGCACTTCGGGAGGCGACATGCCGTCCTTGAGCAGCCGGATGGCCGCCATACCCTCCTGGGGGACCGTCACATACGGTCCGGTGTCGCTCCGTCCGACGATCCAGTGGCGGCCGTCAGCCCGGAATCCCAGAGGATGGAATACGACACAGTGTGCTTCGGTGTCCGCCATGTGTCCTGTCTTCGAAGACCCTATGCGTTGCAGTTTCCGCACTCCGGCAGAGCCGGATGCCGTACGTGGACGTGATCGTCCGGGGAGATGAGATTGAGTCCGCGCACGTACCCCGGCGGGTTTCGTGAGATCCCCGTGAGCAGTGCGATGGTCTCGTAGGCGACCAAGTGGCCGGAGATCGCGGCGGACGGGGCGATCACTCCCGGACCACCCAGATGGGGTGGGGTCGATCCTGGCGGGATCAGGGCCTCCTCGCCCGCGGCAAGGCACTGGAAACAGGGACCGTCCGGGCCGAAGACGCCAACGGTCACCAGCGGGCCGTTGTATCCACCTCCGACCCATGGGATGCGGGCCTCGGCACAGGCGGCCGAGGCCCAGCCACGGATCGTTTCCGAGTCGGGTTCGTCCGCGCAGAGGGCGAGCACGTCATACCCTGCAAGCAGGTGCGCCAGCTGCTCCTGGGTCTCCACCCTGCCGAGGTCGAAGGTGACCTCGGCAGCGGAGTTCACACCACGGAGCTTTTCCGCCGCGACCTCGGCTTTCGCGCGGTCGAGGTCGGCCTCCGTGTATAGCGCCTGCCTGGTCAGATTGCTGAGTTCCACCGTGTCGCCGTCCACACAGTGGATGTGGCCGACGCCAGCAGCGGCGAGCGACCAGGCCGCGTGGCTTCCCGTGCCGCCGAGTCCGAGGATGAGGACCCGCGATCTACTCAGGGCGATGTGGGCGTCCCAGGGCCCCTGTTCCTGATTCAGGCCGACACGTCGGAAGAATGCCTGGTTTCGGCTGTACTTCGCCATTTCGTGAGCGCTGAGTTCCTCCGGAATGCGGGCAGCGGCGTCCTCGCAGTAGCCAGTGGCAATGAGCTGCGCGACCAGTCCGGCAGCGGTCTCCGGCGTCAGGGCGGGGTACTGAAGACGGAGCAGTTCGGCGATCTCCGGTTCGGTGTGCCGACCGTCCATCAGGGTGAGTGAGGCCCAGATCCACCCGTGTGGATCACGGATAGCGGCGGCCAACCCGTAGAGCTCGCCTCCGATGCGGACCGTGCCGTCCTCATGCCGGTAGGGAAGATGCTCTTCTTTCACCATTGGGTTTTTCATGGCGCTGGCTCCTCGTAGGTGGGGCCGGCGGGGCGGGTTGAATCCTGCCCCGCCGGCGCCTTCAGTGGTGGGACATCAGCCCGAGGAAGCCTTCACACGGATCGTCTCGATCCTGTCGAGCAGCCGGATCTCGATCAGATCGGCAGCGGCATCCCCTGCCGGCACCTCGATGATCTCGGTGCACGAGTTCTCGTCAGACATGTTCATCCTCTCGATTGTGGTTCGGTCGGCAGGTCTAGTTGCTGCAGGAATAGCCACAGTTAGGCGTGAAGCAGCACGTCTTGTAGCAGAACTGGTTGCCGTAGCGGCAGGGAATCCTCTCGCAGTCGGGAGCACAGCCGGCCGAGGCAGTCTTCCGGCCGATCATGGCGGTCAGAATTCGGTCGCCGAGGTTGCGGGTCATTGCTGCTTCCTTCAGGGTTGGTAACGGATCTATGTATCCCGTTGCTTAAGGCGCTGAAATTGCATCAGGCCTCGCGACGGAAATCTGCGGGACGGTTTTGCGGCCGCGCGGAGCCGACAGCCTGTCCGGCTCGCGGGCGCAGCACTTTGCCGACGATTTCGGCGCCCGCCACGTAGCCCCACTGCTTGGAGTCCTCGCTGGCCCGATGGCGGCCCAGCACCAGGTATCGGCCTTCGGGGGTGCTGTCACCTGCGGCGGCGCCGGTGACACCGACGAAGAGCTCGGGCACCCGATCGCCCGGTGCGGCCACGACGTTTTTGATGAACAGTCCAGGGGTGCGACCACGGTCTCCACCGCCCGAGCGCCTCACGACGACCACGTCGTGCACTTTCGGGCGGCCGAAAAGCCCGCCCTTGACGGCCAGTACGCGATCCCCGTCGTAGTACTGGGGCTCCATGCTCCGACCTCGCACGATGACGAGAAATATCATGCAACGTGCCGCAGCGAGAAGCGCAAGGAATGCAATGGATATGGAGATGATGAGATTCATGGGTACGGGAGGTTCAATCATCAGTAGTAGCTAGGGATATCGTCAATGTTAGACGTAGTCACCGTACGGCGAGGATCGACGTTCCGCCCTGACCGGTGCACTGTTTCCCCGGCCCGGGCGGTTGAATGAGGCGGTTCGATGCGTCATGAGTATTGAACATATCCTGCGGGTGGGCCGGAATAATTCGCCGACGGGCCGGAAGGGACGATCAATGCTGATCCTCGGTCTCGGACTTCGAGTCGGAAGATCGAACGTCGAAACCGTACAGCTTTTTGCCACCCGCTTGGCAAGAGGAATATCAGGGATGTGATGCGCATCACACTCCGAATGGATGTGAGCTGATTCTCGCGACCCGTTCCCGGCGAGTAGGGAATGAAGAGGAAATGCAGAGGGCGACTGGGCAGAATAAGGCGTGCATTCGACAACCGTCCTCCGCCGCTCTCGATGGCGGGGCCCAAGTCTGAAAATCCGCAGGCCACATAGTTAGGGAAGACAATGCTTGTCACGTTGTGCGTGCTCGCCGCGGTCCTCGGGATCGCCACAGCGCTCAACCTCTCTCTCACCTTCGCCGTCATCCGCCGGGTGAAGGACATCGAGGCCGGCTCGGGCGAAGGCGGTAGGAAGCTGCCGCCCGTAGGCCTGTCGGTAGGCGAGTTCCGCGCCGAGACCGTCACCGGCCGACCGGTCGCCAGAACTGACGTCGCGGCCGGTGAGCGATTCGTGGGCTTCGTGATGGTGGGCTGCGGTCCGTGTGCCCAGTTGATCGAATCACTCGACGGTGACGGCGGCTTGCTGCGCACCGGCGGCACCGAGCCACTCTTCTTCGTCGTCGGTGAGGCGGGCTCGGAGGTGATCGCGGCCAAGCTCAGTGCGGTAGGGGAGGTCGCCGTGCTGGCGGACGAGACGGAGGTCGCCGCCGCGTTCGGGAATGTCGCCTCCTACCCCACTCTGCTCAGGCTGCGTGATGGGGTGGTCACCCACGCCGGTCACACTCTCGACGGCGTGGGACTGTCGCTCCCGGAGGGCCGGCCGGTGCGGTCCAGGGAGACCGTGTGACCTCGCGGGCGGCGGCCCGTCTGCGAGTCACGGGCCGAGCACTCCAGCTGGGCTGGCATGCCGCCCCGATGGGAATGGTCGGCCAGCTTTTGCTGGCTTTGCTCTCCGGTGCCGTCCCTGCGGGGGCCGCCTACCTCGGCAAGCTGCTGGTCGACGATCTGGCCGCGCCCGGCGCGGAGAGCGGCCGGGTAAGCCTTCTGGCGGCGGGCGTTGCTGCGCTCGCCGGCCTGTCCGCTGTCCTCAGTTCGGTCTCCGCCCTGACAACGGCCACGACAGGGCAGGCCGTCAACCTCAGGGCACAAGACCTCCTGTACCGCCGTATCAACGACTTCCGCAGCCTCCGGCCTTTCGAGGACCCGGAGACTCAGGACACCATCAGGCTTGCCGAGCAGTCCGCACAGAATGCTCCCCGCCAGGTGCTCGACTTTCTGCTGGCCACCGTACGCAGCAGTATTACCGTCGCGGGGTTCCTGGGCGCCGTCCTTGCGCTCTGGCCGCCGATGGGGCTCTTGCTGGTAGGCACTGTCGCGGTCTCGGTCGCGGGTCAACTGCGGCTGGCGCGGCAGCAGGCCGACACCACGAAGTCCATGATGGCCACCGCACGGCGCCAGTTCTTCTACCGGGCGCTGCTGACGGACCGTCGGGCGGTCATGGAGGTGCGACTGTTCGGCGCCGGCCCGTTGATCCATCGCCGGGCGATGGACAACCTGCGACAGACCAGTGCCGCCACCCTGGCGGTCACCCGGCGCGACGCCGCCGTCCAGTCGGCCCTGGCCGTGCTCGGCGCCGCGGTCGCCGGGGTCGCCGGGGTCGTCATAGCCCGGCAGGTGCTACGAGGAGGCGTCACCCTAGGTGAGATGACCCTCTTCACCGCAGCGGTGGCAGCGATCCAGGGGGCACTTTCCTCCGTGCTGATGCAGCTGGGCCGCACAGACGAGGCACTCCAGCTGTTTGCCCGCTACCTCACTTTGCTGCGGATGCCCGCCGATCTGCCCAGCGGCGAGCTGGTGCCGCGTGCACTGCGCCAAGGCATCGAGTTCGATGGCGTGTGGTTCCGCTACAAACCTGACGACCCGTGGGTGCTGCGAGGCCTCGATCTCATCCTGCCGTATGGACAGGCAGTCGGGCTGGTGGGTGCCAACGGCGCGGGCAAGAGCACCCTCGTCAAACTGCTGTGCCGCTTCTACGATCCCGAACGCGGGCGAATCCTGTGGGACGGGCAGGACATCCGAACTCTGTCGGTGGACGAACTCCGCCGCCGGATCGGGGCCACCTTTCAGGACTACATGACGTACGACATGAACGCCCGGGACAACATCGGCATCGGCTCGCCGGAGCTGATGGATGACCTCGAACGGGTTCGCACCGCCGCGGCTCGAGCCGACATCGACGAGACAATCGCCGGATTGCCCCGAGGATACGACACCATGCTCAGCCGGATCTTCCTGGACGCCTCGAACGAGAAGGGGGTGCTGCTCTCCGGCGGCCAGTGGCAGCGGGTCGCACTGGCCCGCTCGCTGTTTCGGGAGGACGCCGAGTTGCTGGTCCTCGATGAGCCGAGTTCCGGTCTCGACCCGCTTGCCGAGCAGCGCGTGCACCAGGCCCTGGCCCGCCATCGCGCCGGACGGACCAGTCTGTTGATCTCCCACCGCCTTTCGGCACTCCGCGATGCCGACACCATCGTAGTGCTCGCCGGCGGGCAGGTCGTCGAACAGGGCAGGCATGAGCAGCTGATCGAACACGGCGGCCAGTACGCAGAACTCTTCGCCGCCCAGGCCGAGGGATACCAGTACGCGCTGTCCGAGGAACCCCGGTGAGACGGCACCGGACGTGGTCACCCCACCTGCATCGGCTACTACGCGGCCCGATCCATCGAAACACTGAGACGTCTCTGAGCCCGCACCACATCTGGAGGACGACATGACCGTCACCGAGCTGGCCGCCCGGGTCATGCTGGCCGTGGTCTTCGCTGTCGCGGCGATCAGCAAGTGCCGCAGCCGCGCGACGATGACCAGGTTCACGGCGGGGCTCGACGACTTCGTCTGGCTCCCGGCCCGGTTCCGAACACCCACCGCGATCGGAGTGGTGATCAGCGAGCTCGCCGCGGTGCTGTTGTTGTTCACCCTGCGGGAGGCGGGAGCCGCCCTCGTGCTTGGTCTCCTCGTCGCCTTTACGGTGGCCACTGTCCAGGCGGGGCGGGCCGCTGCCTGCCGCTGTTTCAGCTCGGCTACCACTCCAGGGACGGGCAGTACCGCCGCATTCGTGACGCGCAACGCACTGCTCGCAGCCGCCGCGTTGGCTGCCGGGCTGCTACCCGGCGGTGCCGAGACCCTGCCCGTGTGGGGAGCTGCGGCGGGTGCCGGGGCGATAGCGGGAGCCGTCACCATCGGCTGGGACGAGCTGGTCTACCTGCTGGGCGACTCCGCCACGTCCGCCTGATCGTCTGCGGCGCGCCGGGGGAGCGAGTCGGGGACCCCTCGCAGTTCGGCCCGCACCTCGTCCGCCGTGGAACTCCCGACCTCCGACAACACCTGCACAGCCTCGCGCCAGGCATCACGTGCCTCGTCAATCGAGCCCCTCATGGTGAACGTGATTCCGATCTGGTCCGGTATCTCGCCCACCAGCAGTGGATTGCCGGCACGGCGGGCGCCGGCGAGCGCCTCACGGCTGAGGGCAAGCCAGTCCTCCCCCGCGCCGAGCCGCACCGGGGCCGGACCAGATGGCCACGGACGCGCCTGCTCGTGGGCGCCCAAGTTCGATCGGGTCAGGCCGAGATTACTCAACGCCAATGCCGGCATGCAGCGGTAGTCGAGGTCCCGCGCGGATTCCACTGCCGCCACGCCGACACGTGCGGTCTCGGCCAGCAGCCCGAGATTGAGTTGGTGATTCCCGAGATCGAGCCGATTTCCGGCAGCCCGCCGGGTCTCACCGTGGCGGACGGAGATCGCAATTGCCCGCTCGAACGGGTCCGCACTCCGAGGATCGAGCCGCGTGGAGTAGGCGATTCCCAGGTTTGGCGGCGATCGCCGCAGCCTCCAACTCCATCCCAACCTCTCGCGCCGCGTGCTCACCCAGCTGCTGGGTTTCCACCAGCAGATCGAGACGGTGGCGCCTCATCAGATACGTGGATATCGAGGACGATAGTTGCCACACCACGCGGTGATCACGCCGCGCCACGGCCAGCCGGATCAGTGACGCCACAGCCTCTATCTCCTGGTCGAACCAGCGCAGCGCCTCGTCCTGGTCCTCGAACGGCGACAGACCCGACGAGAGATGCTTAAGATCCGGTACAACCCTCGCGCCACCGGGAGTGAGGACTTCGTGAGCTGAGGCTGAGGCACTGATGTACCAGTCGAACAGCCGATCCATGGCTAGCTCCTCCTCGGCCGGTGACAACGGCGCCACCTTCCGGCTGTACAGCCGCACCAAATCGTGCATCGAATATCGGTCGTGCTCCGTCTGATCGAGCAGATGGACCGCATCGAGCGCGCGAAGCGACTGCCGCACCAGCACCGAAGATGTCCCGCCAAGCGTTTCCTGCCGCCCGGCGACTGCCTCGGCGGCTGCGGAACCCAAGCTCGCTCCGGGATGGAGGCTGAGCACCCGGAACAGCCGGGCCTGCTCCGCAGTCAACCGCGCATACGTGTGATCCAGGGCCCGGGACACCGTGTGATCTTCACCCGGCAGACCCAGGCCGGCCAGCCTTCCCTCCTCCGGGGTCAGCTCGGCTACCAGCACAGCTACTGGGATCATTGGTTCCTCGACCAGCCGTACCGCAGAAATCCGCAGAGCGAGCGGCAGACCGCCGCACAACCGGGCCAGATCCCGGGCTGCACCCGGGGCAGCCTCAACCCGCGGAGCCCCGACAATCTGACCGAGTGCCTCCACTGAATCCTCCAGCGTCAGCAGCCCGAGCGGGATGGACACGGCACCTGTCTCCGTCACCAGCCTGCCCATCTTTCCGCGACTGGTCACGAGGGCGAGACACTGTGCCGTCCCGGGAAGAAGCGACCAAACCTGCTGGTAGTCCCGTGCGTTGTCGAGGACCACCAACATGCGGCGGTTGGCCATCCGGGAGCGATACATGTCCTCGCGGTGCGCCATGTCGGCGGGGATTTCGTACCCGGGGACGCCCAGCGCCACCAGGAACCGTTCCAGCACCCGGCCGGGGACCTCGGAGTCCACCGCATCGTAGCCGTGCAGATCTGCGAACAGCTGACCGTCAGGGAAGTCGCCGACCCTGGAGTGGGCCCATCGGAGCGCCAACGACGTCTTGCCCACCCCGGCCGGACCACTTATCAGCGCGACGCCGGTGTCACCCGGTGCGGAGCCGACCAGAATTCCGAGCTTGGCCAACTCTGCACCCCGCCCAACGAATCCTGCTGTCGCCCGGGGCAGCTGAGCAGGACGATGAATTCGGAGCTCGCGGTCGGCCAGGCTGTCGCTCACCGGGGCGGGCCGAACTGGCACAGCGGGCCCGGACGGTTGCGGCGAAGACTGCGGCGAAGACTGCGGCGGGAGGGTACCCCTCAGAATGGCAGCCTCAAGCTCCACGAGGCGCTTCCCAAGGTCCAGGCCGTACTCGTCGGCTAGCAGTCTGCGCAGCCTGCGCACTACCGCAAGAGCGTCGGCCTGCCGTCCACTGCGGTAGAGCGCCACGGTCAGGCGCTCCGCGATCGACTCACAGGCCGGGTACTGGTTCAACAGGTTGGTGAGCTCCGGAAGCAGCTCATGGTGCCTTCCGAAGCTCATCTCAAGGTCTGCCAGCAGTTCGTATGCGACGAAGCGTTCTTCCTCCAACCGAGCGCGGGCCGGTCCCGCGAAGGGCGCCTCCAGCCCGGTCAGCGCATCCCCACGCCAGAGGCCCAGGCCGGACCGCAACAACCGGGCCGCCTCCTCCTTCTCGCCGCTCTCGGCGAACTCTCGTGCGGCGGTGAACCGTCGACTGAACTCCGCTGAGTCAAGGTCCCCCTCCGCCACGCGCAGCCGGTATCCGGACCCCTCTGAGGACAGCCCTCCGGCAAGCTCGTCCGGTAGCCCGCTGCGCAGTGCTGAAACCGCTGTGTGAATCTGGGCACGGGCGGTACGCGGCGGTTCCTCGCCCCAGAGCCCGTCGACCAGTTGCTCGGTGCTGACCCACCGATTGGCGTGAAGGAGAAGAAAAGCGAGTACGGCACGTCGCCTCGGACGGGCCACTTCAACGAGTCGGCCGAAGGACTGGACCTCCAACGGCCCGAGAATCGCGTAGGGCAAGGCAAGCCTCAAATCAGTGGTCGAGCAACAAGCGAACATCCCTCACCCGATGTCGTCTGAGGGGCCTTGTGCTTCTCGGACAGTGGTTTGATGGGCTTCTACGCCGCGAATTGCCTTTGCTCGTAGTCGGATTGGACCTTCCGAGGGGTCCTGTAGCCGAGCCCGGAGTGGAGGCGTTGGCGGTTGTAGAACACTTCGATGTAGCGGATGATCGCGCGTTGGGCGTGTGCGCGTCGGAAATGCGGTGCGGTGAACGAGTTCGAAATGACCTCGTTCGGGATCGCGTCTCACTACTCGGGTTCGGTGAGCCAGCCCCGCCGGCGGATCAGTCCATCGCGGAGCTCCAGGTTGCGCCGTGTTCGCCGGGTGGTCAGGGCGGCGGTCAGCGCGGTCAGGCCGGTGATCGCTGCGAGGGCGGCGAAGCCGAAGCGAGTATCGCTGTGGTCGGTGAGCGTCGCGACGGTGAGCATGACCAGGATGGTCGAGGTGAGTCCGATCGCGTTCGCCCGGCCGAAGACCCGGCCCACCTGGTCGTACGGGGCCGCCTCCAGCAGCAGGGCCCGGCTGGCTATCCGGGCCTGGCCGAAGCTCCATGCACCGAGGAAGACCGTCGCGGTGAGCACAGTCGGGCCGAAGTGGGGCTGCAGCGCCAGCATCGTGTCGTTGACCAGGTAGCCGACCAGCGCGATGCGCAGGTCGGGAAATCGATTGATCCGGCTGTAGGCGAAGGCGGCGAGCAGGAACCCGGTGCCGCCGACGGCATCGATGATCCCCAGCAGACCCGGCCCGTCGGCCAGTTCCTTCAGCACGAGGATCGGCAGGAGCGCGTTGAAGACAGTCACGACGATGTTGCCCTGGGCGTACAGCAGGATGAGCGGCCCGACCGGCATGCGCGAGCCATCGCCGCCCACCGGCTCGCCGGGCGCGGTGGACAGCGGCTTTGCGGGCCGCCTGCCGACTTGGTAGACGAAGAGCCCGGAGACCGCGAAGGTAGCCGCGTTGAAAGTGAACAACAGGTCGGGTCCGAGGCCTTGCACGGCCCATCCCCCGACCGAGGCCGAGAGGAGCGAGCCGGCCTGGAGCGCGATCTCGTACCGGGCGTTGAACCGGCGGAGTTCACCGGATGGCACTCGTTCCTTGATCAGAGCCGCGCTCGTCGGCATGAACAGCGCGCTGACCACGGCGAGTGCGAAGTTCGAGCCGTACACGATGTGGCTGCTGTGGCCGCCCAGCGGAAGGGCGAGGGCGGCCACAGCGCTGGTCAGGTCGCAGCCGAGCCAGAGCCTGCGCCGGTCGAACCGGTCGGCGAGCCGGCCGAACCACGGGGAGAGCACCGCCTGGGGCAGCGCGACCGCGATGAACAGCCAGCCGACCGCGAGCATCGTCCCGTTCGCCCGGACGAGCAGCAGCGTGGAGGCGATCAGCTGGATGTTGTTCCCGAGCGAGGTGACGAACGTCGCCGGGACCAGCAGCCGCGCACTCAGGAGAACGCTCCGGCGTGGGCGGTCGCCCAGTCCTCGAAGGTGCGCGCGGGGCGGCCGGTGACGACCTCGACCGTCGGCAGGACCGGGGCGTCGTCGAAGTCTCCGTCGGAGAAGAACCGGAAGAAGGCGTCGACGTACCGTTCCGGGACCGTACGGCTCATCTCGGCCCGCGCCTCGGCGTCGGGCTGGGCGCGGAACGTCAACGGGCGGCCGAGGACCCTGGCGAGGGTCGCCAGGCGGTCGGCCGGGCGCAGGGCCTCGGGGCCGCTGATGTGGAGGTGCCTGCCGTGGTAATCCGGGTCGTTCAGCACCGCCGCCGCGACCGAGGCGATGTCGTACGGGTCGATGACGGCGATCCCGACCTCGGCGAAGGGCGCATGGACCTCGTCGCCGTCGCGGAGTTGCGGGACCCACTCGAAGGTGTTCGACATGAAGCCGCTGGAGCGGAGGATCGTCCAGCCGACTCCGGACCCGCGGACCGCCGCCTCGGAGTCCTGGTGCATCGCCACGATCGCGTTCGCCGGGTCGCCGCCTGCCACCGACCGGGACGACAGCAGAACGACGTGTCCGGCCCCGGCCGAGCGGATCCGGTCCAGGACGCCGAGCATGTCGGCGAACCCGCCGAGAAGGAAGACGCCCTCCACTCCGTCGAGCGCACCGGTCAGGGTCTCGGCGCGGTTCAGGTCCCCGGTCACGACCTCCACGCCCGGCCGGGCCTCGAACCTCTCCGTGTCGCGGATCAGCGCACGCACCGGCCGTCCGGCCGCGGCGAGCACGCCGACCAGCTCACCGCCGACATTGCCGGAAGCCCCCGTCACCAGGATCATTTCTCAGCCTTTCCGTTGTTCTCGAAGTCCAGGGCCAGATAGCGGGAGTCCTGGTACCGGCAGAAGAGGGTCATGCAGACCACGGCCGCGGGGACGCCCAGCGGCACCATGAACGCGGTGTGCTCCCGCCCCGAGATCGACACTGCGACAAGGACCGCGCCCGCCCCGGCGACGATGCTGTTGATCGCGGCGACCATGCTCGCGGTGGTGGACAGCCCCAGCAGCCGGCTCCGCCGGGTGCCGAGCGAGGCGAGCACCTCGGCGCGCTCGTCGTGGCGGGTCCCGCCGCCCCACTCGGTGAAGAAGTACGGCGCCCGGGGATCCAGTTCCCGGTAGTACTCGCGGATCCGGGCGATCCCCGCGAGGTACCGGAGGTTCTGGACGCCCGTGTCGACCAGCCGCACCGAAGTGAAAAAGCCGAGGATCAGCAGTGCCGGGATCAGCGTCGCCACGAACGGTACGAACATGTGCGGAGACTGGGCGGCGAAACCGGTCGCTACCAGCGAACTGGAGAGCGCCGCCAGATAGAGCGAAGCCCGGCCGGTGGACTCGCTGACCGTGGTGGAAGCCGCCGACTGCAGGACGAAATGCTCTGTCACCAGGGCCGACATGAACGCGGCCTGATTGTCGTCGCTCATCGGGCCGGCACATCGAAGACGGCCTTGCCCCGCAACGTACGGCCGGTCAGCGCGTCTGCGGCCTCGGCAAACCGCTCCCACGAGCCGTGCCAGCCGATGGCTGCCCGGAGCCGCCCTTCCGCGACCAGCTTCAGCAGGACCTTGAGCTGCTGCTGCCGGTCGGTGATTCCGCCGCCGTTGAAGACCGAGGTGATCGATGTCGGATCCTTACGGCCCAGCGTCGACCCGGCAGGGAAGAGCGCGGCCTGCCCGGAGGCCCAGCCGACGCTCTGCACGTTCCCTCCCGAGGCCAGCAGCGCGTACGCCTCGACCAGCTGAGGCCCGCCCACCATGTCGATGATCACGTCGACCGGCTCCGCCACCCCGTCCAGGCCGAGAACGACCTCGGCCGCGCCCAGCTCTGCCAGACCCGTGCCGGAGGTGCGGGAGCCGACCGAGGCGATCACGTGCGCGCCGCCGATCGCGGCGAGCTGCACTGCGAACGAGCCGACTCCCCCGGACGCCCCGGTCACCAGGACCCGCCGTCCGGCGATCGGCCCTGCCTGCCAGACCGCGCGCATCGCCGTACCTGCCGCCACCGGTAGGGTCGCCGCGACCGCCAGGTCCACCGAGTCCGGCACCACCGCCACATCGGCGCTGTCGACCGCGCGGAGCTCAGCCCAGCCGCCGCCTTCAGCGAAGGAGACAACCCGGCTGCCGACCGCGGGCCCGCTGCCGTCGGCGGCCGCCGCGACCACGATGCCCGCAGCATCGAAACCGGGAACCGCCCCCGGTTCCGACAGCCCGGCGAACCGCAGTTCGGCAGCGTTCAGCGAGGAGTTCAGAACCTCGATCAGGACCTGTCCGGGGCCCTGCACCGGGACCGGTGCCTCGCCGAACCGGATCTTCGAGTGGCCGGCCGGATCAACGATCAGGGCGCGCATGGAACGGTCCTCCTTCATGGGTTCCGCGGCCAGGAGCCGAGGAGCCGGGTGGGGGCGGGCATTACGGTGTAGGTCATCGCGAGGGTGCAGAGCCTGGTGACGGCCAGATTCCCCCGGAGCACGAACCGGTCCCGCCGGCATCACCGAACCGACGAGGACGGCCAGGACCACGACAGTCGGAACCGTCTGCCTCAGTTCGGACTTCTGGTGACCCCGGATCCGGGCATGAACGTGTGCTCCTGGAAGCAGGTGGTCAGAACATCGCGCCGTTGGCGCGCACGGTCTGGCCGGAGACCCAGCCGGCCTCGGCGCCTACCAGCCAGCCGACGACGGGCGCGACGTCCTCGGGCAGGCCGAGGCGGTTGCGGGGGCTGTGATGGGTGGCGGCCTCGATCGACTCGGGCGTCTCCGCGCCCCGGTAGAACGAGTCGTCGATCGGGCCGGGAGCGACCGCGTTGACCGTGATGCCGCGCACCCCGAGTTCCTTGGCTGCGGCGAGCACCATGCGCTCGACGGCGGCCTTCGAACCCGAGTACAGCCCGTACGGGCCGGTCATGATCGAGGTCAGCGTGGTGGAGAGCACCACGTAGCGCCCGCCGTCGGCGAGAGCGTTGGCTGCGGCCCGCAGCGTGTTGAACGCGCTCCGGGTGTTCAGATTGATCAGATGGTCGAAGTCCTCGTCGGTGAAGTCGGCGAGCGGCTTCTTGATGACCGCGCCCGGCGTGTGGACGACGATGTCGATCCGGCCATGGCGGGCCACAACGTCGTGGAACAGTTCGTCGACGTCGGCCGAGGAAGTGGCGTCGGAACGGACCGCCTCGGCCGTCACGCCGTGCTTTTCCAGGACGGTAACGGTGTCGAGAGCAGCCTGCTCATTGCCGAGATAGCTGATCACGGTGGTGGCGCCGCGGGAGGCGAGGTTCTCAGCGAACGCCGCTCCCTGGTTGCGCGAGCCGCCGACCACGAGAGCGACTTTCCCTTCGAGGTCACGTACCGGTACGGATGGGGGCATGGGCTCGTCCTTTGCCAGGCTTGAGGGGAACTGGGCCAGTGTGGATTTCGGCCGATCGCCGGGTCCAATACGCATCAGCTATCGACTGATGCCCGAAGGGTCTGTCGGGATCAGCCAGGACTGGGCGCTCGCGGTCGCCAGGACCGTCTGGAGCAGGAGCAGCCCGGCCGGGCACAGGTCGTCGGGACGCCAGAAGATGTCAAGGTCGATCGGTGGCAGATCCTCGTGGAGCGGCACCGAGACGAGATGCCCCGGCAGATGCGGAGCCACCGATCTCGGAACGAGGGTGAATCCCTCACGGCCTCGGAGCGGGGTCCGCCGCAATCCCGGCAGTGGATGCTCCCAGAGCGGGAAGTCCGCCTCGGCGGCGCCGAGCGCCTCCACCACCTGGTCGTAGTAGCCCGGAGCGAGATGCCGCGCGAAGAAACAGAACGTCTCGCCGTGCAGGTCGCCGAGCGAGATGGCGGGAACGGCGGCCAGCCGATGCCCGGCGTCCACGATCGCCACCAGCGGCTCACGACGCAAGACGGCCCTGAGCAGGCCGTCACGCTGGACCATGCCGTACGACAGAGCCAGGTCCAGCCTGCGATCGCGCAGCGCCAACTCCAGATCGGGCGTCCAGGCCTCGCGTGCGTCCACCTGGATGCCTGGATGGCTGTCGTGGACGGCCGCCAGCAGCCTCGGCACGGTGTCATAGCCCGCGACCCCGACGTAGCCGAGCCGGGCATGCCGGGTGCCGGCTGCCCTCAACGTGCGTTCCACCAGCCCGTCGGCCTCGGCCAGCAGCAGCCGGGCCGACTCCACGAAGACCTCTCCCGGCACCGTCAGCCTCGTCGGCCGTCGGTCGAACAACCGTACCCCCATGGCACGTTCCAGATCCCGGATCTGCCGACTCAACGATGGCTGCGCGAGATGCAGCCGTGCGGCCGCCCGCTGAAACCCTCCCTCGTCCGCCACCGCGATCACGTACCGGAGCACCCTCAGATCCACCTGCACACTTCACCCCTCGATCAATGGAGAAGGACCACCCCGCCGGTCACACCCCGGTGGACAGGGTCGTGGAGACGCCTGGCAAACCGCTGGTAGCGCGTGTCAGCGATTCAGGTCGCCCTGGCCGCGGGCGAGTTCGGCCTGGGCCTGACGGAACCGGGCCAGGGCCGAACGGCTCGGGCAGACCCCGGCCGGGGCAGGCGGAGGACCTCCGTCCACCAGGTCCAGGACCCGGTGGAGCCACAGGTCCGCCTCAGCACGGCACCCTCGGAGCAGCCAGTACCAGACGAGCGCTCCGCAGAGCCTCAGCAACCGTTCGACGTCACCGGCCGAGATCGCCCAGTCGAGGGCCGCCACGCAGTTGTCGTTCTCGACGATCAGCCGGGCGATCCAGTCGGCCTGTTCCGAGGTGCGCAGCATGGGTTCGGCTCGCTCCACCAGGTCCAGGAAGTAGTCGGCGTGAGTCCTCGCCACCGCGGTGCTCTCCCCCGCCGCCGCCAGTTCCTCGGCGGCGTACGCCCTGATCGTCTCCAGCATCCAGTAGCGCTCACCGTCGGTCTCCACCAGGGACTTGTCCACCAGCGAAGTGAGCGTTTCGAGCACGTCGCCGCCGCAGACCCGCTCGGCGCTGTCCATGGTCGCGGTTCCGGAGAAGACCGAGAGCCTGCGGGCGAGTTCGCGCTCAGGGCCGGTGAGTGACTCCCAGCTCCAGGCGACGACGGCGCGGAGGGTCTGATGCCGGGGCAGCGCCGCCCGGCTGCCGCCGGTCAGCAACCGGAACCGGTCATCGAGCCGGGCCGCGATCTGAGCCGGGCTCAGCGCCCGCAGCCGGGCGGCGGCGAGTTCGATGGCGAGCGGCAGACCGTCCAGCCGACGGCAGATCGCGCAGACGTCCGCGCAGTTGTCCTTGTCGAGGACGAAGCCGGGCCGCACGGCCACGGCCCGGTCGGTGAGCAGCCGTACGGCCGGGAAGCCGGCCGCCTCGGCCACGGTGGCGTCGGCCGGCGGAAGCGCCAGCGGCGGCACCGGGCAGAGCATCTCGCCGTCCACCCCGAGGGGTTCCCTGCTCGTGCAGAGCACCGTCAGCTCAGGACAGCGGGCGAGGATCCCGTCGATCAGCGGGGCCACCGCCTGCAGCAGGCGCTCGCAGTTGTCGACGATGAGCAGCAACCGTTTGCCGGTCAGCACCGCCACGAGCTGGTCGGACGGGTCGCCTTCGAGGATGTCGCGGACGCCGAGGGCCGACAGTATCGCACTGCCCACCGACGCGCCGTCGGCCACCGGGGCGAGCTCGACCAGCCAACTCCCGCTGGGCCAGCGGTCGGCCAGCCGGATCGCCGCCTCGCAGGCCAGCCGGGTCTTTCCGACTCCGCCAGGGCCCACCAAGGTGACCAACCGGGTGGCCTCGAGCAGCGCACCGGTCCGGACGACCTCGGCGTCCATCCCGACGAAGCTGGTCAGCCTGCTCCGTAGATTGGTCGGCGGACCGACGGGGAGCATCGTGATCCGCAAGGCCTCGGCCAGAGCGGGCGACGGATCGACTCCCAGCTCCCCGGCGAGCAGGTCCCGGGTCCGTTCGAAGGTCTCTGTCGCCTCGGATCGCAGCCCTGCCGCCGCCTGGGCCCGGATCAGCCGGGCCGCGAGGGACTCGCGCAGCGGCTGCGCGGCGGCGGCCGCCGCGAGTTCCCGGACGAGCTCAGCGGCCCGGCCGAGAGCCAGGTAGGCGTCCGCCCTGGCCTCCACGGAGTCGAGCCGCTGGTCCTCGAGGAACCGGAGCTCCGCCGGGGCGGGGCCGCGCCAGAGTTCGAGCGCCTCGTCGAGCAGGGCCGCCGCAGAGCTGGCGTCGCCACGCCGCAGGGACACTCGGCCCTGGGCGGCGAGCCGGGTGAAGCGCTGGACGTCGACGTCCTCCGGCTCGATCGCCAGGGCGTAACCGGAAGCCCCCGCCACGATCGGAAGCTCCGGGCCGAGGGCGGCGCGCAGCCGTTTCACCAGCGTCTGCAGCGCGTTGGCCGCGTTCGCCGGAGTCCGTTCACCCCAGAGTGCGTCGACCAATTGGTCGGCGGGGACCGTCCTTCCCGGTTCCACGGCGAGGAGGGTCAGCAGCGTTCGGACCAGCGGACCTCCGACGTTGACCGGCGTTCCGTCGGCGCGCAGGACCCTGACCGGGCCCAGCAGTGCGACCCACATCAGACGTCACCCGGCTGGTGCACCTTGACCGACAGGAGCACGGCGAAAATACCACCGAGGAGAAGCGCCGGACCGTGGATGTTCTCGGCGGCGGTCAACCCGACCCCGACCGCGGCCACAGCCAGGGCCGTCGGCCGGCCGACGGCCACCCGGTTCTCCGCGCAGATCCGGATCAGCACCGAGCCGGCCACACAGACGAGGGCCGACAGGAGGTAGCCGCTCGACCAGAGGGTGCCGACCAGGGCTCCGCTCCAGAACAGCAGCGCCTGCGCCGTGTATCCGGGCAGAGATGCGTCCTCCTGCCAGAGTGCCAAGGCGACCGCACCGGCCAGCCCGCAGACCGCGATGGAGTTGCCACCGCCGACCGGCTGCCAGGCGTATCCGACGAACTCCGAGGCCAGGCCCACCCCGAAGTACTGCAGGAGCCAGCGCGGCCTCGACAGCGTCTGCTCGGCGATCGTGCCGATCACCAGCAGGAAGACCAGGTTGGTCACCGCGCCGAAGATACCGCCGTCCTGAACGAAGAGCGCGGTGCCCGTACGCCACCAGCCGCCGTGCAGGCCGGCCGGGGTCCGCTGCAGATCCTCGAGGACTCCGTGCGCCGAGAACTGCACGACATCGACCCCGAGAGTACTCAGGAACACCGCTGTGGTCAGCATCGGAAAGCGCTTGAAGATCGGCATGCGGCAAGTATCAAGTCGGAACGGAGGCCTGCGGCAGAGCCGACCGGTCCTGCTCTCGCCAGTACAAATGTCCCGCCGACGAGAGACTCCTGAGGCATCGACCGGTAGCCCACAGGTCTTGGACCGGGTAACGCCGCTGACCGAAGAATCGGACCGACTGAAAAGGGGACCTCACCATGAGCTATACCACCCTGTCCGGCAGGACGGCCGTCATCACCGGCGCGGCGAGCGGCATGGGCGCCGCCGCGGCGCTGCTCCTCGCCGAGCACGGCGCGAGCGTGGCTCTCCTGGCCCGCCGCGAGGAACGCCTCAAGGAACTCGCGGACCGGATCGATGCCGCAGGCGGCCGCGCGCTCGCGTTGCCCGTCGACGTCACCGATCGGGACGCCGTCACCGGCGTGGCCCGACGGGCCAAGGCGGAGCTGGGACGGGTCGATCTGGTGGTCAACGCGGCCGGGGTGATGCTGCCCAACCCGATCGAGCACGGCAGGGCCGACGAGTGGGCCCGAATGATCGACACCAATGTGACCGGTGTCCTGAACGTCATCGAGGCCTTCACCGCCGACCTGATCTCGGCAGCGGCGGACGGGCACACCGCTGACCTGATCAATATCTCCTCGATCGGGGCCCATGTGGCCTTCCCCGGCTACGCGGTCTACGGTGCGACCAAGGCCGCCCTCACTCAGCTGTCGGCCTCGCTGAGAACCGAGTTCGGCCCCCGTGACGTCCGGGTCACGAACATCGAGCCCGGGCTCACCGACACCGAACTCGGCAACCACATCGACAACCCCGGGCTCGGCTCGGACGGCCAGCTCGGCGAGCTCTTCGACCTCATCGGCCCGCTCACCGCCGAACAGATCGCCGACCTCGTCGCCTACGTCGCCAGCCGCCCCCGCACGGTCAACCTCCGCCAGATCGTCGTCCTGCCGACACGCCAGGCCTGAGGAGCCCTCAGGGTTACCGGAGCGCGACCCGGCACCACCGAAGGATTCGCCACGCCAGCGGCTGAACTCCCGTGCCATGAAGGCCGGATCTGCCGGACACGCCGGCGGGCGTTCCGACAACGCAGCGGGGTGCCGTAGCTGTCGTCGGGTGCCCCGCCAGGGACTACGGGACAGCCCTCAGTCGTCGTGTGGCGGCGGCAGGCGGCTCGTCGGGCTTGTGCCCGGACAGCCTGGTCTCGAGCTTTTCGATCTTCGATCGTACCGCCTCCGAAAACCCGTCGGTAAGCCCCGGCCTGCGGTTTCTTTCGACCCTGGTTGATGCAAGAATCAGATGTTTTTCAAGATCGGGGGACAAGTGGACGTCATCATTTTCAACCTCACCACCGCGGCACTGATGGTGCTCATGTTCCGCTGCGGGCTGGCGCTGCTCGGCGAGCGGCCGTGGGAGGGCCGGCCGGTGCCTTGGGCGGCCATCGCGGTGACCACGGTGGCCGTCGGGGCGGTGGTACTGCAGCAGGTTTGGAGCGGGGCAATGGATGCCCTCGACGCCGATCCTGCCAAGAGCGGGTGGTGGCG
Source organism: Streptomyces sp. RKAG293 (assembly GCF_023701745.1). Taxonomy (NCBI): domain Bacteria; kingdom Bacillati; phylum Actinomycetota; class Actinomycetes; order Kitasatosporales; family Streptomycetaceae; genus Streptomyces; species Streptomyces sp. RKAG293. Next base: position 4,854,732 of record NZ_JAJOZB010000001.1, on the reverse strand, counting down.
CGTCGTGACGTCGGTGTTCATGCAGAACGGCGGCATCGGCGGAACGGCCTGGAACCTCGCCACCCTCGCCGTCATCGCGGCCTTCGCGCAGTGGTACTGGAAGTGGCCTATCGCGACCGCGCTGTTCTTCGCGGGCATCCTGCTGCCGTCCTGGATCGACGCCCTCTTCGGCGAAGAACGCAGCACCGACCCGAGGAACTTCGCCGGCAGCTCCGGCGCGACCTACTTCCTCGGCTCGACCCTTGCCGCCGCCCTGCTGCAGCACGCAGCGAATCGCAATCAGCGGTTGCTCGCGCTCGCCGTCCCGGCCCTGGGCCTGGCCATGTGGTTCGGGCAGGACAACGGCCACGGCCTGGTCTCCGCCTACGGCTTCGTTCTCGGACTGGCCGTCCTGTTCGTCTCCCGCCGACTCACCGATCGTGTGCTCGTCGGATCCGCCTGAGGTCGCTCCGCTGATCCCCGGTTCAAAGGCCTCGGACGGCTCCAGGGGACGACAAGTCGTTCTGGTGGCAAGGCTGGTGGCCCAGCCTGCCCTGCTCCCACCCAAGGTCGACCGTTTCGGTTCTCGCGCGGTCGCGTCACTATGGTCTCGGAGGCTTCGTCCCATTGAGCTCCGAGCTGGTCACCCGCGGCGCCCGCCCCCGGGCAGCGATCGACCCGGCGAAAGTGCCGGGGCTGTCCCGTGCCTACCCTAAGGCCAGGTTCAGCTGTCGGTCGCCGCCCGGGTCCTCCGAACTCGCGGATCCGATGGATAGCGGCGAGTCAGGCTCGGCTCTGCACCCGAGAGCCTGTACGGAGCAGGAGGCAGCCGGTGACGAACGTCCATGCCTGCATGCCGAAGACCGCGAACCGTTCCATGCCGCCCATGCCCAGCCCCAGGTAGATCTGGGCGAAGAACAGGAACGTGGCCAGCAAGCCGGCGAGGCCGAGGCAGAGGGCGAGAACTCGGTCGGGCCGCCGCTGGTGCCGCCATCCGTGCAGGATCAGGCCGAGGTTACCGAAGACCGTGACGAGCAGCGCGCCCAGGACGTGCAGGTTCTCGTTGGAGTCCGCAGGCACGAACCCGACCATGATCCATGCGCCTGCCGCGACGCACAGGAGGCCCTGCGCAAGGCGCCGTTCCCACAGGGAGCCGATCACGATCAGGCCGGTCAGGAGCAGCAGTCCTTCCAGCGCGATCCCCACGTTCATCAGGTTGTGCAGCGGCGAGCAGACGTACCGCTTGTTGTCGCCCCACGGCCCGCACCGCAGGTTGCCCAGGTCGCTGACGTTGTTGCGCGACCAGCTGTAGGACGGGTTCTTCCAGCTCAGTTGAACGATCAGATGGATCAGGAAGAACTGGGCGGCGCCCACGATCCACGCCACCGCGCCCGCTCTCGTCCGTGTGGCCGTCGTCATCCGGTGCCCCTCTCAGTCGGTGTGAACACAACCGACGATGCCGGGGCGGGCCCCGTCCCGGCATCGCGGGGACGAGCCAAATCGGCCTCCCCCGTACGAGGGAGAAACGGGACGCTCGGATGAGTGGTGGCACACACCGGATGCACATTGAAAGGATCAGGGCATGTTGCGGATGCTGAGACCAGTGCTCCACGTGGGTACCTACGTCGGCTGGGTGTACGCCTTCACCGGCGCGCTGCTGGGGCTGCTGCCGGTGCTGCCCGCCGCGGCGGCCGCCGCCATCGTGCCGTCCGGGACGTTCCGTACGGTGGCGTTCAGCGTCGTCTACCTGCTGCTATTCGTCCTGCTCGGCTACCCCGAGGCCGCGCGGACGGCCTCAGTGCATGGGGCCAACCGGCTGCTCGGAACGGCCATCCCGGTGCCGATGCACGGCACCCGGTTCCGGGTCTCACGCTGGCTGCGCACGTCGGCCTGGCTGGGCGCGCACGCCTTCACCGGGGCCGTCCTCATGGTCGCGACCGCGCTGCTGCTCGTTCCGGCGCTCACGTTCCCCCTGGTGTGGCGGGACGGCGGCGACCGCGTCGACCTGCCCGGGGCGTCCGTCCGGGTCGGCGGCGGATGGGCGGGCGCCTGGAGCGTTCCGGTGGCGCTCGCCGCGCTGGCGCTGACGGTCTATTTGAGCGCGGCGGCCGTCGCTCTGCTGCGCGGATCGGCCCCGTTCCTGCTCGCGCACGGCGCCGCCGAACGCCTCACCTCCCTGGAGGAGCAGCGCGATCGGCTCGCCCGGAGCAACCAGCTGGCGCAGGAGCTGCACGACTCGATCGGGCACACACTCACCGCCTCCACGATCCAGGCCGCGGTGGCCGCCGAACTGATGGAGACCGACCCGGTCGCCGCCCGCCGCGCCCTGGCGGGCATCGAGGACACCTCCCGCGCCGCGCTCGAGGATCTCGACCACGTCCTGGGCGTCCTGCGCGCCGAACCCACCGCCGCCGATCCCCACCGGACCCTGGACGACCTGCGCGAACTCACTGAGAACGTGCGCGCCGCGGGCACCGCCCTGGACATCGAGGTGGACGGCGATCTCGCCGACGTTCCCGCCGACATCTCCCGCGAGGGCTACCGCATCGTCCAGGAAGGGCTCACGAACGCCATGCGCCACGGCGCGCCCGGCCGCATCACCCTTCGCCTGCGCATCGTGGGCCGCTGGCTGCGCCTGGACCTCGCCAACCCGATCGCCGTCGCCACGCCCTCGCGCGAGCTCCACGAGCCCGCGGGTGAAGCTACCGCTCCCTCTCCGCCTCCGCGCGGGCGAGACGGGATCACGAACGCCAGCACCGCGCCCCGTGGGCGGCGCGGGCTGGCCGGGATCGCCGAGCGGGCCCGGCTGCTGCGCGGCGAGCTCACAGTGGGCCCCGAGGACGGGCAGTGGCGGCTGTTGGCCCGGCTTCCGCTGCGGGACGGGCGATGAACGTCAGCGTCGTTCTCGTCGATGACGACGAGCTCGCCAGAACGGGGTTGCGCACGCTACTGACTGCCCGTGGCCTGACCGTGCTGGCCGACGTCGCCGACGGGACCCAGGCGCTGGCGACGGTCTCCGCGCACCGGCCGGACGTCGTCCTGATGGACATCCAGATGCCCGGCCTCGACGGCATCAAGGCCACCCGGCTGCTCCGCGCTGAGCTGGCCGACCCTCCCAGGATCATCATGGTCACGACGTTCGAGAACGACGAGAACGTCTACGACGCGTTGCTGGCGGGTGCGGACGGCTTCGTCCTCAAACGCACTCCGTCCCAGCAGATCGCCGACGCAGTCCGCACCATCGCGAAGGGCGAGGTGATGCTCTTCCCCGATGCGGTCCGCCGCCTCGTAGGCGCGCACGCCCGCCCCGTACGGCAGGCGGACGCCAAGCTCACCGAACGCGAACTGGGGGTCCTCCAGCTGATGGCGACCGGCCGCACCAACCGCGAGATAGCCGAGACCCTGGTCGTCAGCCTCGAAACCGTCAAAACCCACGTCAGCAGCGTCCTCACCAAGTTGAACGCCGCCAACCGCACCCACGCCGTGGTCCTCGCCTACGAGCACGGCCATGTCATCCCGGGCCACAGCGACCGCTGACCACCCGCTCGGCCCCCCGAGGTGTCGAGACTCGCACACTGCCGCGTCCCGCCGGCAGGGCTGATACGTTCTCAGGCTGCGAGACGAAACAGGTCGAGTACGTGCTCGGGCCGTGAGGTGCCCCCCGGAGTGTGGACACAGGGGTTCATGCTGCGAGTGAGAGTTTAGTTGTCTTGTGGTGCTGCTGTTCGAACTCCATCGGGGAGAGGTAGTTCAGCGCGCTGTGGCGTCGGCGGGCGTTGTAGTAGGTGAGCCACTGGAAGATCTCCAGCCTCGCCTGCCGCATGGTCGAGAACAGCTTCCGGTGCATCGTTTCTCGTTTCAGGCCCTGCCAGAAGCTCTCGGCGAGGGCGTTGTCATAGCTCGAGCCGACCCGGCCCATGCTCCTGCGGATGCCGTACCGGTCGCAGACCTGGGCGAACGCGGCCGAGGTGTATTGCGACCCGCGGTCCGCGTGGAAGATCACTCCGGCGGCGTTGCCGCCGCGGGTCGCGACCGCGGCCTGGAGCGCGTCGATGACGAGCTCGGCCCGTATGTGCGGGGCCATCGAGTAGCCGATCTCGCGGATCTCCTCGACCAGGGCGTCCTCGGCTCCCTGCCGCTCCGACCGCGCCTGGGCGCCGGCGATCCACCGGTAGTAGCCCGAGCGCGGGCCTGGGCGCCGGCGATCCACCGGTAGTAGCCCGAGCGGGAGACCTCCAGCACCCGGCATATCCGCTTGACGCCGAGCATCCCGGCGTGGGCGGAGACGAAGTCCCAAGCGGCGGTCTTCACTTCATCTCCCGCGCGAAATAGGCGGCTGCCCGTCGCAGGATCTCCCGCTCGAGCTGCCATTCCTTCTCCGCCTTGGCCAGCCGGGCGTTCTCCGCCCGCAGCCGGGCCAGCTCGGCCTCGGTGTCCTGCGACGCGCCGGAGGTGACCGGACGGCCGTCGGCGTCACGCACCCAGGTCCGCAGCGTCTCGGGATTGACGTTCAGATCGGCCGCGACGTCCCTGAACGTCCGCCTGCCGGCCGAAGCCCGCCACAACGCGATCGCGTCGGACCGGAACTCCGCACTGTACTTCGAGGGCCTTGCCACGTGGATCTACACCTTCCAGGATCAACAAAATCCATTGTCAGGTGTGTCCACACCACGGGGATCACCTCACCTGCGCCCTGGTACCCCGGCGGAGACACGGTCCAGGACGCCGACCGCCAGAACAGCCCCGCCATCCCGGCCGACGCCCTGACAGGGAGCCGACATGCGTGACCAGATCGACATGACCCCCGCCCTCCTCGACTACGTCCGCGACGTCTCGCTGCGCGAGGAACCCGTGCTGCGAAAGCTGCGCGAGGAGACCGCCGCGCTGCCCGACCGGATCATGCAGATCCTCCCGGAGGAGGCCCAGCTCCTCGCGCTCCTGATCCGCCTCACCGGCGCGCGCGAGGTCCTGGAGATCGGCACCTTCACCGGCTACAGCTCACTGTGCATGGCCCGCGCCCTGCCCGCCGGCGGAAGGCTCGTCACCTGCGACCTGAGCGAGGAATGGACGGCCGTCGCCCGCCGCGCATGGCAGGAGGCCGAGCTCCTCGAACGCATCGAACTGCGCCTCGGCGACGCCCTGGAGACCCTGGACGCCCTCTTCCTCGAGCGCGGTCCCGCCTGTTTCGACATGGTCTTCATCGACGCGGACAAAGCTCACTACCCGCAGTACTACGAACAGTCCCTCGCCCTCACCCGGCCCGGCGGCCTGATCGTCCTCGACAACACCCTGTGGTCCGGCCGGGTGACCGACCCCACCCAGCAGGACCCCGACACCCTCGGCGTCCGCTCCGTCAACGACACCCTCCTCGCCGACGAACGCATCGACCTCTCCATGCTTCCGATGGCAGACGGCATCACCATCGCCCGTAAGCGCTGACTCACGTCGGTCACGTGGGAAAGGTGCGGCGCGACACCATCGGTCCGCCCGCACGGCAGGTGCGTATGGGCACTCACAGGGCCCCGGAAGCCAGGTACGGCTCCCGGGGCCCGTCCACGCGTTCCCCAGGAGACCGGATGCCCCGGGTCCGCACGACCCCAGGCACCGACGGCGCTGGTCAGCGTCTGCGTGGGGAGGTGGCGGTGGTTGCTACGAGGGCCTCGGTGACGAGGCGGACGCCGCGGGCGAGGCGGCTCAGTTGTTCCAGCTCGACGGCGTAGAGGCGGATCGTGTTCTCGATGACGGCCTCGACCATGCCCATGGTGGGCAGCTCGGCCCGGCTGGTGGTCATCGCCACCTGGACCGCGCGCATCTCGTACTGGAGCTGGAGCTGTGCGTGGCGGGCGAGCAGGGCCGGGTGGCGGGTGAGGGTGGAGTATCCGGCGTAGCGGGCCGGCAGCAGGTCACGCAGCCAGCGGGTGGCGGTGCGTTCCCAGTCGGGGTTCCCGGGTGATTTGACCTGGCAGGGCCAGTCCGGGCTGAGCGTGGTGAGGGTCGTCTGGGACATTCTCGTCGCTTCCGAAGAGTGCCGAACTCTGATCAAGAGGTTGTTGGCTGCCTCGGCCCAGGGGTTGACCGAGGCTGCCGTGGGCGCTCCGCGGGTGCGAGCGCCCGGTGTGAACACCCCGGGCGCGCCACGAGGAGGGAGCGTCGGCCCGGGTGTTCCGTCGGGAGGGCGGGTCACGCTCTCCAATGGCGTCCGGTGGGCCCAGGCGCCGCTTGCAGTAAACATATATACCGTCGAGTACGCAAGGGTATGAAAAAATTCATACATTCCGGGCAAGGCGGCGCCGCACGGGCGGTGAAAACGGTTTCTAGAGGGTTCTCCAGCGGGTTCTCAGAGGAAGAAACCGTGCTGATCGGCGACCTGCTCGTACCCCTCGAGCCGCGCCTGCGTCCGCCCAGGATCGGCGTCGGCCATGGCCTGCAGCAGGGCCGCGGAGAGCATTCCCGGGGCCGCGTAGGAGTCGAAGACCAGCCGCGAGCCGGTGCCGGCGGTCAGCACCACGTCCGCCTCGTCCACCAGCGGGCCCAGGGTGAGATCCGTGATCAGCGCGATGCGCAGCCCGGCGCTGCGGGCGGCCCGCAGCGCGGCCAGGGTCTCCTTGGCGTGCCGGGGCATGGCGAACGCCAGCACCCACGCCCCGCCCGCCGCCCGGGACTGCAGCAGCGCGTCGAAGGCGACGCTGCCGCCGCGGGTCACCACCCGCACATCGGGGTGGATGCGGCGGGCGGCATAGGCGAAGTACTCCACGAGCGGCGCCGAGATCCGCAGTCCGAGAACCGTCAGCGGCACGGAATGGGCCAGCTCACGGCCGATGTCCAGCACCTGGTCGGTGTCGGCGAGCAGCCGCCGCACGTTCTCCAGGTTCTCGATCTCGGTGTCGACCGCCGCCTGCAGCTCATTGCGGCGGACCTGCTCCCGGCTCTCCGGCGACCCGGCGACCGCGCTCAGGGCGATCGGCTGCAGCACGTCCCGCAGGGCGGGGTAGCCGCTGAAGCCGAGGGAGGTGGCGAAACGCGTCACGGACGGCTGGCTGACGCCCACCCGCTCGGCGAGCTCGGTGATCGAGAGGAAGGCGGCCTCGGTGAGGTGGTCGATCAGGTACTGGGCGATACGGCGCTGTCCGGGGGACAGGCGATGGCCGTTGAACAGCGCGTGGACGCGGTCCGCTGGGGCACGCTCCTGCTCCTGGGGCTGCCCACCCGGGGTGATCGCAGCCGCCTGTGCCCGTGCCTGCTGCCCCGATGGCACCGGTGCGCCTCCTTATCCATGCCGCTCCTGCTCAACATAGCTCACGCCCTGTGGTCGGCCGGGAAATCTCCCCAGGGCGGTGTTCCACTGCTGAGCGATGGCGTCCGCACGGGCGAAGTGCTCGGTGGCCTCGGCGTCGCGGCCGGGGAGCCGTGCGAGCTCGCCGAGCGTGTACGCGACCGGCCGGATCGCCACGGTGGAGCCCGAGCTGGGCGGCGGTGCGTGGCGGTAGGGCAGCAGCGCCGCGTACGGCTCCTCGGCACCCTCCTTCTCGCCGAGCGCGACCATGGTCATCGCACGGAAGGTCGCGAAGACCTTGAAGAAGTGGTCCGGCCGGACCGGCGGCGCCCGCGCCAGCACCCGCCGGGCCCCGGCCGGCTGCCCGGCGGCGGCCAGGGCCGCGGAGAGCAGATCGCAGGCGATCGGGCCGTAGGCGTCGAAGGCCCGCCGGGCCGGCGGTACGAACTCGCCGGGCTGCTCCTTCGCGAGCGCCCCGTCCCGTCGAGCGCCCCCACGACAGCGGGGCCGGCCGCCCGGGTGGCTTCCCGGACGGCCGGCCCCGCTCTGAAGCGGTGAATTCCGTTCAACACAAGCTCAGTTGGACGTCACCAAGCGGACGGGGCCGGCGGTGCGACCACCGCCGGGCGGTCGTCGCAGGTGATGGTGTTCGGCAGCTCCCAGGGCGCGAGCCAGGGGCCGGTCGTACCGCCGCCGTCGTTGCCGCCGAGATCGGTCAGGGCGAACTCGGATCCGGCGGGCGTGAAGTGGAACGAGCCGCAGTTGTTGACCCCGACCGCACCGACGTTACGGGCGTCCACGTTCTCGAAGGACGAGGATCCCGCCGCGCGGCCGCTGACCACCGAGGTGCCCGTGCCGTCGACCCTGATGTCCTTGAAGTGGACGTTCGTGATCGAGTACAGGTCCTTCACCGGCCAGTCGGAGACCAGCATGATCGCGTTGTAGGTGTTGTCGAGGAAGTGGTCACCGGTCACCCGGATGTCCGCGTCGATGTTCTTCTCCAGCGCGAAGAACCAGATCGCCCCGAGCCCGATGTTCCAGTTCAGCTCGTACGTGCCGGCACGGACCGTGGTGTTGTCGGTGATCCACAGATGTCCGGTGAACGCCTCGGAGCCGAAGCGGGAGCCGACCTGGATGGCGCTGCCCTCCCGGATCGGGTCCGCGATCAGGTTGTTCGAGACCGTGTTGTCGGTGCCGCCGTAGATCGCGATGCCGTTGGCGAGCACCGGTGTCTGCACGGTGTTGTGGTCGAAGGTGTTGCCCGCGTTCCCGGTCTTCTCGGACCACATGGCGAGGCCGTCGTCACCCGAGTTGCGGACGAAGTTGTTCGACACGAGCGAGTGCGTGACACCCGTGTGGAAGTTGAGGCCGTCGGCGATCTGGTCGGCGATGACGTTGTCGGTGATCCGCAGATTCGTCATCGGCCCGTCGAACCACATGCCGACCTTGGTGTGGTGGAGGTAGAGGCCGTCGATCGTCGAGTTGTTCAGTGCCCCGCCGATCCCGTTCACCTGGTCGGTGTCGACCCGGTCGCGCACATCGCCCTCGACGGCGAAGCCGGACAGGTGGACGTTGCTGCTGCCGCCGGCCGCCGCGTCCTTGCCGTAGAAACCGACCCCGGTGTGCACCGAACCTCCCCCAACCTCCGGCCGGGGGTGCCCCCCTAGTGGCGTACTGAGGGAGACCTGGTGACCCTTGATGATCGTGTACCAGCTGCCGGCGCCCTCGATCGTCACGTTGTCGACGACGATGTGGCGGTTCACCTGGTAGGTGCCCGGCGGGAGGTAGACCTTGAGGTGCGTCCGCTGCGCGAAGGCGATCGCCCGGTCGATCGCGTCGGCCGAGTCGCGCCGGCCCGACGGGTCGGCGCCAAACGCCAGCACGTTCGCCGCGACGACGGCGACGTGCGGCGCGCCCACGAGCTGGGAGTCGAGCAGGTCGATGGTGGTGGCCGAGGCCTTGCTCCCGGCAGGAACGGTGAGCCGCACCTTGTCGCCCGCGCGGTACTTCCTGCCGAGCGACAGCCGCTGCTCGTCGTAGAAGTGGTTGGGGCGGAACGGCGTCGCGAACTCCGGGGCGGGCGTCGTGGCGGCGGGCACACAGGCGCACTCGGTGACCCAGTAATCGGGGTGCAGCAGCCCGGCGTTCGGGTCGTTCGAGAACGGATACTGGTTGTACAGCCAGGAGTACTGCGACGTCAGGGTCGCGGTGGTCCGGTTCCTGCCGTTCACGGTGACGTCGAGCGGTGCGGTGATCCCGCCGCCGCCCGGCGCGTCCGGAATGCTGTAGCGCACGGTGATCGCGTCGGCCGCGGCGGGCAGCGTGAACTCGACGTACTGGCCCGGCGTCAGGGAGACCGCCCGGCGCCCGGACGCCTCCGCCGGCAGCGTGTACGCGGTGCGGCCCGGGCCGATGACCGTGCCGTTCGTCGCGGCGTTCTCCGCCTCCTGCTCGGCGAATCCCACGCTCGCGCCCCGGCCCGCGACGAGCGCCGGAGCAAGGGCGGCACGCGTCACCACCGGGCCGGCACCGCCACCCGCGGCAGATCCCGCCGAGGCCGTCCCACCGGCCAGAACGCTGAGCCCGACGGCCGCCGCGGTCAGCGACGCGACCGCCACCGCGGCTCTTCGCCGCGGTGCGTCCGACCACTTCGCCACAGCACCGGTGATGCTCCGTGACATCGCATGCTCGTTTCTCTCGGGAGGACGAACGCCTGGGACCCGCACGGCGAAGCAGCCGCCATGAGGGTGAGGTGACAGTAGGACCCCACTCCCGGTTCCACAAGGTTCCTACCGAAGAATTCCGTCGACTTACCTTCTAAATACGGCAGTCCGTCGAAGTCTTGCGTCAACTTCCTTGATTCATTGCGCCGGTGCCATCCGGACGGTGGCCCGTCGCGACATGCAGGCCGTAGCGGTTCCACAGGAAGCGCTGAACGAAGAGGGTGACCGTGCCGGCCAGCAGCATGCCGGCGAGGTTCACGCCGAGCTGCTGGAACGAGGCGGCGACCTCGTGCCAGTGCGCGAGCGCGACGGCCACGGCGATGTTGCCCGCCGCCGGGACCGTGGTGACCGAGATGAAGACGCCCACCAGGGCCGCGGACTTGCCCGCGGTCATCGACAGGATTCCCGCGACGCCGGCCAGCAGCGCCACGATGAACGACCACTTGTCCGGGTGGATGATGAAGTCGGTCGTCGGTCTGTTGTCCAGCATGTCCGGAGTGATCCAGCCCAGCAGCCGGCTGGTGACCGCGCAGGCCGTCGTGATCGCGATCGCGACGGCGAAACCGATGACGAGGGTGCGCACGGCCGCGCCGATCAGCCGCAGATCGCCCCGCAGCACGCCGAAGCAGGCCGCCGCCACCGGACCGAACTCGGGGCCCAGCACCATCGCGCCGACGATCAGGATCGGCTGGTCCAGCAGCGCGCCGATCGCCGCGATCTGTGTCGCGAGCGCCAGAAAGGCCAGGAACGCCCAGGTGAGGCGGGTCTCGGCGGCGGTGCGCGCGGCCAGTTCCTCCCAGACGACGGCGTCGTCGGGTTCCCCCGGTGCGAGCTCCTCGGCCTTCTCCGCGGCGGTGGAGATCGACAGATACAGCTCCTCGACGGTGATCCCGCCGCTGTCCTTCAACCCCAGCGCGCGCAACCGCGCGAGCACGCCGTTGGCCGCCTCCCTGGCCACGTCGAACTCGACGACGTCGCCCGGCGGCGCGTACGCCGCGCCGGACAGTCGCACCACGTTGACCACCGCGGGGCAGTCGGTGGCGGTCCTCAGCACCTCGTCGGTGCGTTCCACGGGACTGATCACTCGCACATGCAGCACAGCGTCATTGTGCCCGGGTTCGCCCTCCCCGGGCCGGCGCCGCCAGGCCGGCGGCGCCGTCACGCGGAGGCGTAGCGCTCCGCGAGGGTCCGGGACGTCTCGGCCAGCCGGGAGCGCAGTTCCGGGGGGCCCAGGACGTCGACGTCCGTGCCGAGGGCGAGGAACGTGCCGTGGGCGTGGTCGAGGGACTCGATCGGAAGCGTCGCGCGGGTCCAGCCGTCCGGTTCCGGGGTTCCGGTGGCGGCCAGGGCGCGGGCGGCGGCTCCGGTGAGCCGGGACGCGGCGCCCGGCGCGAGCCGGACCAGCGCCTCGCCCTGGTGGAGGCGGGCGTGGAAGTCCGCCTGGTAGCGCTGCCAGTAGCCCGCCAGATCGAAGTCCCCAGGTGGCTGGAACTCCTCGTCGAGCACGGTGAGTTCGAGGATGTGGTCGACGCGGTAGGTGTACGGCCCCGGCCCGGCGACGATGTACCAGCGGCCCGCCTTGAGCACCAGCCCGTACGGCTCCAGGCGCCGGTCGACATCGGTCGGCGCCTTCCAGCGGCGGTAACGGACGTCGAGCACCCGGCTGTGCCACACCGCGTCCGCGACCTGCGGCAGATGCGGGACGTCAGCGTCGTCCGCGTACCAGCCGGGCGCGTCGAGATGGAATCTCGCCTGCATGCGTTCGGCCTGGGCGCGCAGCTCGGGCGGGAGCGCCGCGCGCAGTTTGAGCTGGGCGCCGGCGAGGGCGGCGCCGAGTCCCAGCTCGGCGGCGGGGCCGGGGATCCCGGAGAGGAAGAGCGCCTCCGCCTCGCCCGCGCTCAGTCCGGTCAGCCGGGTGCGGTAGCCGGCGAGCAGCTGGTAGCCGCCGGAGTGCCCGGCGTCGCCGTAGAGCGGGACGCCCGCCGCGTGCAGCGCGTCGACGTCCCGGTAGACGGTCCGTACCGACACCTCCAGCTCCTGCGCGAGCTGGGCGGCGGTCATCCGGCCCCGGGTCTGGAGCAGCAGAAGAACGGAGAGCAGACGGCTGGACTTCACTGACACAAGATGTCAGTGAAGTGGCTCTACGGTCCAGCCATGGCTTTCACGGAGAAACTGCTGCGGGTGCTGCCACCGGTCGAGGTGGGGGGCCGCTCCATCAAGCGCTACCACGTCACCGCCGACCCGGCGGGGATCGAGCCCGAGGTCGAGAAGGCCGCGTACGCGATCCTCCCCGAGCTGCTGCCCGAGCCGGACGGTACGCCGCAGGCCACCTTCATCGTCCTCCACAGGGGAGGGGACGACGGAGCGTACCTGAACGCGTACAGCTGGGCCTGGGACAACGCCCTGCACTTCGCCGGGGCGGCGGGCGGTCAGCCGGTGCTGGGCTGTGCCGACAACGACCCGACGCACTTCGTCCGGCTGGAGCCGACGCTGATCGGCTGCGTCTGGGAGCTGGCACCGCTCCTCCATGAACGGGACGCCTGGGTACGGCACATGCTCGCGCCCGACCGCCCCGACCTTGCCGCCTATCTCGCCGACTCGCTCCCCGAGGGCACTACAGGAGACCGCTCATGAACGACTTCGACTTCCTCACCGGCAGCTGGGACGTCGCCAACCGGTGGCGCACCGACTTCCTCGACGAGACCAGCGAGTGGGAGGAGTTCCCGGCCGTCAGCCACGCCTCGGGGCACTTCGAGGGGGGCGCGAACTTCGACGAGATCGTCTTCCCGACCAAGGAGTTCGCCGGGCTGACCGTGCGGCTGTACGACACCGAGCGCAAGGAGTGGTCGCTGTACTGGGCCAGCAACCGCACCGGGACGCTGTTCCCTCCGGTGACCGGAACCTTCACCGACGGCGTCGGGGAGTTCTACGGAGACGACATGCACGCGGGGCAGCAGGTCAGGGCCCGTTTCATCTGGTCGGCGATCACGGAGGACTCCGCGCGCTGGGAGCAGGCGTTCTCGGTGGACGGGGAGAAGACCTGGGTGACCAACTGGATCATGGAATTCACCCGCCGCTGACCCCTCTGACCCCTCACCGCTGAACTCTCACCACAGCCCGCCGCCGGCCACGCGCGGGGAGGGGGCCGGGTCGCCGGAGGAGATGGGCCGGCGACCCGGAGTGGTGCGTGGCAGGCGTCAGCCGTTGTGGGCGCCGTTGCCGGAGAGCACCGGGATCTGGTTCAGGATGTGCGACGCGGCCTCGTCTCCCTTGCCCTGGGTGGAGTTCTCGGCGCACTGCTGGTTCTGCGGCGACGCCAGGACGTTGATGTCCTGCGCCGTGACCGGAACCAGGATGCCGACGAGCGAGCCGACGTTGGCCTTGACCGGGACGCCCGCGCAGAGCTTGTTGACCGAACCCTGCACGAGGCCGATCTGCGGGCTCTGCATGCCGTCGGTGTGGGTGTTGCCGTAGGACTGTTCCGACCCGTTGCCGTTCACGGTGTTGAGACCCGACTCATCACCGATGGCCATCGCCTGCGGGGCCGTGGCGGCACCGACGGCGACGACAGAGGCCGCCAGGGCGGCGCCGGCCAGGAACTTCTTGATCATGATCAGTCCTTTGTCTGCGGGGGGATGCCCTACGTCGGGGCGAAGAGATCAACCGTTCAGAACGGGTTTGGTTCCGGAGCTTCATTCCATTGGCGGAAATCGCCCCGCACAGTGAAGTCAGCCGCCGAGGGGCAGGCCGCCGAGCAGCGACGTGGCCTTCGCGGCGCCGGCCAGCGTCGGCGTCAGGTTCTTGGCGGCGTCGGTCGTCTGGCCCAGGAGCGAGTTCGTGGAGGTGTCCGACCGCAGCTTGTCGGTGGTCTTGGAGACCGCGCCCACCACGGGTCCGAGGCTGGCGTCGCCCGCCTGCTGCACCGGCTGCGCCGCGAAGGCCTGGTCGAGGCCGCCGTTGATGCTGGTCGGCATCGGGGCCCCGTCGGCGGCGAACGCCGGCGCGGCGGCACCCACGGCCATCACGGAACCGGCGACGACCACAGCAACCTTGGAGAACTTCACTGTCAACCCTTTCAGTGGCGGCGCCCGGGACGGCCACCGAGGTGGCGGCCGGGTGAGCGGCTGGTGGCTCACGACGCCGTAGTCCCCCTGGCTAACGACCCCGCCGCGCAACGGAAACCATGAGGAAAGATCCTTCTTGGCAATCACTCGAAAGTGAAGAACTCATGCAATTCTAGTATCAATTGAGTTCTCTGGATTCCGGCCCGTGAGTACCGGAAAGAGGCGAACGCATTTGAAACAAGCGAAATGACATATTCTCGTTCGCGTGAAGTCGCGGTGCGGCCAGGGGGACCGTGGCGTCCGGCCCGTACTATCGAAGACGCACGAGGAGTCCGCAGATTCCTGCGCACGGCCTGCCCGAGGTGGGCCCCCAGCCGCCGGCGAATTCGCCGATTCGGGCACCTCGCGAATCTCCTGTCGCGGGACACCGGGGCAGGCCGTTTCCCCATCGCGTCAACGGATCAATTCGATCAGACCCTCGCGGCGCGCGTTCGGCGGTAGAGCATTGCTCCACTCAGCAGCAGCCCGGCACTGACCGCTCCGGCCGTACCGAGGTCCCCGGAACCCGTCTCGGCGAGCTGCGCGCGCACCGGAACGACGGGCCGGGTCGCGGCCGCGTGCTTCGGCGGCGTGACCTGCTCGACCGGCGGCGGGGTGAGGTGCGTCGGCGGCGGGGTGTGCCGGACCGGCGGCGGCAGGGGGTGCGTCGGCGGCGGGGTCCACTCCTCCCCACCGCAGTTGGCGCCCATGGCCGGGTTCAGCAGCGCCACGACGTCGATCGAGTCGCCGCACACGGTGACCGGGGCCTGGACGGGGACCCGGACGCTGTTGCCCGAGCCCACACCGGGCGAGCCCGACGTGGTGTTCGCCTCGTCGTGCCGCATGCCGTGGTGGCCGCTCTGTTCCTTGCGGTGCCGGCCGCCGTGCTGGGCCTTCCCGTGCACGGGTGCCCCGGTGTGCTGCGTGGGTGCCCCGGTGTGCTGCGCGGGTACCGGCGCGTGCCGCTCGTGCGCCGGGGCGGACCCGTTGCCGCAGCCGTTGCCCATCGAAGGGTTCAACAGGGCCACGACGTCGACCGTGTTGCCGCACACGTTCACCGGCGCGTCCACCGGGACCTGGATGCTGTCGCCGGACAGCACGCCCGGCGAGTTCGACGTGGTCGCCTGGGCCTCCGTATCGGCGTGTGCGTAGCCGCCGGTCATGGCGAGCACTCCGCTCGCCGCGGCGACGGTGATCAGACTCCTGCTCAAGGCCTGTCGCATCGACTCTCTTCCCTGCCATGGGTGTTTCACGAAGCGCGCGGGAAGGTCTCCCGCACGCCGCAACCGAAGCGGCCCCGGAGCACAGGCGAGCGCTCCGGGGCCGCAACGGGTCGCCCTCACGGGCTGGGGACCAACGTCACTTGTTGGTGCAGGCGTTGCCGAACGCCGGGTTGAGCAGCGCGATGACGTTGACCGTGTTGCCGCACACGTTGACCGGGATGTGGATCGGGATCTGAAGGCTGTTGCCCGACAGCACACCCGGCGAGTTCGTGACCTCGGCCTGGGCGCCGGCGTCGGCGAATGCGGGGGCAGCGCCACCCATGACCATCAGCGTTCCTGCGGCGATTGCGGCAACCTTCGAGTACTTCACGTTGAGCTCCCTTTCCGTAGGGGCGTCGATCACAGTCACGACCGTCGTGCTGCCCGGGGGAATTTCTTGCCGCCCGTAACGCCGCTACCATCCGGGGTAACGACTGCCGATGGCTGGAGAAACCCTTCACGTACCGCTGCCGTGATCATCCACCCGAATGCCGTAACTTCGGCTTCCGTAATTCACGAATTGCCGTACTGAATACGGCTCCAGGTGCGAATTAGGGCAACGCAAAACAGCCCTGGCCGCCGGTGGTGGTCACCGGCGGCCAGGGCCTTCAGGCAATGCGGATCAGTGGTTGCCCGCGCCGTTGCCGGAGAGGACCGGGATCTGGTCCAGGATGTGCGACAGCGGCTCGTCGCCCTTGATCTGCGAGGAGTTCTCGGTGCACTGCTGGTTCTGCGGCGACGACAGGACGTTGATGTCCTGGACCGTGATCGGAACCAGGCCGACGAGCGAACCGACGTTGGCCTTCGCCGGGAGGGCGATGCACGGCTTGTTCAGGGAACCCTGGACGAGCGCGAACGAGGGGCTCATGTAGCCGCTGGTGTAGGTGTTGCCGTACGACTGCTCGGAACCGTTGCCGTTGGTGGTGCTGGCACCGCTGTCGTCGCCGATCGCCATCGCGGGCGCGGCCATCGCGGCGGTGGCGCCGACGACGGAGACAGCCACCGCAGCCGTGGCGAGGAACTTCTTGATCACGATGATTCCTTCTTGTGCGAGATTGCCCCGGTACCGGGTCGGACTGATCAACCGTCCATCGCAGGTTTGGTTATGGTCCTTCACCCGAACGGTGACAGCCCCGGCCCGGACGACGAGCCGTGCGGTCAGCGGTTCACGCAGGCGTTGCCGAATACCGGGTTGAGCAGGCCGATCACGCTGACGGAGTTGCCGCACAGGTTGACGGGCACGTGCACCGGGACCTGGATCTGGTTGCCGGAACCGACACCGGGCGACTCCACAGCGGCACCCTGGGCACCGGAGTCCGCGAAAGCGATACCGGACGCACCGGCGACAGCGGCACCGGCGAAAGCGGTCAGAACGGTTGCCTTGGCGAAGCGTGACAAGGGAGCACCTTTTTCTACTGGAGGGCCGGAAAGCGGCGTTGGCCCGGATGGGCCAACGGCACTATCAACGCACCGGCACACCCGGGGGTATCTCCCCCGGAAGGTGAATTCCCGCGCATGTGTACGGGCTGCGGAACGGTTCGGCACCCGCTTTCGTGAACCCGTTCGACAAACGTCGGTACGTCAACGCATGTCATTGATTGATCAGTTGGTCGTAAGAATGTGCTAGGAACCGTGGTCAGCGCGTCCTGCGTGATTTTCAACCCGCGCTCTGTCACGGTGCATTCCTGTTCGGATGGTTGACTGTGGAGAGCAACCAGCATTCCGCCGGCATTTGCGAGCGGGCGAACAGGAGTTCGTCAATCGACCTGCGGGCGCCGGTCGGTGAACCAGGTTCCGCCGTTGGCCGCGGGCGGCACTGAGCTCCGATTTCGCGCCGGCGCGCCGAACAAGGATTACCTGCCCGGCCGACCCCTCGTTGATAGCGAGACAGCCCGCTGATGTGGCGGACAGGGCAGGCAGCACACATCCGATTCTTCATGTCGCGGAGAGAGAGAACGGCGCGCGATGCCGCAACACCAGCAGGACCCGGGCCGGCTGACGGTGCTCCACCTCGTTCAGCCGGTCGACGGCGGGGTCGCCCGCGTCGTCACCGACCTGGTGCGGGCCCAGGTACGTGACGGGGTCCGTGCGGTCGTGGCCTGCCCTCCCGGCGGTGTCCTGGCCGACGACGCGGCCGGGGCGGGCGCCGAGATCGTGCCCTGGGCGGCGGGCCGTTCCCCCGGCCCCGGGCTCCCCGCCGAGACCGCCCGCGCCCGCCGGGTGGTCCGCGAGGTGCGTCCCGACCTGCTGCACGCCCACAGCGCCAAGGCCGGACTGGCCGGACGGCTGGCGGTGCGCGGCCGGGTCCCGACGGTGTTCCAGCCGCACGCCTGGTCCTTCGAGGCGGTCGGCGGAGCGACCGCGTACGCCGCTCTGCGCTGGGAGCGGTGGGGCGCGCGCTGGGCCACCCGGGTGCTCTGTGTCAGCGAGAGCGAACGGCTGACGGGGGAACGCGCCGGGATCGACGCCCGCTGGGCGGTCGTTCCCAACGGCGTCGACCTCGACCGTTTCACCCCCGACGGCGGTCCGCCGGACGCGGCGGGCGGGCTGCGCACCTCGCTGCCCGCCCTCACCGACCTGGGTCCCGCCGACCGCCTGGTGGTCTGCGTGGGCCGGCTGTGTCCGCAGAAGGGCCAGGACCTGCTCCTGCGGGCCTGGCCCGAGGTCACCGCCCGGCTGCCCGCCGCCCGGCTGGTCCTGGTGGGCGAAGGGCCCGACCGCGCCCGGCTGCTCCGGGACGCCCCCGAGGGGGTGCTGTTCGCCGGGGCCACCCGCGACGCCGTCCCCTGGTACCGGGCCGCCGACGTGGTCGTCCAGCCGTCCCGCTGGGAGGGGATGGCGCTGGCCCCGCTGGAGGCGATGGCCTGCGGCCGCCCCGTGGTGATGACCGACGTCGACGGCGCGCGGGAGAGCCTGCCGCCCGGTCAGGACCGCTTCTGCCTGGTGCCGCCGGAGGATCCGGGCGCCCTCGCCCAGGCGCTGCTCGGCCTGCTGACCAACCCCGGCGTGTGCGCCACCGCGGCCCGCCGGGCCCTCAACCACGTGCGCACGACATACGACGTGCGGCGGACGACGGCATCGGTCGCGGACCTCTACCGCGACCTGCTCGATCCGTCGCGACCCGAGTGCAGGGAACGCATCACGCGATGACGACGGAGAGCGCAAGCGCGCCCCACCCGGCCCGGAACGTGCGGCAGACCACGGTCGCACCCGCCACCCACGCCCCGATCTCGCCACCCCGGCAACCGTCCGACGCCGCCGTGCAGCGGCGCCCCCACGCACGGGTCGCCGTCCGCCACCGGGCGGTCGTCCCGCTCGTCGTCACCGACTGCCTGGCCGCCGCCGGCGTGCTGGCCGTCCGCCCGGGTTCCCCGGTGCTGCTGCTCGGCCCGCTCCTGGTGTGCCTGACGCTCCTGCACACCTACGCCGGGCTCTACCGCACCGGCCTCGACCCGGCGGCACTCGACGAGTTGCCCGCGCTGGTGGGCTGCTCGGCCCTCGCCTGGTGCGCCTCCGCCACCACCCTGGCCGCCGTCCGCCCGGCGCACTCCCCCGGCTGGCCGGTGCTGCTCACCACGATCGCCGCGACCAGCCTGCTGGCCTGCGCCGCCCGTGCCGTCATCTACCGGTTCCAGCGCTGGTCGGCGCGGCGCCACCCGAGCTCGACGCTGCTCGTCGGGGCGGGTCCCGTCGTCCAGCAGGTGGCCGACGTGCTGTACGCGCACCCCGAGTACGGCATGCGGCCGGTCGGCGTGGTGCACCCGTACAACACCCCGGGCACGGACTCGCCGCTGCCCGTGCTCGGCTCCGTCGGCGACATCCACCGGGCGATCATCCAGAACTCCGTGCGCTACGCCGTGTTCGCCGGCCCCCCGGCGGGCAACCCGGCGGCCGCGAACCTGGTCCGGCTGCTCGCCGCCCGCGGCTGCTGTCTGTGGCAGGTCACGTCGGGGCCCGGCTCCAGGACCGCCGGGCGGCCGGCGGCCGGGCATCTGTGGGGCTTCGCCTGCGCCCGGCTCGACCCCTACCCGCGCCCCGGCGCCGGCCTGATCGCCAAGCGGGTGCTGGACGCCCTGCTCGCCTTCCTGGCGCTGCTGCCCGCCGCCCCGATCCTGGCGCTCAGCGCACTGGCCGTCCGGCTCTCCGACGGCCCGGGGGTGCTCTTCCGGCAGGAGCGCGTCGGCCTGGACGGCCGGCCGTTCGTCCTGCTGAAGTTCCGCACCCTGCGGCCGAGCGACGAGCGGGAGTCGGCCACCCGGTGGAACGTCTCCCACGACCGGCGGATGAGCGCCGTCGGCCACTTCCTGCGCCGTACCTCGCTGGACGAGCTGCCACAGCTGTGGAACGTCCTGCGCGGCGACATGAGCCTGGTCGGCCCCCGGCCGGAACGGCCCTACTTCGTCCGCCAGTTCAGCCAGACGTACCCCGGCTACCAGGAGCGGCACCGGATGCCCGTCGGCATCACGGGCCTGGCGCAGATCCACGGGCTGCGCGGCGACACCTCCATCGAGGACCGGGCCCGCTTCGACAACCACTACATCGAGAGCTGGTCGCTGTGGCAGGACATCCGGATCCTGCTGCGCACCGCGACGGCGCTCTTCCGGTTCGGGGGGAGCTGAGCGTGGCCGTCCTCCCGGACACCGCCCCCGCCCCGTCCGGCACGCGCCGGCCGCCCGCCCCCCGGCCCGCGGCGCCGTGCGCCGATGGGCCTGGCTGGGCCCGCTGCTGCCCGCGGTGGCGACCGTGCTGCTGCTCGCGGCCCCCGTCGGCGCGGGGGATGTGAGCGCCTCCGGGAAGATGACCCCCGCCGACGCGGCCTCGGGAGTACTGGTCGCGTTCTGCGCCGTCCGGGCGCTGCGGGCGCCGACGCGTCCGCTGACCGCGGGGGCCGCCCTCGTCCTGGGCGCCCCCGTCGTCGCGATCGCGGTGGCCACCCTCACCGCCGCCGATCCGGCGGCCGGTGTCGCCGGATTCGTGCGGTACCTCCAGGTCTTCGTCCTCGTGCCGACCGCGCTGGTGCTGCTGCTGCGCACCCGCCGCGACTTCCTGGTGGTGGCCGGCTCCGTCGTGCTGCTCGCCCTGGTGCAGGGCGCGTTCGGGGTCTACCAGTACGCGACGGGCACCGGCGCCTCGTACGTCGGCGAGAACATCCGCGCCGTCGGCACGTTCGGGCCGTCGGACGTGATGGGCATGGCCACCGTGGTCGCCTACGGGCTGGTGATCTCCGTCGGCCTGGCCCTCGCGCCGGCCGCGCCCGGCTCCCCCCGCCGGCTGCGGCCGGTCGCGCTCGGCTGCGCCGCCGCGCTCGTGGTGCCGCTGGTGCTGTCCTTCAGCCGCGGCACCTGGATCGCCACCGTGCTGGCGTGCTCGGTGATGACCGTGCTGGCCGGCTGGCGCCAGGCGGTACGGATCCTCGCGGTGACGGCCGCGGCGGGTGTGGTGCTGGTCGGCGGCGCCGGGGTGGGCTCCCAGCTGATCAGCGACCGGGTCGCGAGCATCACGCAGGTGACCGACGCGCCCGACTCGTCGGTGACGGACCGGTACAGCCTGTGGGCCGCCGCCACCGACATGTGGCGCGAGCGGCCGGCCACCGGCGTCGGCCTCAAGGGCTTCCCCGCCCACCGCGACGGGCACGCCGCGCTCAACCTGTCGTCCGGCAGCGACACCGACGGCGCGGGCCAGGGGTTCGCGCGCGAACCCCTGCTGTCGCCGCACAACATGTACCTGCTCATCCTCAGCGAGCAGGGGCTGATCGGGATCACGCTGATCGTCGGCAGCTGGGCGGCGCTGCTGGCCGTCGGGCTGAGCCGGCTGGCCGGCGCCCGGCGCGCGGGCCGCGGCACCGAGTGCGGGCTGATCGCGACCGGGCTGCTGCTCTGGCAGTGCGTCGACTTCCTGTACGCGGACATCGGCGGGCCCTCGACCGTGCTGACCGCCATGCTCTTCGGGCTGGCCGCCGCCTGGGCACTGCGCCCGGAGGCCGCCCGGTGACGGACACCACGGCGCCACCCGAACCCCCCGCGCACCCGCCGCGATCCGCCGTCTCCGAGGGCGTCCCAGCAGTCGTTCCCGGTGTCGTCCCGGGTGCCGTCCCCGCTCCTTCCCTCTCGCCGGACGGCGGCGGACCGGCGAAGGAGCAGCCCCAACCGTCCGGCCTGGGGCGGGTGCTGGCGCGGGCCGCGGCCGTCACCGCCGCGCTCACCGCGCTCGGCTCGCTGCTGGGCCTGGTCCGCGACCAGACGATCGCCCACCTCTTCGGCGCAGGACCCGCCACCGACGCGTTCCTGGTCGCCTGGACCGTGCCGGAACTGTCGTCCACCGTCCTCATCGAGGACGCGATGGCCCTGCTGCTGATCCCGGCCTTCAGCCTGGCCCTGGCCCGGCGCGGAGCGGGACAACGGCCGGACCCTGTACGGGCGTTGCTCACGGCCACACTGCCCCGGCTGCTGCTCGCCCTGGGCGCGGCGATGGTGCTGCTCGAACTGGGCGCGCCCGTCGTCGTCGGGATCCTGGCGCCCGGCCTGAAGGACCCCGCGCTCGCGGTCGACTGCACCCGCCTCACCGCCGCCACCGTCCTGACGTTCGGCCTCACCGGCTACTTCAGCGCCGCGCTGCGCGCCCATCGCCGGTTCGTCCCGCCGGCGGCCGTCTACGTGGTCTACAACGTCGGCATCATCGCCACCCTGCTGCTGCTCCACGCGCGCTGGGGAGTACGCGCCGCCGCGGCGGGGGTCGCGGTCGGCGGGCTGCTGATGGTGCTCGTCCAACTCCCCTCGTTCCTGCGCCGGCTGCCGCCGCGCGGGCCGCGCCCGCGGCGCTCGGTGCGGGCCGCCGCACGGGCCGCCGGAGCCACCGGCGCCGCGCCTCTCGGGGTCGCGCTGCTGGCGCCCGTCATCATCTTCAGCCTCTGCCGCCAGGCGCAGGTGCTCATCGAACGGTTCCTCGCCGCCTCGCTCCCGGCGGGCGCCATCTCGCATCTGAACTACGCGCAGAAGGTCGCCCAACTGCCGATGGTGCTCTCGTTGATGATCGTCACGGTCACCTTCCCGGTGGTCGCGCAGGCGCTGGCCGACGGTGAGCCGGAGAAAGCCCGGCGCCGGGTGGAACGTGATCTGACGCTGGCCGGCATCGTGGTGCTGCTCGGCACCGCGTTCGTCATCGCCTGCGCGCCGCAGATCATCCAACTGCTGTTCCAACGTGGCGCCTTCGACGCGGCCGACACCGCCGCGACCGCGTCCGTCATGCGGGTCTACGCGCTGGGCCTGCTCGGCCAGAGCATGGTGGGAGCCCTGGTCCGGCCGTTCTTCTCGGCCGCCCGGCCCACCTGGTACCCGGCCGCCGCCATGGGCGCCGGACTGCTGATCACCATCACCGCGGGAGCCGTCACCGTCGGGTACTGGGGCATCTACGGCATCGCCGGCGCCAACGCCGCGGGCATCACGGCCACCGCCGTGCTGCTGCTGCGCGGCCTCGGCGCGCAGGTGATCGCCATCAGGGCCCGCACCGTCGCGGCAGCTCTCGGCCGGCTCGTCGTGGCCGCCGCGGCCGCCACCGGGGCCGGCTGGGCCACCGCCCGCCTGCTGCCGGGACCGCTCCTGTCCACCGCCGTCTGCTGTCTCGTGGTACCGGCCATTTTCACCGCGGCCGCCGCCGCCGTACGGGTGCCGGAAGTCCCGCACCTGCTCGCCACCGTGAAACGGAAGCTGCCCCATGTCCGCTGATATCGCACCCGCCCACGTCCCTCCGCGCCGCTCCGCCGCCCGCGACACCCTGTCCAGACGAGGCCGTCGGACAGCGCCGTGGGTGCTGATGTACCACTCCGTCGGGGAGTGCGCCGACGATCCGTATCTGATCACCGTCAGCCCCGACCGGCTCGAACGGCAACTGCGGTGGCTGAACAGCCGCGGCCTGACCGGGGTGGGTGTCGCGGAGCTGCTGCGCACCCGCGCGGACGGGCGCGGGAAGCGGCTCGTCGGGCTGACCTTCGACGACGGCTACACCGACTTCGTGGAGCACGCGGTACCGCTGCTGCTCCGGTACGGGCACTCCGCCACCGTCTTCGTGCTGCCCGGCAGGCCCGGCGGCGGCAACGACTGGGACGAACTGGGGCCGCGCAAACCGCTGCTGACCGAGGAGGGCATCCGCGCCGCGGCCGCCGCCGGCATGGAGGTCGGCTCCCACGGCCTCGTCCACCTGGACCTGACGGCCACCGCCGACGACGTGCTGGCCGCCGAGGTGCGCGGCAGCCGCGACCGGCTCCAGGAGATCACCGGGAAGGCCCCCGAGGGCTTCTGCTACCCGTACGGCAAGCTGGACGCCCGCGTCGTCAACGCCGTACGCGCGGCCGGCTACGCGTACGGCTGCGCCGTCGGAGCGGGCCCGCTGACCGGGACGCACGCCCTGCCCCGCGCCTACGTCGGGGAGCGGGACACCGCCGGGCGCCTCCACCTCAAGCGCCTGCACCACCTGCTGCGCCGCCGCCCGCTGCCGTTCGAGGCCGGCTACGCCGCGCTGCCGTACGCCCGCACCACCGGCGCCACCGACACCGCCACCCGGGATGCCACGGCCGCCCCCGAAGTGCCGGACGCGCGTGCCGCCGAGGGCTCGCCGGTCCCCTCGGAACCCCGGGTCGAGCAGGACGGCCGATGAAGGTCCTGCACATCATCACCGGGCTCGGCATCGGCGGGGCCGAACAGCAGTTGCGGCTGCTGCTGCGGCATCTGCCGCTGTCCTGCGAGGTCATCACCCTCACCCACCCGGGCCCGGTCGCCGAGGGCATCCGCGCCGACGGCACCCCCGTCACCCATCTGGGCATGACAGGGAACCGGGATCTCACCGCGCTGCCCCGGCTCACCCGGCTCATCCGCGCCGGGCGCTACGACCTCGTCCACACGCACCTCTACCGGGCCTGCGTCTACGGCCGGATCGCCGCCCGGCTGGCCGGGGTGCGCACCGTGGTCGCCACCGAGCACTCCCTCGGGACCACCACGATCGAGGGCCGCCCCCTCACCCGCGGCACCCGCGCCCTGTACCGGGGCACCGAGAAGCTCGGCAGCGCGACCGTCGCCGTCTCGGACACCGTCGCCGAACGGCTGCGCGCCTGGGGCATCCCCGGGCCGCGGATCCACACGGTGCCCAACGGCATCGACGCCGGGGCGTTCCGCTTCGACGCCGCGGCCCGCAAGGCCACCAGGACCCGCCTCGGACTCCCGCAGGACGCCTTCGTGGTGGGCGGCGTGGGGCGGCTGGTGCCGAGCAAGCGGTTCGACCTGCTGGTGCGCGCGGTCGCCGGGCGCCCCGGCGCCCAGCTGCTGCTGGCCGGCGCGGGACCCGAACGCGACGCCCTGCTGAGCCTGGCCGCCGGACTCGGCGCGGCCGACCGGATCCATCTGCTGGGCGAGAGCGGCGGCGCGGACGACCGCGGCACGGCGCCGGCCCTCCCCGCGCTGCTCGCCACCGTCGACCTCTTCGTCTCCGCCTCCCGCGAGGAGACCTTCGGTCTCGCCGTACTGGAGGCCCTCGCGGCCGGGCTGCCCGTCCTGTACGTCACCTGCCCGGCCATCGACGACCTGCCCGCCGCGGACGCACCCGGCGCACGGCGTATCGGCGCCGGCGCCGACGCGCTCGCCGCCGCCCTGCGGCAGCACCAGGAGGCCGGACCGCACCGCCTTCCGGTGCCCTCCGCCGTCGGCCACTACGACATCGCCGGCACCGCCGGCCGGCTGGCCGAGCTGTACGCGCTCGCCGCCGCCCGGCCCTGACCCGAGCCCACAGAAAGAGCGAACCCATGGACGAGACCCCCACCCACGCCCCCGGCGCGCCGACCCGGCTGCGGGACGCGTCGCGGCGGCTGCCGCGCTGGTGGCCGCTGCCGCTGTGCATCGGCCTCGGGCTGGCCGGCGGCCTGGGCTACGGCCTGGCCACCCCGCCGCAGTACTCCGCGACCAGCTACGTCATCGTCGTGCCGCAGCACTCCGACCCGGCCACCGCCCTGGGGTTCGCGCAGGCCTACGGCCGCGTCATCACCGGTTCCACGGTGCTGGCCGACGCGCAGGAGGACGCGGGCGTACCCCTCGCGCGGCTGCGCGAGAACGTGCAGGTGGCCACCTCGCCCGACGCGCCGATGATCGCGATCACCGGTACCGGTTCCCGGGCCCGCGACGCCTCGGACATCGCCAACGCGGTGGCGAACTCCCTGACGGCCACCGGCAACCGGAACGCCGCCAACACCGGGGTGCGGCTGCTGATGTTCTCCCCGGCCGCCGTCCCCGCCTCGGCCGCCTCGCCCTCGACGGCACTGTCCGGTGCCGTCGGCGGCAGCGCCGGCGGCCTGATCGGGGCGCTGGTCCTGCTGGTCCGGCCCGGCAGCCGCGGCCGCCGGGCGGCCGGTCACGCCACCGTTCCCGCCCCGGCCCAGGGCAGCCGTCCGCCGGTCAAGGAAATGGCGTGATGACCGGGGGCGACACCACGGCCGTCCGCTCGGTGACGATGTGCCGCGACCCGCTGCAGTTCGCCGCGCTGCGGGAGGAATGGGGGCGCCTGCACCGGCACTGCCGGACGGCCACCCCGTTCCAGAGCCACTCCTGGCTGCACTCCTGGTGGACGTCGTACGGGCGGCCCCGCCGGCTGCGGGTGCTGCTCGTCCGGCAGGACGGGCAGCTCATCGGCGCCGCGCCGCTGATGCTCGTCCACCGGCCGCTGCCCGTCCTGGTGCCGCTGGGCGGCAGCATCACCGACTTCTCCGACGTGCTGCTCGACGACAACGCCACCGACGCCGCCGTCACGGCGATGGCCACCGGACTGCGCCGCGCGGCCCGCGGCGCGCTGATCGACCTCCGCGAGGTACGGCCGGGCGCCGCCGCCGAACGGCTCCACGACTGCTGGCAGGGACCCAAGCGGCGGCTGGCGGACTCCGTCTGCATGGAGTTGCCCGGTGTCCCGCTGGCCGAGCTGATCACCCGGATGTCCACCTCTCGCGGCCAGCGCACCCGGGCCTATGTGCGCAAGCTCGACGCCCTGGGCATCGAGGAGCGCGTCGTCCCCGAGCACGAGGTGCCCACCGCCGTCGAGAACCTGCTGCGCCTGCACATCCTGCAGTGGGAGGGACGCGGGGTGACCCCGGAGCACGCCAGGCCGCGCTTCGCCGCGCACCTCAAGCGGGCCGGGCAGCACATGGTGGCCGGCGGCGACGCCGTCATCACCGAGTACCGGCTGGACGGCGAAGTGCTGGCGGCGGACCTCAAAGTGCTCTCCCCGCAGCTCGTCGGCGGCTATCTGTTCGGCGCCGACCCCCGGCTGCGCGCCACCAAGGCCGATCTCACCACCATGCTGATCAGGAACGGCGCCGGTCACGCCACCGCCGCGGGCGGCGGCGGAGCGCTGAGTCTGCTGCGCGGCAACGAGGCGAACAAGCTGCCCTGGTGCCCCGACCTCGTGGCCAACCAGCGGCTGCTGATGACGTCGCCGCTGTTCGCGCCCGCCCTCCGGCTCCAGGTCGCACGGGCCGCGCTCCGGGACCGGGTGGCCGCGGCGGTGCGCCGCCATCTGCCGGTGGTGCGCGGCTGGCGGTCGCGGCTGAACACCTGGCGGGCGAAGCGGGTCTGAGGCCGCCTTCCCGCCGGCACCTTCCGGAAACGACCACGACCTGCGGCGCGCGTCCATCCGCGTGCCGCAGGTCGTCGGGGTCCTGAACGCGTCAGCCGGGGAGGTCGCTGAGCGGCAGCGGCGGGACCGGGACCGGGAGGGCCGGGAGCGCCGGGAGCTTCGGCAGGCCGGGCAGGTCCGGGGCGGGCAGCGCACCGCCGAGGACCGTGGCGACCAGGAAGTTGACCAGGCCGGTCACGGTCGCGAGCGCACTGCTCAGGACACCCGCCACGTCACCCGACGTGGCCGCCTTCAGCAGGTTGTCGACGGCCGTCTGCAGACCGGCCAGCGCGTCACCCGCGACGTCGGCCGCACGCGGTGCGGAGCGGTCCGCGGCACTGACGCCGTGCGTCGGCAGCCCGGGCACCGCCGGAACCGCGGACAGCGCGGGGGCGGCCGGGACAGCCGGGACGGCCGGGAGGGCAGGGAGGGCAGGGACGGCAGGGACGGCAGGCACAGCGGGAACCGCCGGCACGGCCGGGGCGGCCGGAACAGCCGGAGCGGCGGGCGCGGCCGGGACGGCCGGCGCCGCGGGGACCTTCGCCGCGGCGATCGCGGCCTTGACCGCGTCGGCGTGCTTCGTGGCGTCTTCCGGCGACAGCTTGTTGCCGGGGGCCGCGAGCACGGCCTTGACCGCGTCCGTCACCGGCGTCAGGACGGCGCCGACATTGCCGAGGGAGGTGACTTGGGCGAGTAGTGCGGCGGGATCAGGAGCCGCCGGGGCGGTGCGACCGGTGAAGGTACCGGTGGGAGCGACGTCGGGGGACGCGAATGCCGTTCCGGCAGTGCCGAATGCGAGTGCGCCGACGAGGGCGGTGGAGACGATCACGCCGGTCGTCCGGTGGGTGCGCATGAAGATGTTTTCCCTTCGCTGAACAGACGGGTGTACTCCACAACCGTCGAAAGCGAACGGCGGCCCCGCAACCTGTCAACTACCGGCACCCGCGTGTCGCGCCGCCCCGTCCCACCGGGACCGGCGGTGAACAGCCCCTGGACACAGCACATTCGGCGGCCCGAGCCGCCGCGAAGGGATTGACGGCGGCCGCGTGCGCCAACCGGGTGCCCCGGGAAAACCGGGGGCGCCGGAAAACGCGACGGTGGCCGCGTACGGAGTACGCGGCCACCGTCGTGCGATGAGGTGTCAGCTATCAGCCGTTGCCGACGCCGTTGCCCGAGAGCACCGGGATCTGGCTCAGGATGTGCGACAGCGGCTCGTCGCCCTTGATCTGCGAGGAGTTCTCCGTGCACTGCTGGTTCTGCGGCGACGACAGGACGTTGATGTCCTGGGCCGTGATCGGCACGAGGCCGACGAGCGAGCCGACGTTCGCCTTGAGCGGCAGGCCGACACACGGCTTGTTGAGCGTGCCCTGGACGAGGCCGACCTGGGGGCTCATCACACCGTCGGTGTGGGTGTTGCCGTAGCTCTGCTCCGCCCCGTTGCCGTTCGTGGTGGAGGCTCCGTCGTCGTTACCGATGGCCAGCGCCTGCGGGGCAGCCATGGCGGAGAGACCGACGATGGAAACGGCAACTGCTGCACTGGCCATGAACTTCTTAAGCACGGTTCGCCCTTCTTGAAACGATGTTCCTGTCATTGAAGCGAACTGATCAACTGCCCATCTCTGGTTTGGTTCCGCGATTTCACTCCACTAGCCCAACCGATTTTCCATGCGGGCGCCCGGCGGCATTGCCGCCGGGCGCGTCGCGTAACGGTCAGCTCTTCTTGGGGGTCTGCCATTCGACGCGGAAGCACAGCTTTCCGGTGCCGAACTGGCGCTTGAATTCATCTCCCATGTCGAGCGGCAGGCAGACCTCGGCGGGCGCCGTGGGTGAACCGAGCGTCGGAGCGGGCTTGAACGGCCCCACCGGAACCGCCGTGCACACGGGTCCGGCCACCTGGACGATCGGCGCCGGCGGCACGGCCGCCGCGGACGACGTGGGCGACGTGGGCGACGTGGGCGACGGAGTCGGCGTCGGGGTCGTCGCGACCGGTGCGGGCGACAGGCTGGGGGCGGGACTGAAGCCGGGGTCCGGCGTCGGCGTGCAGGGCGCACCGATCGTCGGGAGGGTCACCGGCACCGGAACCATGACGGTCGGAGCGGGCGCGGGGGCCGTGCCGCCGGTGGCGGCCGGGTCGGGCCCCGGAGCCGGCAGGGGGGTGAGCGTCGCGGCGGGACTCGGCGCGGGCGCCGGGCTCAGACCGGGAGCGGGCGCCGGAGCCACCACCGGATCGACGGTCGGCGGCACCGCCGGAGCCGCGGGCGGCGTCACCGTCGCCGGCGGCGTCGTGGCGTCACCCGGCGCGGGGCTCACCGGCGCGGCCGGGGACTCCGCCGGGGCCGGGGACTCCGCCGGGGTCGTCGCACCGTCCGTCGGCGTCGGTGCCGGTGCCGGTGTGGGCACGACCGCGGGCGTCGGCGGCACACTCGGTGTCCCGCTCGGCGTGGTCGTCGGCGTGGTCGTCGGCGTCGTCGTCGGCGTGGGAACGGTCGTCGGCGTGGTCGTCGGCGTCGGCACGGTCGTCGGCGTCGTCGTCGGCGTCGCAACAGGGGTCGGTACCGGCGCCGGCGTCGGCGTCGGCTCGATGCGGGCGAAGTTCGTCGAGCGGAACACCTTCGACGACTTGGGGTTGTCCGTGCACTGCCACACACCGTGCGGGCAGTAGTCGGTGAGCGTCTGGTAGACCGGCCGGTGATCGTTGATCCACCCCAGCATCATCCGCATGTAGTCCGCGTTGTCGCCGTTCCGGAAGAGTCCCCACTCCGGATAGGAGATCGCCTTGTCGTGCTCGGCCGCGAAGTCCACCTGGGCCTGGAGACCGAACGGCTCCTCGACCTGGTCGTAGAAGGAGTCGCCCGGCGGCTGGTCGTAGGAGTCCATGCCGATGATGTCCACGGTGGAGTCACCCGGGTAGCACGACGTCCAGCCGATGGCGTCCTGGCCGCGGTTCGGCGCGAAGTCGAACCGGAACCGCTGCCCGGGAACGGCGCGCATCGCCGTCACGATGCGGTTCCAGTACGTCTTCCAGGACGCCGGATCCGGACCGCAGCGGTGGGTGTACGTCGTGCCGTTCATCTCCCAGCCCAGCACGACGACCGTGTCGGGCACACCCAGCGCGACCAGTCGCCGCGCCAGCTCCGTGAAGTGGCTGTCGAACCGGCCCGCCGCGCCGGAGCGCAGCAGCGACCGCACCTGGCTGTCGGAGATGTGCTGCTCGTTGCGCTCCTGCATCGGCACGTTGAGGACGAAGAGCCGGTCCGGCTCCGCCTTCTTCCACTTCGCCCACGGCTGCAGCAGCTCGGGATCGCCCTCGATGTTGTCCCAGCTCTCACCGGGGAGGTAGGTGTGGCCCACGGTGAGGTTGGTGCCGCCCAGCCACTGCTGCAGATCGGCGATCCGCTGCACACCGTCGGCACCGGAGGACGTGAACGCCCCCATCGGCGTGTATCCGGCGGTCGACGCGGGGCGCGTGACCCCGGTCGATCCGGGCCCCGGCGGTCCGGCGGCCGGTGACGGCGGTGCCGCATCGGCGGTGTCCGCCGCGATGCGCAGGTCGTCGACGGCGGTGTGGGTCATCCCGAGCATGAGCAGGCCGGCGGTGGCCGCTCCGACACATGCACCAGTCAGTCTCTGGCGTCGGTGGGCCATGTTTGCTCCTCCTGCGACGTTACCGACGCGGAGCACTGTCTCCGGACGGTAATTCAGAAGGTATGAGCAACCGGGTGAGCGGGCCTCTTCTGATAGTCCATTAGGAAACGTGCACCGGTCAGAACCGCCGGAGAATCCGTCGGGTCGTCAGATCGGGTGAATACCCGGGCCCCGGTTGACTTCCGCCGCCGTACATCGGATTTACGTTCGTCACGGGTCTGAGGCAAACGCCACCCGCACGAATGGAGTTCTGTACTCCGGCTGCCGGGATGAGCGAGCGCCTCACGCCGGGAGCAGGATGATGGTGCATAGCTGACGGACAGTCGGCGCCGCCCGTCCGGGCGAATGCGGCGCGATACCGCCGCTCCTCACAGGTCCGGCCCTGTCGGCCGATATCGAGGAGAGCTGAGCATGAGCGAAGCCAAGGAAGACGGCGGCGGGAAAGCGTCGCCATCCGCCCACACCCGCCGCCGGGTGCTCCGGGCGGCGTTCACCGCGGCCGTCGCCGTCACCGGCACGACCGCGGTACTGCACCCGATCATCACGGCCGGGGAGTCCGAGGCCGGGAAGACCGGGAGCGGGAAGACCGGGTCCGGCCGGTCCGACTCCGGCAGCGACCAGGCGCGGTCCGCCCCCGATGCGGCCGCCGGGGCCTTCGACGAGGTCTACCGGGGCCGCCGCATCCAGGGTGTGCCCACCGGCACGGCCGGCGCCGCCACGACCGAGGGTTCCCCCGTCGTCATCCTCATCGACGGCCGGCAGCTCCACCTCATGCGGCGCGCGGACGGCAGCTACCTGAGTGTGGCCAACCACTACCAGCCGTACGCCACCCCGCTCGACACGGCCCGCGGCGCGGTCGACGTGATCGGCAAAGCCAAGCTGTCGCTCGCCGGCGGCGCCTACCACCACTGACCGCGGAAGGGCCGACACGGTGTACACCCGCCAGAACCAGAAGAACATGACCAGTGCCCAGCGGGCGAAGTTCGTCCGCGCGGTTCTGAAACTCAAGAGCAAGGGCATCTACGACGACTTCGTCCGCATACACGGTCAGTACTACGTCTCCGACGGCGACACCGGGCTCCGGGTCGGCCACATGACGCCCTCGTTCTTCCCGTGGCACCGCCGGCTCATCCTGGAGTTCGAGCGCAAACTGCAGTCCGTGGACCCGAGCGTCACCCTGCCCTACTGGGACTGGACGCGGGACAACGCGAAGACCTCCTCGATCTGGGCGTCCAACTTCCTGGGCGGTGACGGCCGGCAGTCCGACGGCCAGGTCATGACCGGCCCCTTCGCGTACGTCAACGGCGACTGGCCGATCACCGTCGGCGTCACGGACGAGAAGTATCTGACCCGGCAGTTCGGCCGCCCGGACCGCCCGATCGGGCTGCCCACGAAGGCGGACCTCGACAAGGCGGCCGCGGAGTCGGTCTACGACACCTCCCCGTGGAACTCCACCTCCACCACCAAGGGCTTCCGCAACAGGATCGAGGGGTGGACGGTCAGCGAGACGCAGGGCGGATTCCTGCACAACCGGGTCCACCAGTGGGTCGGCGGCCATATGACGGGCGCCACCTCGCCCAACGACCCGGTCTTCTGGCTGCACCACGCCTTCATCGACCTCATCTGGCTGCGCTGGCAGCGCAAGTACCCGAAGTCGGGCTATCTGCCGGCCCGGCCGCTGGCCGCCTCCGACCCGCAGCACGGCCGCGTCGTCAGCCTCAACGAGCCGATGCCGCCGTGGAACACGAAGCCGTCCGAGGTCATGAACCTGCAGAACATCTACCGGTACGAGGAGAACTGACCCGTACCGGGAGCAGTGCGCGAACGCACGAGTGCGGCCTCCCGCGAAGGCATCGCGGGAGGCCGCACCAGTTGGATGGGGGTGTTCACCCCGGGCCGCCGGACGGACAGGTGACGGGACGGTCAGACTGCGTCCCGCCGGCCCGCTGTGCCGGGCCGGTCGTCGTCCGGTCCAACGGCCTTACAGCTGTTGAGAACCGGGACTACCAGCCGCCCGAGACGTTCTCGCAGTGGTTGCCGAACGCCGGGTTCAGGAGACCGATCACGTTGACGGAGTTACCGCAGACGTTGACGGGCACGTGAACGGGGACCTGGGCCTGGTTGCCGGACAGAACGCCGGGCGAACCGACCGCAGCACCCTGGGCACCGGCGTCGGCGGCAGCCATGCCGGCGCCCGCGGCCAGAACGGCACCGGCCGCGGCGGTGATGGCGGCTGCCTTGGCGATACGCGACATCGAAATCTCCTTGATGGTGAAACCCAACCGCAGGACCTGCGGCATTGACGCCCTGCGCAACGCGTATGTATGCCGCATAGTCACGCAGGTTGAGCTGAACTGGTGAACGTCACCGCCGGTGAGGGCGGCCCCGACACCAAAGGCTCCGAAGCTTGGACGCTCCGGAGCCTTCGCGCGGGGGTGATGCGCCCTGTCCAACGACCACGGGCCCCACCGGTCACGGGCGGGGGTGGTGCATCACGCCTCTTCCACGGACATACCGTCGTATCGCATGTGCGATCGACAAGACCTCGTTCGGTGGGTTTAGCGGTCAGGACTCGCTCTCTCAGGTGACACGCGGGCCCGGTCGGGCCCGGCCCGCCGTTACAGTCCGTTGCCATGAGTCAGACCAGCACCGCTCCGGACATCACCCGGCAGAGCCAGATGGGCACCCTCGCGGTGATCCCCTGGGCCGGCGAGCACATCGAGGACCAACGGGACATCGCGTTCCTCCTGGCCTACTCCCTCGGCGATGTCGAGGGCGGCCACGAGGTCGCGGAGGCGGCCATCACCGCGGCGATCGAGGAGGTCGGCCTGCCGCTCGGCGGGACCATCCTGGACATCGCCCAGGTGCCCAAGGCCCCCGTGAAGCTCCTCGTCGAGGGCGGCCAGGCCGTCCTGACCATGCCGTACCTGCACGCGGCCTGCCCCGTGCCCGAGCAGTGGGTGGACGCGGCCCGCGAGCGCGGCATGGTGTATTTCATGTTCGCCACCCGGCCGTGGCCGGAGGCGGCACCGGGGAAGCCGGTCAGCGAAGAGGTGCTCAAGTCCTTCGTGGGCGACGAGACGATGCTGGCCGGTTCCGCGCACTGCTTCGTCCCGGTCGGCTCCCTCCAGGGCTGACCGCCCGGCTGTCAGAACACGAAGGTCCCCCGCCGGAGAGTGCCCGGCGGGGGACCTTCGCGCTGAAGTGCTGAAGCGCTGACGTTCTGACGTGCGTGTTACGCCTGGGTGAGCAGCCCGGTGCGCAGCCGGGTGAGCGTCCGGGTCAGCAGCCGGGAGACATGCATCTGGGAGACGCCGAGCTCGGCACCGATCTCGGACTGCGTCATCTCCTGGCCGAAGCGCATCCGCAGGATCGCGCGGTCCCGCTCGCCGAGTTCGGCCATCAGCGGCTTGAGCGCCTGGAGGTTCTCCACCGCCTCCATGCCCGGGTCGTCCTCGCCGAGCCGGTCGACGAACGAACTGCCCGCGGCCTCCTCGGTGTTCTCCCCCGCGGGGAGGTCCAGGGAGCCGGCGGTGTAGCCGTTGCTGGCCACCAGCCCCTCGTTCACCTCGGCCGGGGTCAGGTCCAGGTATTCGGCCAGCTCCGCGGTGGTCGGGGAGCGGTCCATCCGCTGGGAGAGCGCGTCCTTGGCCTGGGCCAGCGCGATCCGGCGCTCCTGGAGGCTGCGCGGTACGTGGACGGCCCAGCTGGTGTCACGGAAGAAGCGCTTGATCTCGCCGGAGATGTACGGAATGGCGAAGGTGGTGAACTCGACCTCGCGCGACAGGTCGAACCGGTCGATCGCCTTGATCAGGCCGATCGTCCCGACCTGGACGATGTCCTCCATGTCCTCCGACCGGTTGCGGAACCGGCCGGCGG
Source organism: Streptomyces sp. RKAG293 (assembly GCF_023701745.1). NCBI lineage: Bacteria > Bacillati > Actinomycetota > Actinomycetes > Kitasatosporales > Streptomycetaceae > Streptomyces > Streptomyces sp. RKAG293. The sequence goes on along the minus strand of NZ_JAJOZB010000001.1, from coordinate 4,820,225 downwards.
CGAACCGGACCAGGGACAGGTTCAGCTCGATCAGGGTGTTCCGCGCGTACTGGTAGTCGCGCGTCCCCTCCTCCAGGCTCTGCAGGCGGTCGAAGAACAGCTTGGACAGGGCCCGCGCATCCTTCGGCGCGACCTTGCCCGCCTCCTCGATCCACGGCAGCTCCGTCATCGACGAGGCACAGCCGCCCGTGGTCGGGACATCAACCACAGCTGTGTCGTCCGAGTTCACTAGCGCTGTCATGTTCCTCATCCTCCCAGGAGCAACCGGCAATGGCACCCGCCTACCCGGGTCCATCGGTCCCACACCCATGAATCCCGAAATCGCTGTTGCACGTCCGTGACAGCGGTCACACACGCCACGGACGTTGAATCGTCACCCTTCTCCTATCAACGTCCTTGGGGGGAACCGCTCATGTCCGCTCGTACCCGTGGCAGCACCGCCGTCGCCGTCGCTCTCACCGCCACCCTCACCGCCGCCACCGCGGCACTGCTCACCGGCTGCGGCCCGACGTCGGGCGCGCGGGCGGTCAGCACTCCGCCGGCCGCCACCGGCGCCCCGGGCGGCGGCGGTTCCACCGCTCCGGCCGGCGGTGCGGCCCCGTCGGCCACCACCGCTCCGAGCACGAGCGCCGCCACGACACCGGCCGGCGGCTCCACCCCCGCGGGCACGGCCACCACGGCGGGCAGCACCCGCGCGCCGGTCCTGAACGGCACGGCGCACAGCGGACTGACCATCAGCGACGGCACCCGGTACGTGGTGATGAACGGCACCAGGGTGGACTTCGGCACCGCCGTCAGGGATCTGGCCTGGTCACCGGACGGCCGCAAGGCGGCGTTCATCGACGGCGCGGGCAACCTCGCCGTCGCCGACCCGAACGGCACCGGCCGCGTCACCGTCGCCAGGAACCCGGGCGGGCAGAACTGGTCGCACCCGACGTGGCAGGTGACGGGGTACGACACGATTCCGGAGCTGTCCCGGCGCAACAACATCTTCTTCGCGGTCCGCAGGAACGGCGTCTCCGAGCTGGACAGCGTGCCCGCGAACGCCGTCAGCGGAACCCCGAAGAAGCTCGGCCTGGGCGGGGAGCCCGGGGACGGTGCGCAGCGGATCCCGCAGACCGGCAACTCCTGGCCGAGTGCGGGCGGCACCCACGGCAGCGCCGTGTACGCGAACTCCGGCGGCGAGGTCTTCATCCGTGACGACTACGTCCGTCAGCAGGGTTCCGTGCTCACCCACGGCTCGCAGCCGGCGATGTCGCACACCGACGGCGAGGAGATCGTCTTCGTCCGCTCGGCCGGCGGCCACGACCACCTGTTCCTGGAGACCCCGACGGACGCCGGCCCCGTCTTCCGGGACCTGACGCCGCACGCCACCACGGACTACACGGAGCCCGCCTGGTCCCCGGACGGCAGCACCATCGCCGCCAGGACGCCGGCCGGCATCGTCACGCTCTCCACGAAGAGCTCCGCCACGCCGGAACTGGTCTCCACCTACACCGGACTGCCGTCCTACCGCGGCTGATCCCCGGGTTCTCCCGGCCGGTCCCGGGCGGCGAGTTCGGCGCGCAGCTCCTCGAGGTGCGCGTCGGACGTGTCGTGCGGCAGGAACTCGACGATGTCGAGGAACCGGAACAGCACCTGGGTGCCGGTGACGGCGAACTCGTAGTCGCCGAAGCCCACCACCGCGCCCGTCGCGCCCCGCACCGCGCCCCGGACGACATGCCCGGTCAGCTCGTCCGGCTGCTGCGCGGACAGCCCGCGGCGCGCGTTCGGGCGGGCCAGGTAGGGGCAGACCATCGAGGCGTAGAGCATGCAGGCGCGGTGCCCCGGGCCCTCCAGGGTGGGGGCGAGATTGCGGTACGGCCGCCCGGCGGCCAGCGCGTCGGCGATGGCGGCGCTCTCCGAGGCGCCCACCACACGCCACACCGGTCCTGGCCGCATGAGCGTGTCGCAGACCGAACACCGCCGCATACGGGCGCAGTCGGCACTGCGGTCGTAGTCCGTCAGCGCGAACTGCGGCGCGTCCCCGTCCCACGGGGTGATGGCCGGTACGGGATAGCCGCGGAGGTCACGCGGCCTGGCCCGGACGGTCGACGGCATCGGCACTGTCTCGAATCGCACGGGCCATGCCTACCAGGCACGTGCCCTCGCCGGCAGGCCGGGTGGGGGATGGGTTCCGAACATCGAGGTCTTGGGTTCTGTGGGTCGTGGAGATTCCCGCGCTCCGGGGAGGCGGTCTCGACACGACATGTGGTGCTGTGGATCAGGGGTGTCGGTTCAGACGTACTGGTCGAGATGGTCGCAACGGTCGCGACGGTCGAACGAGGGTGGTCCTGACCGGGTCAGGCCGCGCAGGGGAGGCGGTCGAAGCGGTCGTCGTCCGCCGGGACCAGGGTGTCGGCGGGGGCGTCGGCGGCGGGGGTGAGGTGCGTGTCGCCGAGGCCCGCGGTGCGCTGCCGGGAGACGGGTGAGGCGCCGTGGGCCTCGGCACGGATGCGCTGCTTGATGGTGGGCGGCAGGGACCGTTCGCCGCGGGGCGCGCTCCCGGCGAAGGCCGCGAGGGGCGACAGCGGGGCGGCCGGCGCGATCCGCTCGGCCGCCGCGACCTCGCGACGGGCGGCACGGGCCGGGGCGGTGAGCCGCAGCGCGGTGAGGATCCCGGCGAGAACGCCGAGGAAGACGGTCCAGAACTGCGCGACCCTGGTGGTTGCGGCAGTTGCGGCGGTTGCGGTGCTCGCTGTGGTGGCCACGGCCCCTCGCTTTCGATCGGTTGGTCTGCGTATGTCCCTCATCATGTGGACGGGGCACGGCGATCTCGGGATCCGCGCCGCTTTTCGTATGAACACCACTCGGACGGGCCAACGACCCCGATCCGGGGCCCGTACCCCGGGCTACCGTGTATCCGCGACGGACCGCCGTAGCGTGCTGCCCGTCCGAACAGATCCGCTCCGCCAGGAAAGAGCCCGCCATGTCGGACCGGCGTCCCCGGGCACTGCGCCCGCACAAGCGAGACCAGCGCGACCAGGCCGCGGACGCGGCCCCCGAGCGCTCGATGGAGCCCCGGCACCCGGCGGAGGAGACGACGGAGTCGGGTCCCGTGGAGAACAGCGTGATCGACGCGGCGCTCTACCGCGACGGCCGCCGGATCGACACCCCGGCCACCCTCACCGAGGCCTACCGGAAGCTGCCCGACACACCGGACGCCATGGCCTGGATCGGCCTCTACCGGCCGGCGGAGGACCAGCTGCTGGCCGCGGCGGCCGCGTTCGGGCTGCACGAGCTGGCCGTCGAGGACGCCGTCGTCGCCCATCAGCGGCCGAAGCTGGAGCGCTACGGCGACACCCTCTTCGTCGTGCTGCGCGCCGCCCGCTACCTCGACGACGCCGAGGAGGTCGACTTCGGCGAGCTGCACCTCTTCGTCGGCCCGGACTTCGTCCTCACCGTCCGGCACAGCCAGTCGCCCGACCTGTCGACCGTGCGCGCCCGGCTGGAGGCCGACCCCGAGCTGCTGCGGCTGGGGCCGGAGGCGGTGCTCTACGCGGTGCTCGACTCCGTCGTCGACGGGTACGCGCCGGTCATCGCGGGGCTGCAGAACGACATCGACGAGATCGAGACCGAGGTCTTCGGCGGCGACCCCAAGGTCTCGCGCCGCATCTACGAGCTGTCCCGCGAGGTCGTCGAGTTCCAGCGCGCCACCCGCCCGCTGCTGAACATCCTCTCCGCGCTGACCGCCGGATTCGAGAAGTACGGCACCGACGAGGAGCTGCGGCGCTATCTGCGGGACGTCGACGACCACGCCACCACCGTCGTCGAGCGGGTGGACGGCTTCCGGCAGATGATCGCGGACATCCTCGCCGTCAACGCCACCCTGGTCACCCAGGCGCAGAACGAGGAGATGAAGCAGCTCGCCGAGGCCAGCAACGCCCAGAACGACGAGATCAAGAAGATCTCGTCCTGGGCGGCCATCCTCTTCGCCCCGACCCTGATCGGCACCGTGTACGGCATGAACTTCGAGTCCATGCCCGAGCTGAAGTGGGCCTTCGGCTACCCGTTCGCCATCGGGCTGATGGGCGTGGTCTGTGTCGGGCTCTACATGGTCTTCAAGCGGCGCAACTGGCTGTGAGGGGCGGGGCCCGGACCGCCCGGGATCAGGTCCAGAGCGTCTGGGCGAGGGCCACACCGGTGTAGACGGCGCCCAGTCCGGCGGTGATGCTCACCACCACGTTCGCGGCGGCGAAGAACCGGGCCCCGCTCTCGGCCAGCCGCAGCGTCTCGAAGGAGAACGTCGAGTACGTCGTCAGCGCCCCGCACAGGCCGGTGCCCAGCAGCAGCCGCACGGCGGACGAGGCGGCCCCGGCGGTCACCGCGCCGGTGACGATGCCGAGCACCAGGCAGCCGGCCACGTTGACGGTGAACGTTCCCCAGGGGAAGGCCGTCTCGTGCCGGGTCTGGACGAAACGGTCGGTCAGATAGCGCAGCGGGGCGCCGACGGCGGCGCCGGCGATGACGAGCAGCCAGTTCACCGCGCCTCACCCCTGACCGCCAGGCGGCGGGTCAGCACCGCGGCGGTCCACACGGCCGTCAGGGCGGCGAGCGCCGTCCCCGCCAGATAGGCCAGACCGGTCCTGGCCTCGCCCCGCTCCAGCAGGTCGCGGATGTCCACGGCGTAGGTGGAGAACGTGGTGAAGCCGCCCAGCACCCCGGTCCCGAAGAACGGCCGCACCAGCCGGTGCACGGTCCACACCTCGCTGATCAGCACCATGAACACCCCGATCACGGCGCAGCCGACGGTGTTGACCAGCAGCGTCGTCCACGGGAAACCGCCGGCGGGCGTGGGCCAGAGCAGCGCGGCGCCGTACCGGGCGCAGGCGCCGGCCGCACCGCCCAGCGAGATCACGGCGAGTACCGGCACCTGGCGGCGCAGCAGCTCGTCGCGCTGCGCCGGCACGCGCAGGTCGGCATCGGGGTCGATGGGCTCGTTCACCACCTCGCGACGGGACATCGCACGTCACGATAGCGGCCGGGGCCCCTTCAGCCCCGTGGGTCGGCGCGTCAGCGGGTCAGCGGGTCAGCGGGTCAGCGGGTCAGCGGTTGAAGGTGTCGATGTTGCCGATCTTCCAGACACCGTCCTGGTGGACGGCGTCCACGGCGAACATGGCCGCCGCGTAGGTCGTCTCCTCCTTCGGCGCGGTACGGGTGTTCCGCTGGTCCGCGAAGATCAGCACCCGGGCCCGGTCGCCGTCGATCAGCTCCACACCGCTGTCGGTGACCGTCGTCGTGAGGACGAGCTTCTGCACCGGCGCCTGCTTGCGCACCTGGGCGAGCATGTCCGCATACTGCTGCACCGCCTTGCCGGTCAGCAGCTTCTTCGCCGCCTGGTCCGTCCGTGCGGGGTCCGCGTAGTTGTAGGAGAAGACCGAGTTCACCGCCTGCGTCACCATGCCCTTGACCTCGCTGGTACGGGCGGTGTCGGTGAGGGCGGTGTTACGGGTCGCCGCGGTGTCGTGGAGCGTGGCCGCCTCCATGGCGGCCCAGCCGGCGAAGCCGCCGAGCAGCACCGTCAGCACGGCCAGGGCCACCACGACCCGGTACCGCACGCTGCCGACGCCACCCCGGTCGGGCTCCTTGGCCGACGGCTTCGGCGCGGGCTTCGGCGCGGGCTTCGGTTCCGGCTTCGCCCGGGGTTTCCGATCCTGCTGGTCCGGCTCCTCGGGCGCGGGCGGCGGTCCCGGGCGCGTCCGGTTCGCGGGCGGTGCGGCGGCCAGGCGGCGCTGCCGGTTGATGAGGTGGCGGGTCGTCGACATGTACGCGGGTCCTCTCGGGTCCTCTAACCGGCGGCGGACGGCTGCGGAGTGGGGGCGGTCTCGCCGACCGGCGCCTGGCCGAGGGCGCTGAGCTTCCAGCCGTCGGGCGTACGGGTCAGCTCGCCGAGCAGCCGGCTCTCCTTCGCCGAGGGCTGGCTCTTGGGCGCGGTGACCGTGATGCGCAGCGCCACCATCACGCTCGCCTTTCCGGTCCGGACGTCCAGCTCGGTCACCGAGCCGGACAGCACCTTCGCCGTGGTCACCGTCTGCGCCTGCTGCACCTGCTTCTCGAACGCCGCCCTGCCCTGCACCAGTTGGGTGCGCAGGTCTCCGGTGGTGGAGTTCTGCCAGGTGTCGAGCCCCTGGGTCAGGTTCCTGTGGTCGAGGGTGTTCATGTTCTGCACGCCCTGTTCCCCGGCGGCCAGCACCTGGTCACGGGTCTGCGCGTACGCGGCGGAGTCGTCGTGCGCCGCCCCGTACCAGGACCGGCCGCCCCAGCCCGCGGCGGCGACCGCGAGGACGGCCAGCGCGACGGCTGCCACCAGCAGCGGGTTCCACGTCTTCGTACCTGCCATCTGCCTCTCCCCTACCGGGACGTGATGTCGGTGATCTGCCAGTGACCGTCGTGGAACCGGGCGGTCACCGACAGCTGGGCCGCCGCGGTGGTGGCCTTCTTTCCCTTGCGCTCCGCCGTCTGGTCCAGGAAGACGAGGAGCTGTGCGCGGTCGCCGTCGAGCCGGCTGACCCCGGCCCGCACCACATGGGTGGTGAGCGTCAGCTTCTGAGCGGCCACCTGCTGCTTGACCTGCCCGAACAGCGCCTCGTACTGTCCGGCCGCCGTTCCGGCGAGCAGTTCCCTCGCCGCCAGCTCGGTGGCCTGGGTGTCCTCGGGCGTGTAGGAGAAGACCTTGCCGAGGGTGTTGCTGACATCGCCGATGACCCGGCTGGTGGCTCCGGTGTCGGTGAGCGCCGTGTTGGACGTGGCTCCCGGGTCCGTCAGCCGGGAGGTGCGGATCAGCAGTCCGACGCCCGTCAGCAGCAGTACGGCGAGCAGGCCGGCGACGATCGCGGCCGCCCTGGTGACGCGCCGCCGCCGGCCCGGTGCGGGCGCGTCCCCGGTCTCCTCGGCCGCGTCCACCGTCCCGACCGTCTCCGCCGCCTCGTCGGCGGGCTCGGTCCTGGTGTCTTCCGTGGTGCTCACGTTCGCCGCCCTCTCTCCGGATCAGCCCGCGCCGACGGGTACCGCGTTGATCGCCGTGAGCCGCCAGCCCCCGGAGGTCCGGGCGAGCCCGGCCTCGAAGCGCTTGCGGTCGGTGGTGGGCGCGCCATCGCGCGGGACCACCGCCACCTGCACCGTCGCGATGAGCCTGGCCGTGCCCGAGCGGGTGTCGAGTTCGGTGACGGCGGCGTCGGTGACGGTGCAGCGGGCGCTGGTGCCGGCCTGTTGCAGCGCGCTGCCGCTCTTGGCGTTGGTGCGGGCCATCTCGTCGTGCAGGGGTCCGGTGGTGGCGTCGAGCCATTGCCGCAGACCGGCCTGGACGTGCTGGGCATCGGTGCCGTCGATGCTGTTGAGGCGGACGATGTTCTGCCGCCCGTCGGCGAGAACGGCGTCGCGGGCCTTGGCGTAGGCGAGCGACTCGTCCGTCCGCGCCTGCCGGTACGACCAGCCCGCGAAGGCGCAGAACACCACGATCGCCGCCGCCACCGCCCAGGCGACGGCTCCTCTGACCGCCGCCGGAACGGTCGGCGGAGTGGGAAGGGAGATCCGCCGGCCGGTCACGGGCGCGGCTCCAGTCCGAGCAGTCCGCTCATGCCGGAGGGGCCGGCGGCCGGCAGCGACGGCAGGCCGAGGGCCGCGGGAAGGGTGCCGCCCGCGTCGGTGCCGAGCAGCAGCGCACCGGGCCGGGTCGCGGCCGGTACGCCGCCCTTCGGGGCGTTGGCGGACCCGCGGACGTTGGTGCCGCTGCCCGGCGAAGCGGTGCAGCGCGCCCCGGTGTTGAGGGCCGGCGCGGCACTGAGGTCGAGCCCGTTGCGGTACGGGGTTCCCCCGTATCCGGCGGTGCAGGGCAGCGGCGAGAAGAACGTCACCGACATCCCGAGGTTGGCGCCCTTGCCGTTGATGGCCGTGGCACCGGCCGCGGCGACCGCCGGGAGCCGGACCAGGAGCTCCTCGATGCCGTGCTGGCGGGTGACGGCCACGTCCGACGTGGTCAGCAGGTTCGCGAGCACCACGCTGAGACTGGGGTTGAGGTCCCGCAGCAGCGCGCTGATCTGGGTCGCGGCCTGCGGCGCGGCCGTGATCAGCCGCCGCAGATCGGCGTCGGAGCCGCTCAGCTGGGCGGCGAGGTCCTTGGCGCTGGTGGCGAACGACCGGATCGCGTCGCCCTCCTGCGCCTGGGTGCCCAGCACGGTCGCCCCGTCGATCAGGAGTCTGGTGGTGGTGGGCTCGGCCCGGTTCGCCGCCTGGATGAAGTCGGTGCTGTTGTCGACGAGGGACTGCAGGTTGTCCCCCTGGCCCTGGAACGCCTTGCCGAACTCGTCGACCACGGTCTTCAGCGACGCCAGCGGCACGGAGGAGGCCAGGGTGTCGACGCTGGTGAGCAGGTTCGTCACCGGGGCGGGCGTACGGGTGTCGGAGACCGGGACGCGCGAGCCGTCCGCCAGGTACGGCCCGCCGTCCGCCGTCGGGCGGAGGTCGATGTACTGCTCGCCGACCGCGGACAGATTGGCGACCACGGCCTGCAGCCGGGAGGGGATGGGCGGCGCCGAGTCGTTGATCCGCAGCTCGGCCTCCACGCCGTCGTCGGTGAGCGTGATCGGTCCGACCCGGCCGACGGAGACTCCGCGGTAGGTGACGTTGGAGTGGGTGAACAGGCCGCCGGTCTCCGGGAGTCGGACCTTGACCACGTAGTAGCCGCGCATGCCGAAGTAGTGGCCGAGGTCGGCGTACCGGGCGCCGATGAAGCCGAGGACGAGGACGGCGATCACGAGGAAGGCGACGTTCTTCAGCCGGGTGCCGAGGGTGATCATGAGTGGCCCCCCGCCGAGGGGGACGGCACGGTCCTGACGGGGCCGACGGACGGCAGCGGGAAGAGCGACGACCTGACGCCCTCCGTCCCGCCGACGTCGGCACCGCCGGTATCGGTACCCGCATCCGTACCGCCGGTATCGGTACCGGCATCCGTACCGCCGGTATCGGTACCGGCGTCGGTGCCCGCATCCGTACCGGCATCCGTACCTGCGTCGGTGCCCGCGTCCGTTCCCGCGTCCGTCCCGGCATCGGTCCCCGCGTCCGTGCCTCCCACGTCCTCGCCCGGGTCGCTGGTCGGCGGCGGGTAGACGTTGTCGGCGAAGTCGAGCTCGGGGACGATCCGCGTGCCCGGCGCGGCCGTCATGTCCAGGTAGACGTTGAGGTAGTCGCCCTTGACGCCGCTGAGCACCTCGTCCGTGAACGGGTACGTCAGCAGCACCTGGAGCGAGTCCGGCAGCGCCTTCCCCGAGTCGGCGAGCCGCTGCAGGGTGGGCGCGAGCGCCTTGAGATCGGCGACCATGTCGTCCTTGCTCCTGTTCACGGTGGTGACCGCGACATCGGACAGGGTGTCCAGCGAGCGGAGCATCGTCACGAGCGAACCGCGCTGCTCCTCCAGCACCTTCAGGCCGGGGCTGAGACCGGTGAGCACCGTGCCGATCTGCCGGTCGCGGGTGGCGAGGGTCGCGGAGAGGTGGTTGACGCCGTCGAGCGCCGCGGTGATGTCCTGCTTGTGGCCGTCCAGGTCGGTGACGAGGGCGTTGACGCGGGTCAGCATGGAGCGCACCTGCGGTTCGTTGCCCTGCAGGGCCTTGTTGAGCTCCACGGTGATCGTCTTCAGCTGGTTGACGCCGCCGCCGTTCAGCAGCATCGACAGCGCGCCGAACACCTCCTCGACCTCCGGGTTGCGGTTGGTGCGGTCGAGCGGGATGCGGGCGCCGTCGCCGAGCCGGCCGGTGCCGGTCTCCCCGCTGGCCGCCCGGTCCGGGGCGGCGAGCTGGATGAACTTCTCGCCGAGCAGGCTGGACTGTTCGAGTTGGGCGTACGCGTTGGCCGGCAGCACGACCTTGCCGTTGACGCGCATCGTGACCTTCGCCGTCCAGCCGTTCGGCGCGAGGTCGATGGCGGTGACCCGGCCGACGGCCACGTCGTTGACCTTGACCGCCGACTGCGGGACGAGGCTCAGGACGTCGGCGAACTCGGCGGTGACGGTGTACGGATGGCTGCCCAGGTCGGCGCCGCCCGGCAGCGGCAGGCTGTCGATCCCGCCGAGCCCCGGCGCCGAGCAGCCGGCCAGCACGAGCGTGAGGGCCAGCGCGGCGGCGGCCCGGTTCGTCTGTCTCACCGGGTCGCTCCCCGCGTGCCGTAGACGGTGCCGACGGTCGGCAACGGGAAACTCAGCTCGTTGATGTCGGCCCGGCCGTCGATCGTCCGGTGCTCCGGGTCATAGGCGTTGAGGACGTTGTCGGCCGCGAGCGGCGCCGTGTCGAGCGCCTCCGCGATGGAGGCCCGCTGGTCGACGAGGGACTGGGTGAGCGGCGCGAGCTGGTCGACGACCGACTTGAGCCGGGTCCTGTTGTCGTGGATGAAGCCCTTCACCTCGCCCAGAGCGGTGGCGAGCTGCTTCAGGGCGCCGGCCAGGTTCTCCTTGTCCTCGGCGAGGAAGCCGGTGACCTCGGAGAGCTGCTGCGCGGCCCGGCGGACGTTGCCGTCGTTGTTCTTCAGCATCGTCGTGAAGGACTGCAGATAGCTGATCGTGTCGAAGAAGTTGCCGCTGTTCAGCGAGAGCGTCTTGGTGACCTTGCCGAGCTGCTCGATGGTGTCGCCGAGCAGCTTGCCGTTGCCGCCGAGGTTCGCGGCGCCGGTGTCGAGCAGCGCGGACAGCGAACCCGTGGAGTTGGCTCCCTTGGGGCCGAGCGCGTCACTGATCCTGGTGATGCTCTGGTAGAGCTGGTCGACCTCCACCGGGCTGGCGGTGCGGCTCGACGGGATCGTCGCCCGGTCGCCGATCTGCGCGCCGCCGGTGTACGCGGGGCTCAGCTGGATGTAGCGGTCGGAGACGATGCTGGGCGCCACGACGACGGCACCCGCGTCGGCCGGCACCTTCACCCCCTTGTCCAGCGTGAGGTTCACCCGCACCTGGCGGCCTTCGGGTGTCACCGAGTCGATGCTGCCGACCTTCACGCCCAGCACCCGCAGATCGGAGCCGGGGTACACGCCGACGGCCTGGTCGAAGTAGGCGGTGATGCGCTTGCCGCCGCTGCCGCCGAAGACGTACACGCCGCCGGCGACCGCGACCAGGACGAGCAGCAGGACGGTGCCGAGCGCGATGCCGCGCCGTCTGGACAGGTGTGCCGTCATCAGCGACCGCCCTGGGACTTGGGTGGCATGCATCCGGTGGTGGGAGGCGTGCCGGCGGGCAGGTAGGTGCGCGGGACGAGCCCGCAGAGGTAGCTGTCGAACCAGCGGCCGTTGCCGACCGTGTTGCCGACCAGCCGGTAGTAGGGCCCGATCGCGGCGAGGGCGGCGTCGAGGCTCTTCTGGTTCTTCAGCAGGACGGTGGTGACCCGGCCCAGCGCGCTGAGGGTGGGCTCCAGCTGCTTGTTGTTGTCCTCGACGAGGCCGGTCAGCTGGGTGCCGAGGTCCTGGGTGCCGGTGAGCAGCCCGTGGATGGCGTCCCGCCGCTTCTGCAACTCGCCCAGCAGCAGGTTCCCGTCCGTGATCAGCTTCTCGAACCTGCTCTGCTGGCCGGCCAGCGTCCCGGTGATCTGCTTGCTGCCCGCCAGCAGCTCGGCCAGCTGGGTGTCGCGGTCGGAGACCGTCTTCGACAGCGCGGAGAGCCCGGTGACGGCGGTGCGCACCTGGGGCGCGGTGTCCTTGAACGTGGCGGAGATGGTGTCGAAGCTCTCGGCGAGCTGCGCGGTGTCGATCTCCCCGAAGGTCTGCCCGAGTCCGTTGAACGCCTGCGTCACGTCGTACGGGGAGGTGGTGCGGGTGGCTGGGATGCGCCGCCCGGGGTTCTGCGCGGCGGAGCCGAGCGGGTCCAGGGCCAGGTACTTCTCGCCGAGCAGCGTCTTGATGCCGATCGCGGCCCGGCTGGCGTCGCCGATCCAGGTGTCCTTGACCTTGAAGGTCACCTTCACCTTGCCGCCGTCGAGCCCCACGCCGGTGACCTTGCCGACCTTCACCCCGGCGACCCGCACCTCGTTGCCGGGGTCGAGCCCCGCCGCCTCGGTGAAGTCCGCCGTGTACGTGGTGCCGCCGCCGATGAACGGCAGCGCGTCGGCGTTGTAGACGACCACGCCCAGCAGGACGAGAACGAGCAGCCCGACGATGCCGACGGTGACGGGGTTGCGTTCCGCCATCGGCTTCGGGCGCCGCCCCGCCGCCCGCCGGCGCAGCCGCGCCACCCGCCCGCTCATGACCTGCACCGCGCTTCGGTGATCGCGATACCGGTCGGCGCCTTGCTGCCGTCCGAAGTGGTCACGCCCGACACCTTGGCCTCGCAGAGGTAGAGGTTGAGCCAGGACCCGTACGACGCGAGGCGGGTGATCGTCCGCATCTTGACGGGCGTCTTCTGCAGGAAGTTCTCGATCTGCGGGGTGCTCGCGGCCAGGTTGGACGACAGCCTGCCGAGCTGGCGGATGTCCTCCTTCAACGGCGCCCGGCCGTCGTCCAGCAGTCCCGCCGTGCTGGTGGTGAGCTGCGAGATCGCGGTGATCGCGTCCCCGATCGGCTGCCGGTCGCCCGCGAAGCCGGTGACGAGGGTCTGCAGGGTGCCGACCAGCTCGTTGAAGCCCTGTTCACGGGTGTTGACACTGGTCAGGACGGTGTTGAGGTTGTCGATCACCTCGCCGATGACCTTGTCCTTGGCGGCGAGCGTGGTGGTCAGCGAACCCACGTTCCTGATCAGGCTGTTGACGGTGCCGCCCTCGCCCTGGAGCACCTGGATGATCTCCCCGGCGAGCTGGTTGACGTCCTTGGGCGACAGCCCTTCGAAGAGCGGCTGGAACCCGTTGAACAGCTGGGTGAGGTCGAGGGCGGGCGAGGTGCGGTCCAGCGGGATGGTGGAGCCGGGCGTGAAGGCCCGGTCCATCGGCCCCGTGCCCTGCTGCAGGTCGATGTAGCGCTGGCCGACCATGTTGAGGTACTTGATCGACGCGGTCACCGAGGCGGGCAGTGCCCGGCCCTTCTCGACCGAGAACGTCACCTGGGCGAGCCGCCGGTCCACCACCCGGATGTCCTCGACCTGGCCGACCTTCACCCCGGCGATCCGCACGCTGTCGCCGGTGATCAGCCCGGTGGTGTCGGTGAACCGCGCCTTGTAGCCGACGGTGTCCGCGATCCCGGTGTTGGCGATGCTGAAGGCGAGCACCGTGGTGGCCAGGGCCGTCACGACGATGAAGACGATCGACTTGATGAGCGGTCCCGCGATGCTCCGGCGCCTCACTGGAGCCTCACCTCCGCACCGCGGAAGACCGGACCGGCCAGCAGGCTGCTCCAGTCGGGAAGGGAGTCCGGCGAGGCGTTCAGCGCCGGTGCCAGCAGTTCGTTGACGAGTTCGTTCTCCTGCGGCGAGTTGGGCAGCCCCAGGCCGCCGTTCCCGCTTCCGGCACCGGTCACGGTGACGCCCGTCGTGGCTGCCGGGGGCGTCGTGGCTGCCGGGGGCGTGAGGCCCGGCGACACCGTGTCGTCCGTCCGGATCGGCCGGCCGAGGTACGGCACCGGGTAGCAGTTGGGCCCGGTGCTCGCCGTGTACGACGGCTTGTCCTTGCCGGGCAGGTACTTGCCCCGGGAGGGAACGGTCCGCACGGTGACGTGCAGTCCTGGCTCATTGGTCCCCTTGCCGAGCGCCTTGTCCATCGCCGGCACGAAGTTCGCCAGCGTGCGCAGGGTGCAGGGGAACGAGGGCGCGTACTCGCCGAGCAGCTGGAGCGTTCCCCTGCTGTCCGCCGACAGCCGGATGATGGTGTCCTGGTTCTGCCGCAGGAACGCGGTCAGGTCCTGGGAGGTACTGGTCGTCGACCCGTACAGGGTGCTGAGGTTGGCGCGCTGCTCGGCGATGGTGCCGCTGGTCGTCGTGAAGTCGGTGAGCGCCTGAAGGATGTCGGGGGCGGCGTCGCCGTAGACGCGGCTGACCTTCACCAGCTCCTGGATGTCCCGGTTGAGGGCCGGCAGGTTCGGGTTGAGTTTCGCCAGATAGGCGTCGAGGGTGACGAAGCTGTCGCCCAGCTTCGTACCGCGGCCCTGCAGCGCCTGCGAGACGGCGCTGAGGGTGGCGGAGAGCTTCTCCGGCTGCACCGCCGTCAGCAGGGGCAGGACGTTGTCGAGCACCTGCTCCAGCTCGATGGCGTTGCTGGAGCGGTCCTGCGCGATGGTGCTGCCGGCCAGCAGCTTCGGCCCCGAGGTGCTCCGCGCCGGCGGCACGAGGGCCACGAACCGCTCCCCGAACAGCGTCGTCGGCAGCATCTGCACGGTGACGTCGGCCGGGATGCCGTTCAGCTTGTCGCGCTGGATGGCCAGCGTGACGCGGGCGCCGTCGCCGTCGGCGGTGATGCCGCGCACCTGGCCGACGACCACCCCGCGCAGCTTCACGTCCGCGTACAGGTGCATCGCGTTGCCGACGCTGCCGGTCCTGACGGTCACCGTCGCGTCGTCGGAGAACTCCTTGTCGTAGATCGCGACCGACAGCCAGATGAGCAGCGCCGGGACCAGCAGGAACACCACTCCGGCGAAGCGCCGCCGCACGGTGAGGGCGGTCATCCGGCCACCCGCACCGTCGTCGTGGTGCCCCAGATGGCCAGGCTCAGGAAGAAGTCGGTCACGCTGATCACCACGATCGCGTTCCGTACCGACCGGCCGACCGCCACCCCGACGCCGGCCGGTCCGCCCTCGGCGTGGAAGCCGTAGTAGCAGTGCGCGAGGATCACCGTCACGCTGAAGACGATCACCTTGAGGAACGACAGCAGGACGTCGTCGGGCGACAGGAACGTGTGGAAGTAGTGGTCGTAGGTGCCCGCCGACTGGCCGCTCACGAAGACCGTGACCAGCCGTGAGGCGACGTACGAGCTGACCAGGCCGATGCCGTAGAGCGGGATGATCGCGACGACGCCCGCGATGATCCGGGTCGTCACCAGGTACGGCATGCTGCGGATGCCCATCCCCTCCAGGGCGTCGACCTCCTCGTTGATGCGCATCGCGCCGAGCTGCGCGGTGAAGCCGGCGCCCACGGTGGCCGAGAGCGCGAGGCCCGCCACCAGGGGTGCGATCTCCCGGGTGTTGAAGTACGCCGAGACGAAGCCGGTGAACGCGGCGGCGCCGACCTGGTTGAGCGCCGCGTGACCTTGCAGGCCGACGACGGTGCCGGTGAAGAGCGTCATCGCGATCATCACGCCGACGGTGCCGCCGATGACCCCGAGCCCGCCGCTGCCGAACGCCACCTCGGCCAGCAGCCGCTGGATCTCCTTGAGGTAGCGGCGCAGGGTCTTGGGGATCCACAGCAGCGCGGTGATGTGGAAGATCAGATGGTCGCCGAGCCGGTCCAGCCAGCCGAACCAGCGGTCGGACCGGGCGCCGTGGCGGTACTCGGCCGGTGCGTTCCGGTCCGGCGGGACGGGGGCGTCCTGCGGCGCGTCCTTGTCGAGAAGGGCCATCGGTCAGGATCCCTTCGCGGGGACGATCTGCAGATAGATCCCCGTGAGCACCATGTTCACGAAGAACAGCAGCAGGAAGGTGATGACCACCGACTGGTTCACCGCGTCGCCGACGCCCTTCGGCCCGCCGCGCGGATTGAGGCCCCGGTAGGCGGCGACGATGCCCGCGATGAAGCCGAAGATCAGCGCCTTCAGCTCGCTGATGTAGAGGTCGGGGAGCTGGGCGAGGGCCGAGAAGCTGGCGAGATACGCGCCCGGCGTGCCGTGCTGCATGATCACGTTGAAGAAGTAGCCGCCGAGCGTTCCGACGACCGAGACCAGTCCGTTGAGCAGCACCGCCACGAACATCGCGGCCAGCACCCGGGGGACGACGAGGCGCTGCACCGGCGAGACGCCCATGACCTCCATCGCGTCGAGCTCCTCGCGGATCTTGCGCGACCCGAGGTCCGCGCAGATCGCGGAACCGCCGGCGCCCGCGATCAGCAGGGCGACGATCAGCGGGCTCGCCTGCTGGATGATGGCCAGCACGCTGGCGCCGCCGGTGAACGACTGGGCGCCGAGCTGCTGGGTCAGCGACCCGACCTGGAGCGCGATCACCGCGCCGAACGGGATCGACACGAGGGCGGCGGGCAGGATCGTCACGCTCGCGATGAACCAGAACTGCTCGATCAGCTCCCGGACCTGGAACGGTCTGCGGAACATCGCGCCGACCGTCGTCACGGCGAGCGAGAAGAGCCGGCCGGTCTCGCGCAGCGCGCCCAGCCCCGGGACCGGCCGCCGCACGGGAGGCGCCGCCGGCCGCGGCGCGGGTGCGGGGTCCCGTGGCGGATCCAGTGCGGGAGCCGTCATGACGGTCCTCCGCCCGCGCGGCCGGCGGGGGCGGCCCGCTGCCCGGCGGCGACGTGCCCGGTGCGGTCGAAGCTGGACTCGACCGCGTGCCGCGCGGCCGGCGGCAGCGTGTCCAGCAGGCCGAGCACCCGCTCCCTGCGGCGCAGCACCGCCTGCCGGACCGGCAGCCCGGGAGTCGGCTCCAGCTGCGGTTCGATGGTGCGGGGCACCGAACTGCTCCCGGTGACGCCGTGCCGCTCCTCCAGGGCCATCGTGGCCTCGTCCTTCTCCTCCGACATCCCGATCGGACCGGCCCGGTGCCCGCCGAGGAACTGCGCCACCACGGGTTCCTGGCTGGTCAGCAGCACCTCGCGGGGGCCGAAGGCCACGAGCCGGCGGCGGAAGAGCATGCCCATGTTGTCCGGCACGGTCGAGGCGATGTCGATGTTGTGCGTGACGATCAGCATCGTCGCGTCGAGCTGCGCGTTCAGGTCGATCAGCAGCTGCGAGATGTACGCGGTGCGGACCGGGTCGAGGCCGGAGTCCGGCTCGTCGCAGAGAATGATCTGCGGATCGAGCACCAGCGCGCGGGCCAGTCCGGCGCGCTTGCGCATGCCGCCGGATATCTCGCCGGGCAACTTCCCCTCGGCGCCCAGGAGTCCGACCATGTCCATCCGCTCCATCACGACGCGGCGGATCTCGGATTCCTTCTTCTTCGTGTGCTCGCGGAGCGGAAAGGCGATGTTGTCGAAGAGCGACATGGACCCGAACAGCGCGCCGTCCTGGAACATCAGGCCGAAGAGCTTGCGCGCCTCGTACACGTCGCGTTCCGGGCTGTTCACCATGTCGACGCCGTTGACCATGACCCGCCCGCGCTCGGGCTTGAGCAGCCCGATCACCGACTTCAGGAACACGGTCTTTCCGGTACCCGAGGGGCCCAGCATCACGCTGACCTCACCGGGCGGCAGAGTGAGCGTCACGTCCTGCCAGACGGTCTGACTGCCGAACGACTTGGTGAGGCCTTCGACGACCACTTCGATTCCCATTACACCTCCCGGGATGGTTGGCCGGCGCCGTCCGCGGCGCCGGTGGCGGACTGGTCAGCGGTGCGGCAGCGGCGGGATCTGGATCTCGGTACCGGTCGAGGCGTCGCAGCCGAGTCCGGCCCAGGGCGCGCAGAGCGTGCCCTGGTTGAGGTTGAGCGAGTTCCCCGGGCCTGACACCGCCGCGGTGAAGAGCGCGTCGAGGTTCTCGCCGTGGGTCCCGCAGCCGGTGAAGGCGGGGATCGTCAGGTTCTCCTGGTGCAGCGGGCCGCCGTCGAGAATCGTGTAGTCCGGCTTGCCGTCACCGCCGCCGGGCATGTGCGCGTCCTGCAGCCCCACGAGCGCCAGCTGGATCGGCGCCCTGGTACGGCAGTTCGGTCCGACGTCGAGCGGGGTGCCGTTGATCCTGACGTCGTAGAGCCGGAGCCACTGATATCCGTAGATCGTGGTGATGACGTTCTGCTCGACGAAGTTGGTACCCGTGGTGACGATGGTCAGCAGCGGTTTCACCGGATCGGGCGTGAGCGCCATCTTCGCCGTCGTCGGCACGAATCCGTAGGTCAGGAACGTGGAATCGGCGACCGGCAGCGTCATCGAACCGAGCGAGTCGAACTCGTAGTACTGCGGGGGATTGGGCTGGACCGCCATCCGCACGTTCATGTTGATGTAGGTCAGGGAGGGGCCCCTGGCGCTGTGCGCGTCATTGATGACGGCGGCGCCGCTGAGCTTGTGGACGTTGGAGTATCCGGTCGCGTAGGCGCACGAGCCGAGATCGAAGGTGGTCTCGGTGACCGTCGCGCCGGCATCCTGCTCGTCCTTCAGCGGAATGTGATCGAAGTCCAGCTTCCCCTTGGGCAGGACGTCGCAGTCGTACGTGCCGGAATGCACCGGCGGTTCGACCTTGATGGTGCTGTTGTGCGGCGCGCCCGGCTCGGCCGACGCAACCGGTGACGTACCCGCCGGCGTACCCGGTGACATACCGGGGGCGGAGGGCGTCGCGGAGGAGGACGGTGCGGCCGGTCCCGATGACGAGGGTGACGACGGGGGCGAGCCCGACGGGGTGGGGTCCGGCACGGGCACCGGCACCGCGCCCAGCAGCGCGTTCTGCCCGGCCTCCGGAGTGCAGGCCACCTTCACGGGGGCGGCGGTGGCCGGTACGGGCGACGGCGTCGCGTCCGTCGCGGCGGCCTTGCCCGGTGTGAGCTCCAGGGCCAGCGCACCCGCGCCGAAGCTCACCTCGCCCGCCGCGGTGACGGTCACCGGCGGCACCTCGCCCTTGAACGTCAGCACGAGATCGTCCTTGCCGGTCACCGGAACGGCGGGGGCCCGCAGTCCGGGCCAGGGGGCGTCGGCGGCCGAAGTGCCCTGGGTGACACGGGCGGTGAGGGTTCCGGTACCGGCCAGCATTCCGGTGGCGTCCGGCACGAGACCGTCGACGGCGGCGCGCGGCACCGTCAGCGCCATGGTCAGATCACCGGGCTGGATCGGCTTGTCGACCGCTCCGGTGTCCGGGAAGAGCTGGGTCAGGACGGCGTGCACCGGCTGACCGCCGCCGGGGAAGGCGCACTGGTACGCCATCGTCAGCGGCCCGTCCCGGCCGGCCGCCGCGGAGCCGGACCCGGACAACAGCCCCGCCACGAGCGCCGCCGCCGCGAGGCCCGCCAGCCGCACCGTACGGCGTGGAACACCTGCACCCCTCATTGCGGCACTCCTCGGACTGGCTCGGCGCATACCTGCGGGAAATCGCGAACTCGGTCGGGACGCAGGACACTACGTGCGGGTAATAACGAGGACAAGTGATCGAACACAGGAATGTTCCGCGATCTCCAGGCCGTCGGATTTCTTATCACTGGATGATAAATACGTAGCGGAGTTTTGTATTCCATTGAGTACCGGTGGGCAGCCGGGCGCCGGTGGCCGTCCGCTCCGCGGCGCGGGACCCCGGCCCGTGGCTCCGGGCCGGGGTCCGCACAGCGGGTCGGCTCACGGAGAGGTGATCTGCAGGGTGGCGGGGCTCAGGACGTAGTTGGCGCTGTAGACCGCGCTGTCACCGTTGTTGATCAGACCGAGGCAGATGCCCGAGACGTTGTACGCCTTCAGGTTCCCGCCGCTGACCGTCAGCACGTGGGTGGAGTTGGTGTACTTGCCGGTGAGGGTGGCGGTGCTGCCGGCCGTCGGGCCGTTGAAGTCCGCGTTGCACAGACCGCTGATGTGGGCCTTGACGCCGGTGATGGTGCCGGTGGTGACGCCCGCGGAGTACGTCGCCGCGTTGAGCTTCCAGGGCAGGCCCTGGGCGGTGACGGTGAAGGAGATGCCGGCGGGACCCGAGCAACTGGTCCAGGTGACGGAGGAGATGCTCGCGATGGCGGTACCGGAGAGCCCGGTGCCGTTCGCGGCGCTGCCGGCGGCGTTGGACTTGGTGCACTTGAGCTGGGTGCCGGTGTTGGTGTCCGTCAGGATCGGGCTGGTCGCCACCGCTGTGAACGAGCCACCGCCGGTCACGGTCCAGGTGCCGGCCGCGGAGGCGGGGGAGGTGGAGAATCCGACGGCGGCGGCGAGGGCCGCACCGACGACGATGGTGCTCTTGGTCAGCTTGCGCACGGGCTGATCCTTTCAAGGAGTTGGCGTACCTGATTAACCGTGATCCCCGCTGTTCAGGCGGGGATTTCGACTGCGGCTCAATACCTGGAACGCGGCACCGAATGAATTCGGCTGCCCTTGCGAATGGGCACGTTACGCATCGGTAACCGGGTGGCGCAATACTCCAGTCAGAGATTGGGAGAACGACCTTACTCCCGAGTATTTTCTTATCTCTGGAGCAATAAATTCCGGCTGCGAACTGTCCGGAAGTGAGCACGCACGCCCACCGGTGACCGGCCGCCGGTCACATGGCCCGTGCACGTTTACGGCCACTGGGTGCTGCGCTCCGGCCGCCGTTGGTCTATGTTTCGACGAGCTACGACGTGTCGTACGTCACTCCCGGCATGTCCGATGCCCCACCCTGCGCCGCCTAGTTGAGGGGGGACGAGCGTGTCCGGAGCGAGACGGGCCGCGGGACCGGCCGAGCCGCTGCGACCGATCCCGCAGGAGCTCGCGGCGATCATGTGGCCCGAACTGCCCAGCCTCTTCCAGGAGATGTCCGCCGAGATCATCGGGGCGTTACCGGAGTACTCCCACATTCTGGACGGGCCCTATGGGCACGCGATACGCATCGGCATCGAGCAGAACATCGCCACCTTCGTCGACCAGATCGCCGCGCCCACCACGACCTCCACGCTCCGCGACGACATGTGCCGCAGGTTCGGCCGCTTCGAGGCGTACGAGGGCCGCAGCCTGGACAGCCTGCAGGCCGCGTACCGGATCGGCGCCCGGGTCGGGCTGCGCCGGGCGATGAAGGTCTCCGAGCGCTACAAGCTCCCGCCCTCCGTCATGATGACCTTCGCCGACTCGCTGTTCGCCTATGTCGGCGAGCTCGCGTCGCTCTCCCGCGAGGGCTATCTGGAAGCCATGGCCGAGCTGGGCGAGAAACCGGACAACCGCCGCCGCCGGGTGCTGCGGCTGATTCTGGCCACCCCCTCCGTATCGCTCGCCGCGATCGCCGAACTCGCCGAACACGCCGCCTGGCCACTGCCGGACGAGGTGACGCTCGTCGCCCTGGGCCCCGAGTCCAAGCTGACCCGGGCGGCCCTGGACCGCGACATCCTCGTCGACCTGTCGGGACCCGAACCCCATCTGCTGGTCCCCGGACCGCTCGACGACGTCCGGCGCGCGGCCCTCGACACCGCACTGACCGGCAGCCGGGCGGCGGTCGGCCTGACCACCCCGCTGGGGGACGCGGCGGACTCGCTGCGCTGGGCGCGGCAGACCCTCGCGCTGGCCGACGCCGGGATCATCGACGACCGTCCGGTGGTGCTGTGCGAGGACCACCTACTGCCGTTATGGCTCCTCGGGGACCCGGCCCTGATCAACCAGCTCAGCAAGAAGCACCTCGGCCCGCTCGTCGGCCTCACCCCCACCCAGCGCACCCGGCTCGTCGACACCCTGCGCACGTGGCTCACCACCCGCGGCACCGCCGCCCAGATGGCCGAACTCCTCGAAGTGCACCCGCAGACCGTGCGCTACCGCATGCGGATCCTCGACCGCGCCTTCGGTGACCAACTCTCCGATCCCGACGCCCGGTTCGCGACGGAGATCGTGCTCCGCGCCCTGCACCTCCAGGAGCGCGCGGGCCCGTCGGGGCTGCCGGGCCTGCCGCCCGGCGTGCGCGAACCCTTCTGACGCCGGAAGCCGGGAACGGCCGCGCCGGGGGTCAGGGAGCCGGGGGGCCCGTCTCCGGCCGGTCGTCCGCCCCGAGCCACCGGAACTCGGCCCACACCGACTTGCCCTCCCCGCGCGGCTCCACACCCCAGCGGGTGGCGAGGGAGTCGATCAGCAGCAGACCGCGGCCCGAGGTCGCGGCCTCGCCCGGGGTCCTGCGGCGGGGCCAGACGCTGGAGCGGTCCTGGACGGCCAGCCGCACCCGGTGGGGCCCCCGGATCCGTACCGAGGGGACGATCTCCAGCGTCATCACGGCACCGCCCTCGGTGTGCAGCAGGACGTTGGTGAGGAGTTCGCCGGCCACCAGCTCGACATCGTCGGCCAGTTCGCCCGCGCCCCAGTCCGACAGCGCCTGGCGCAGCACCGCGCGGGCCTCGGCCAGCCCCTCCGGGTCGGCCTGGTGGACGTACTGGTGGATGCGCGGGGCCTTGGCGGTGCCCAGGTCGGGCGCCCGGCGCAGCAGGAGCAGCGCCATGTCGTCCTCGGCGCCCGGCCGGGCCCACAGGCCGTCGGCGAGATGGTCGGCGAGCGCGGCCGCGCCGTGCGGTCCGTGCCGTACGGCGTCGGCGAGTTCGTCCATGCCCTCGCCGATGTCCTTGCCCGGCTGCTCGACGAGCCCGTCGGTGCAGAGCAGCAGGGTCTCCCCCGGCACCAGGTCCAGCCGGGTCTCCGGGTACTCGTGGTCCTCGAAGTGGGTGGCCAGGCCGAGCGGCAGCCCGCCGCGGACGTTGGGCCAGCCGGTCCGCCCGTCGGTGTGCCGGATCAGCGGCCCGAGGTGCCCGGCCCGCACCACGCGCACGTCGCCGGTGGCCAGGTCGACCTGGGCGTAGGTGCAGGTGGCGAAGCGTTCGGTGTCGAGCTCGGCGAGGAACTGCGAGGCGCGCGCGAGCACCGTGGAAGGGGCGTGTCCCTCGGCGGCGTAGGCGCGCAGCACGATGCGGAGCTGGCCCATCATGGCCGCCGCGTGGGTGTCGTGGCCCTCGACGTCGCCGACGACCACGCCGATGCGGCCCTGCGGCAGCGGGATGACGTCGTACCAGTCTCCGCCGACCTCCCGGCCGCTCCAGGCCGCGTGGTAGCGCACGGCGATCTCCCCGCCGGCGACCTCGGGGATCCGCCGCGGCAGCATCGACGCCTGCAGCCCGGTGGCGAACTCGCGCTCCTGGTCGAAGAGCATGGCGCGCTGCAGCGACTGGGCGACGATGCCCGCGAGGGCGAGGCAGAGGTTGCGGTCCTCGGCGGTGAAGTGGGTGCGGTCCCGGTAGAAGAGGCAGAGGCCGCCGATGGAGCGGGCCTGGGCCACCAGCGGGAGGTAGGCCGCCGCCTCGATCTCCAACTCCGCCATGTAGGGCCGCAGCCGGGGGAAGCGGTCGGCGAGTTCCGCCAGCGAGCCGACGAACCGGGAGCGCTGTTTCCGGATCGCTTCGGACAGCGGGAGGTCGTCGTCGATCCGGGTGAGCCGCAGGTCCGACAGGACCTCCATGGACCGGCCGGTCAGCGCGATGATCTTGAGCATGCTGCCGTCGACCAGCCCCAGCGCGAGGCCGTCGGCCCCGAACCGCTCCAGCCCGCCGGTGCCGGTCAGCGCGGCGGTGACGTCGTCGACGGTGACGGCGCGTGACAGGGCCTGGGTGGTCCGTTCCACCATGGAGGTCTGGCGTTTGCGGTCCTCCTCCAGGGTCCGCAGCAAGGTGGAGTGGGTGAGTTCCGCGGTGGCGTCCCGGACGATGCCGATGACGCGCACGGCCTTGCCGTCCTCGTCGCGCAGGATGCGGCCCTGGGTGTGCGTCCAGCGCGGTGTGCCGTCCCGGAGGAACGCCTGGAAGTACATGCCGTACGACGACGCCCGTTCGTGCAGGGCCCGGTTGAGTACGGCGTCGAGCCGGGCGCCGTCCTCGGGCGTCACCCGGCTGTACAGGGAGTTGGGCCGGCCGTTGAACTCCTCCGGCCGCAGGTCGAAGACCTCCAGGGCGGCCGGGTCCAGCTCCAGGGTGCCGAGCCTGAGGTCCCAGTCGAAGCTGCCCATGTGGTTCAGGGCGAGGCGTTCGGCCAGACCGGTGCGGGGCGTGCCGGTGCCCGGGAGCTCGCCGCGGTCGGGCGGCCGGTCCTGTTCGGGCATATCCGTACTCCCGGGGTGTCGCGGTTCCCGCCGGTCAACCCGACAGGATCTTCGCCTTCTCGGCGGCGAACTCCTCTTCCGTGAGGATTCCCTGGGACTTCAGCCCCGCCAGCCGCTCCAGACGGCTGAGGGTGTCGTCGGCGGCCTGCGGCGCGGCGGGCGGCGCCGCCTGGGCCTGTGGGGGCTGCGCGGCCTGCTGCTCCTCCTGGCCGGCGGACTTCTGCTCCTGGTGCTGCCGCACCCGGCCGCTGACGGCGGAGGCGGTGCCGGCCACCACGGCGGTGCGCGCCACGGCGCCCAGCAGTCCGGGCCCCCTGCGGTTCATGGCTCCTCTGCGGAACGGCATGTCGGGACGTCCTTTCCGAGTCGTCGGACCGGCGGGCGGAGCGTCAGCGGGCTTCCGCGAGAGCCCGCTCCGCGACCTCCGCCGGGATCTGCTCATGGGCCACGGTGATGCCGCCCGCACCGCGGACGGCATCGGTGAGCGGCACCGCCCACAGGTCCTCCCAGACGATGAGCGCCGCCGAGCTGCCCGGCGGCACGCTCCGGGCGAGCGCCTGGATGTCCGCGTCGTTGAAGAGCCCGGCGATGGTGCCCTCCACCGGGTCGTAGGCGACCAGGTCGTCGGGGTCGAGGTCCTGGAGCTCCACACAGTCGATCGTCCCGTCCGCCGCCCGCCGGACGAAGGTGATGTCGAGGATCCGTACGGTGCGGGACGCGACGATGTCGGCGAGCGCGGGTGCGATGCGGCCGGTGAACCGGCTGCCGGGAAATGCGACGACAAGGTATTCGACGGGTCCGATTCCCACGGTCCGTCCTCTCCTGGGTGCGGTGTCCGATTCCGCTACCGGAATCGGATCGCCAGCATAACTTTGGGAGTATTTGTCTGCATTCAGACTATGGCATTCCCGTCCCCCAACGGCCCAACGTGACGGCTCCCGACAGGACAGCGGGAGCCGCGCCCCGCAGGCTGGGCGGAGAGCCGGTGACGACCGACGCCGTCCATGCCCCGGAAGGGACCTCGACATGACCGCAGCCGGTGGGCTCGCCCTCATCATCATCGGGGCGATCCTGAGATACGCGATCACCTGGCAGACCCGGTGGATCGACATCGGCGTCCTGGGCACCATCTGCATGCTCGGCGGAGCCGCGAGTCTTCTCATCGGCATGCTGCTGGCCTTCGGCCGCCGCCGGCGTACGGACCGCCGCCATGAATCCGAGCGCGTCTACGAGCAGCGGTACTACGAGGACCCCCCTCGCCTGTGACCGTTCTCGACCGGGTGCTGCGCAGGGTCCCGTTCATCGGACGGCTCGTCCACGAGTTCAGCGTGGTGAACGTCCTGGACTGCGCCACCCGGCTGGCCGCCCAGGCCTTCCTGGGCGCCCTGCCCGCGCTCTTCGTGATCGCCGCGTTCGCGCCCCAGGGGGTCCGCGACCAGCTCGTCTCCTCGCTGCACTCCGTACTCGGGCTGCACGACGACGCGCTGGACCAGGTCCGGCAGGTCTACTCGGCCGACGACACCACCGAGACCAACTCCATCGGCATCGTCGGCGTCATCGTCACCCTGCTCTCGGCGACGGCCTGCAGCCGCGCCCTGCAGCGGACCTGCGAACGGGCCTGGCGGATGCCCAGGGCCGGCGCCCGGCTGGTCGCGTGGCGGTGGGTGGTCTGGCTCGCGGTCTGGCTCGTCGACCTGCTGCTCCAGGGCCCGCTGCACGACGGTTTCGGCGTGGGCGCGGCCCTCGGCGTCCCGCTGCAGTTCGTCTCCGGGACGCTCCTGTGGTGGTGGACCCAGCGCTTCCTGCTGGGCTCCCGCATCCCCTGGCCGCCGCTGCTGCCGGGGGCGATGCTGGTGTCGGCGGGCGTTCTGGGGGTCGTCGGGTGGTCGGCGATCTACATGCCGGGGGCCGTCGAGCGCAGCCTGCGGCAGTTCGGCCCGTTCGGGTCGCTCTTCGTCCTGCTGTCCTGGCTGATCGTGCTCTTCACCGTCATCACGATCGGGGTCTGCGTCGGCTATGTGATCGCGCACGAGAAGCCGGTGGCCCGGCGGCTGGGCACCCCGCCCCCGCCGGCCCCGCCGGCCGGGCCGGCGGCACCGTCCGTCACCGCTTCCGGGCCGTAACCCGCTCCCGCCGCCGCTACTTCTTCCCGAAGCTCCGCAGGAACAGCGCCTCGGACAGCGCCATGTTCGCGATCTCGGTCGGGTCGACGCTCTCGTTCGGCGCGTGGATGAGGCACAGCGGTTCCTCGACGCCCATCAGGATGATCTCGGCCCCGGGGTAGGTGTCCGCGAAGACGTTGCACAGCGGAATCGAGCCGCCCTGCCCGAGCGTCGTCATGGGCTTGCCGTACGCCTCCTCCATGGCCGCCCCCAGGGCGGCGTAGGCCGGCCCCGTGGTGACGGCCTCGAAGGGCGCGCCGGACGACTCCCGCTCGATCTCCACCCGCACTCCCCAGGGCGCGGCCTTCTCCAGGTGCGCGGCGAGCGCGTCCTGCGCCGTGCGCGGGTCGGTGCCCGGCGGCACCCGCAGGTTGAGGCGCGCGGCGGCGGTGGCCTGGATCGCGGCGGAGGAGCCGACGACGGGCGGGCAGTCGATACCGAGGACGGTGAGGGCCGGGCGGGCCCACAGCATGTCGGAGACGGTGCCGTCGCCGAGCAGCTCGGTGCCCGCCACCATGTGCGCGTCGGTGCGGAACTGTTCCGGGTCGTAGCCCTCCCCGGTCCACGTCCTGGTGTTGTCCAGGCCGTCGACGGTGGTGTTGCCCCGGCTGTCGCGCAGCGACGCGAGCATGTGGATGAGCGCGGCGAGGGCGTCGGGGGCGGGCCCGCCGAACATCCCGGAGTGCATCTCGGAGTCCAGCGCGGTGACGGTGACCACGACGTTCGCGAGCCCGCGCAGCGTGACGGTCGCGGCGGGGACGCCGACGGCCGCGTTGCCCGTGTCGCAGACCAGGATCGCGTCGGCGCGCAGCTCCTCGGCGTTCTTCGGGACGAAGTCCTCCAGACCGCCGGTGCCCTGCTCCTCGGATCCCTCGGCGATGAACTTCAGCGTGACGGGGATGTCGTCGCCGAGCGCGCGCAGCGCTGTGAGGTGCATGGCGATGTTGCCCTTGCAGTCCGCGGTGCCGCGCCCGTACCAGCGCCCGTCGCGCTCGGTGAGCTGGAAGGGCGGGCTGGTCCAGGCGGCGTCGTCGAGGGGCGGCTGCACGTCGTAGTGGCAGTAGAGCAGCACGGTCGGCGCGCCGGGCGGGCCCGGCCGGTGGCCGAGCACGGCCTTGCTGCCGTCGATGGTGTCGGCCAGCCGCATGTCGGTGAAGCCCAGCTCGGTGAAGGCGTCCGCGACCCACCGCGCGGTGCGGTGGCACTCCTCCGCCGGGTACTGGCGGGGGTCGGCCACCGAGGTCATGGCGACCAGCTCCGTCAGGTCGGCCTTGGCGCGGGGCATCAGGCCGCTGATGCGCTGTTTGAGGTCGTCGGACATCACACGGCTCCTGGAGGGTGCGGGGTTGCGGTGGCGGCGGTCACTTCTTCACGGTGTCGTCGTACTTGAGGCCGCCGTACGCCTTCTCGAAGTCACCGAGCTTGTCCGGGCAGTAGACGGAGACGGCCAGCGAGGCCGCGCTGATCGCCTCGCTGTCGGCGATGACCGGGCGCGTACCGGGTCCGCTCGCGCCGTTGACTAGTGCCGCCTTGGCCTGGGCCTTGATCAGGGAGTTGCCCGGGTCCCTGCACAGCGACGCGCCGTCGTCGCCCAGGGTCCGGACGATCAGGTCGTGGTCGGGCACCGGGTAGCCGGCGTCGGTGAGCAGCTTGGAGAGCTGATTGGCCTTGTCGTTGGCCTTGGCCGTCTCGCGCAGGGTCGTGTACTGGATGATCCCGATGACGGCGAAGACCACCAGCAGCACGATCGAGCCGATGTAGATCCACCGGTGCTCGGACGCCATGAGGGTGCGCTTCATGTTTCCCGCGCTGCGCTTCATGCGTCGACTCCCGCCTCTGCCGGGTCCTCGTCCACGTGCTGGCGCCAGCTGGGCTTGCGCAGTGTGTAGAACAGGTACGGCACCAGCAGCCCCAGCAGGAGGAGCCCGGCCGTGACGATGCCCACGTAGGCGAGGACGCTGCCGCCGCCGAACTGCGAGGACGGCACGAAGCCGATGACGAGCGCCGCGAGCGACGACAGCAGGCCGACGACGCACAGCACGGGCAGCGCGGGGGCCCGGTAGCCGCGTGGATGGTCCGGTTGGGTCTTCCGCAATCGGATCGCCGCCGCGAACATCAGCAGATAGACGATCAGGTAGATCTGCGTGGTGATGACGGAGAAGATCCAGTACGCGCTGGAGACGTTGGGGATGAACGCGTAGAGCAGCGCGATGACGGTGGTGACCACACCCTGCGCGACGAGGATGTTCTGCTGGACGCCGAACCTGTTGAGCCGCTGCAGGAACGGCGGCAGATAGCCCTCCTGCCGGGAGATCAGCAGCAGGCCCTTGGACGGTCCGGCGAGCCAGGTCAGCATGCCGCCGAGCGCCGCCGCGACGAGCATCACGCCGAAGACCGGCGTGAGCCAGCCGACGTTGAAGTAGGAGAAGAAGGCGTCGAACGCCTGGATGACCCCGGCCGTCAGGCTCAGGTCGTGGGCCGGGACGACCCAGCTGACCGCCAGCGCCGGAAGGATGAAGATCAGCAGCACCAGGCCCATCGCGGTGAACATCGACTTGGGGAACTCCTTGTCCGGGTTCCGCAGCGAGGAGACGTGCACCGCGTTCATCTCCATGCCGGAGTACGACAGGAAGTTGTTGACGATCAGCACGAGGCTCGCCAGCCCGGTCCACTGCGGCAGGATGTGCGAGGCGTCCATCGGCGCGGCCGAGGTGTTGCCCTGGCCGAGGAAGACGAAGCCGAGGATCACCAGTACCGCACCCGGGATGAGGGTGCCGATGATCAGGCCGCCGCTCGCCAGGCCCGCCACGGCTTTCGTGCCGCGCGAGGAGACCCAGACACCGGTCCAGAACAGCACCACGATCACGATGGCCACATAGAGGCCGTTGCTCGCCAGCCGCGGATCGATGATGTACGCGAAGGTGCTCGCCACATAGGCCAGCAGGCTCGGGTAGTAGAAGATCGTCATCGCGAACTGGCACCACACCGCCAGGAAGCCCATCGGCTTCGACAGCCCCTCGCTCACCCAGCGGTACACACCGCCGTTCCAGCCCGACGCCAGCTCGGCCGAGACCAGCGCCGTCGGGATCAGGAACACGATCGCGGGCACGACGTAGAGGAAGACGGCGGCGAGGCCGTAGACGGCCATGGACGGCGCCGCGCGGAGGCTGGCCACCGAACTGGTGGTCATGAACGCCAGCGTCAGCCACGACATGTACTGCTTGCCCGGCACACGCGCCGCGCTGGTGGCCGGCGAAGCGGCTTTCGCCGCGTCCTTCCCACCGGCCGGGATGTCCATCGACGCCATGGCTGACGACCCTCCGATTGCCCTCTGAGCTGTCCGGCACAGGATCACCCGGTTTGTCCACCCCCGCATCCGGGTGTCCGCCGACCGGTTGAGGGGCGGGCCCCGTACCGGGACCCGCCCCTCAACCGTCAGCCGCTACTCCTGGGGCTCGCGCACGTGCTGCCGTTCCGCCTTGGGGCTCTCGTTGTGCTCGAAAGCGTCCAGGTTCTCCCGCACTTCGTTGGCGCGGTGCTTCGCCTGCGCGGCATCCACTTGCTCGGTATGCCTCATGCCCTTGGAGTGGGCGCTGCGGGCTGCGTGCTTGGACATGACCATTTCCTCCTGAAAGGTGTCCAATTCGGACTACCTCAGGCAAACACCATTCCTCAGCACCCGCTACCGGGGCGGGCCGCGCTCAACCGCCCATGGCGCGCGCGAGGTTCGGCACCGGGTGGAATGCCTCGGCAAGGCCGGTCAGCCGCAGCAACCGCAGGGTCGACGGGCGGTCGCAGACCGTTCTCAGCTCCCCGCCCCTGGCCTGGACACGGCGGCGGGCACGGCAGAGCAGGGACAGGCCGTAGCAGTCGATGAACTCCAGCGGGCACAGGTCGACGACGACCCGGAGCGGTGGCGGTCCGCCGGAGACGAGATCCAGGTGCGGGGCCACGAACCGCGCGGTGTCGATGTCCAGTTCACCGCGCAGCTCCACGACGGTGAACCCGTCGATCCGGTAGGTGCGCGCATACGGATTGGCCGGGGGTACCAGATACGGCGGGCCGATCGGCGGATCACTGTGGGCATCATCCTGCACCGGTGTCCCCTCCCGCGGCCGACCGTGCGAGCGACCACCGGGGCCTGGGTGACCTACGGTCACCGTATCCGGAGGAAATTCGCACAGGGGAGGCGGTAGCCCGGAACAGATACGTATCTTCACCCGTCCGAGTGAAGATCGATCTGACGGCCGTGCAGAGCCGGGCTACCGGGGCGTCGGAGTGCTGGTCAGAACGGGATCGGCGTCCTGGTCCGAGCGGAAACGGGAGCGCCGGTCAGAACGGGAACCGGCTGCGTCCGTGCTGGATGGAGATCCACTTCACGGTCGTGAACGCGTCCACCGTGGCATCGCCGTTGAGCCGCCCCACACCGGAGGCCTTCTCGCCGCCGAAGGGCACGATCGGCTCGTCCGCGATGGTGCCGTCGTTGACGTGCATCATCCCGGTGTCGATGCGCTGGGCGAAGCGCACACCGCGCTCGATGTCCCGGGTGTGGACGGCGCCGCTGAGCCCGAACGGGGTGTCGTTGGCGATCCTGACCGCCTCCTCCTCACCGTCGAAGGGCACCACCAGGACCACGGGACCGAACAGCTCACGGCGCAGGATCGCGGCGTCCGCCGGGATGTCGCCGAGCACGGTCGGTGACACGACGGCTCCGTCGGCCTCACCGAGCAGCAGCGCCGTGGCGCCCGCCTCGACGGCCTGGGCGACCTCGGCCGTGATGCGCTCGGCCTGGAGGGTGTTGATCAGCGGGCCGATCTGGGTGGCCGGGTCGGCCGGGTCCCCGACGATCAGCGAGGCGGTCTTCGCGACGAACTTCCGGGTGAACTCCTGCTCCACCGAGCGGTCCACCAGCACCCGGTTGGCCGCCATGCACACCTGGCCCTGGTGGGCGAAGCGGCTGAACACCGCGGCGTCGACCGCGTAGTCCAGGTCGGCGTCGTCCAGGACGACGAGCGCGCTGTTGCCGCCCATCTCCAGCACGGTCCGCTTGAAGTGCGAGGCGGCGACCGTGGCGACGTGCCGGCCCACGTGGTCGGAACCCGTGAAGGAGATGACCTTGGGCACCGGGTGCTCGATGAAGCTGTCGCCGATCTCGGCGATGTCCGTGATGACGACGTTGAAGAGACCGGCCGGCAGGCCCGCCTCCTCGAATATCCTCGCGATCAGCGTGCCGCCGACCACCGGGGTGTTCTGGTGCGGCTTGAGCACCACGGCGTTGCCGAGCGCCAGCGCCGGGGCTATGGACTTCAGACCGAGGAAGAGCGGGAAGTTGAACGGGCTGATCACCCCGACGACGCCGACCGGCTTCCGGTAGAGGCGGTTCTCCTTGCCGTCCACCGGGGAGGCCAGGATCCGTCCCTCGGGGTGCAGCGCGAGCTGCATCGACTGCCGCAGCATGTCCTTGGTGAGGGCGAGCTCGAAGCCGGCCTTGAGATACGTGCCGCCCAGCTCGGCGATGATCGCCTCGGTGATCTCGGCCTCGTGCTCCTCGATGACCTTCAGCGCGCGCTCGAAGACCAGCCGGCGGGCGTACGGGTTGGTCTCGGCCCAGGCGGTCTGGGCCCGTTCCGCCGCCCGGTACGCCTGGTCCACCTCGGCCTTCGTCGCCACCGTGATCGAGGCGAGTTTGTCCCCGTTGTAGGGATTGAAATCGACGATGTCCCAGGAGCCGGAGCCGGAGCGCCACTCACCGTCGATGTACTGAAGAGCCAACTCGGAGAAGTACGACACTTTATCCCTTTCGCGGTGGCCGATGCGGCACGCGTTAGTGATGCTGCGTCATATTACCTTCGTATCAAGCCTGTTGATGGATCTTGCGGAGTCGCTCGAGCGAGCGCTCGGCGGAAAGACTGTCCGCGCAGAGCCTTTCCATGGTCTTGTCGTAGAAGTCCACTTCCTCACGCTTGTCGATGTACAGCGCGCTGGTGAGCTGCTCCAGATAGACCAGGTCCGACAGGTCGGATTCCGGGAATCGCAGCAGGGTGAACGCACCGCCGCCCGCCGCGTGGCCGCCGATTTCGAACGGCAGGACGTGGACGGTCACATTCGGCTGCTGCGCGACCTCCATCAGATGGCTCAGCTGCCCGCGCATGACGTCGCGTCCGCCGAACGGCCGGTACAGCGCGCCCTCGTCCATGACGGCGACGAAGTGCGGCGCCCGCTCCGAGACCAGCAGTTTCTGCCGCTCCATCCGCAGGCCGACCCGGCGCTCGATCTCGGACGTGGCCGCACCGGGGTGGCCGAGCTCGACGACCGCGCGGGAGTAGTCCTCGGTCTGCAACAGGCCGTGGATGAACTGGACTTCGAAGGTCCGGATCAGCGAGGCGGACTCCTCGAGACCCACATACGTCTGGAACCAGGCCGGGAGGACGTCCCCGTACCCGTGCCACCAGCCGGCCACGTTCGCCTCACGCACGAGTCCGAGGAGGGCCGCGCGGTCCTCGTCGTCGACCACGTTGTAGAGGGTCAGGAGGTCGGCCACATCCCGTTCCTTGAAGCTCACGCGTCCCAACTCCATGCGGCTGATCTTCGATTCGGACGCGCGGATCGAATAACCAGCGGCCTCACGGGTGATTCCTCCCGCTTCGCGAAGCCGCCGCAGCTGAGCTCCCAGCAGAATTCGTCGCACGATGGACCCGCCTCCCGGCTGCCCTGTGGTCATTTACGTCACGCTCCGCCCCTAGGTCGTCAGCAGTCTGCCACTTCTGCGCTGCGTTGAGTACTCGCCCGGTCACACAGCACCATCACGTGCATCATTCCTTGCATCTGCACGTGCATCCGCCCTTGCATACCGTGTGGGCGTTGGGGACCATGGGGTTCGTGCAGATACCCAGTGGGCGCGCATGAGGACTGAGGCCGCAACTGTGCTTGAGCCGTTATGGGATGGAGTGCTCGCCCCCGGGGGCCTGGCCGCGTCCAGCGGCGCCACGTGCGAGCTGCCAGGACGCTTCGAAGCCGTCCGCGACGCCCGAAGATTCACCCGGGCGACACTTCAGCGCTGGGATCTGGCACCACTCTTCGACAGCATCGAGCTGGTCGCCTCGGAACTCGTCACCAACGCGCTGCGTTACGCCGTGCCCCCCGGCACCGGCGGTGCCCCGGTCCATCTCAGTCTGGTGCGCTGGACCTCACGCGTGGTCTGCGCCGTGCGCGACCCCAGCGCCATCGGTCCGGTGGCCAGGACGCCCGACTTCGTCGCGGAGTCCGGACGGGGGCTGCACCTGGTGGAGTCCTACAGCGAGACCTGGGGCTGGCATCCGCTCACCGGGGCGGGAAAAGTCGTCTGGGCCCTCTTCCATTCTCCGATCGGAATGGACGAAGACCCGTCGCTATAGGTTCATATACGGTCACATGAGGTGGTCGAACTCACCATCCTTGACCCCGAGAATCAGTGATTCGATCTCGGCCCGCGTATATATCAGGGCCGGTCCGTCCGGAAAGCGTGAATTGCGTACCGCCACCTCGCCGTCGGGCAGCTGTGCCAGCTCAACGCACGTACCGTTCGCGTTGCTGTGCAAACTCTTCTGCCAGACGACTCCCTGGAGATCTGTCGAGGCCATGCCATTCTGTGTCCGGCTCATAAGACGCTCCCCAAATTCCCCGTAACTGCCTTGCTGGGTAAGCCAGATGATAACCGGTTGCACCAGCACGTGCATGTGCACGTGCATGCGCACGTGCAGTCACCCACCGTGATCAACAACGAGGCGCCGGCCCCACAGGTTCCTGGCCGTCTCCCCCGCGGTGCTCCCCGGCTGCGCCTGTCGCCTGCCCGCCCGATGCGGCCTCCGGAGGAAAACAAGAAGGGGTGCCCGGGGGGTCGGATACGATATTGACGGTCCGTAGATCAATCACTCACCCCGCGTAACGAATTGGGAGCAGCCTGCAATGGCTCGACACCTCATCACCAGCGCCCTGCCCTATATCAACGGGATCAAGCACCTGGGCAACATGGTGGGGTCGATGCTCCCGGCCGACGTCTACGCCCGCTACCTGCGCCAGACCGGGCACGACGTCCTCTACATCTGCGCCACCGACGAGCACGGCACCCCGGCCGAACTCGCCGCCAAGGAAGCCGGACTGCCGGTCGACACCTTCTGCTCCGAGCAGCACCTGGCGCAGAAGGCGATCTACGACGGCTTCGCGCTGCGCTTCGACCACTTCGGCCGCAGCTCCTCCGCGGAGAACCGCGATCTGACCCAGCACTTCGCGCGCCGCCTCCAGGCCAACGGCTTCATCGAGGAACGCGCGATCCGGCAGGTCTACTCGCTCACCGACGAGCGCTTCCTGCCCGACCGCTACATCGTCGGCACGTGCCCGCACTGCGGTTACGACAAGGCCCGCGGCGACCAGTGCGAGAACTGCACCCGGGTGCTGGACCCCACGGACCTGATCGACCCGCGCTCCGCGATCAGCGGCAGCAGCGCGCTGGAGGTCCGCGAGACCAAGCACCTGTTCCTCCTGCAGTCGAAGCTGGCCGGCGAGGTCGAGGCGTGGATCGACGAGGTGGGCGGCGAATGGCCCACCCTCGCCTCCTCCATCGCCCGCAAGTGGCTCACCGAGGGCCTCCAGGACCGCGCGATCACCCGCGACCTGGAGTGGGGCGTTCCGGTCCCGGCCGACACCTGGCCGGAGCTGGCCGCGGACGGCAAGGTCTTCTACGTCTGGTTCGACGCCCCGATCGAGTACATCGGTTCCACCAAGGAGTGGGCGGACGCCGCTCCCGCCGGGGAGACCCGGGACTGGAAGTCCTGGTGGTACGAGGCGGACGACGTCCGGTACACCGAGTTCATGGCCAAGGACAACGTCCCGTTCCACACGGTGATGTTCCCGGCCACCCAGCTGGGCACCCGCGAGCCGTGGAAGAAGGTCGACTACGTCAAGGCCTTCAACTGGCTGACGTACTACGGCGGGAAGTTCTCCACCAGCCAGCGCCGCGGCATCTTCACCGATGCCGCGCTGGACCTGCTGCCGGCCGACTACTGGCGCTACTTCCTGATCGCCAACGCCCCGGAGTCCGACGACACCTCGTTCACCTGGGAGGTCTTCTCCTCCTCCGTGAACAAGGACCTCGCCGACACCCTGGGCAACTTCGTCAACCGCGTCCTGTCCTTCTCCCGCAAGCGCTTCGGCGACGACGTGCCGGCGGGCAGCGCGGCCGGCGAGGCCGAGGCGAAGCTCGGCGAGCAGATCGCCGGGCTGCTGGCCGAGTACGAGGGCCACCTGGACACCCTCCAGTTCCGCAAGGCCGCGGCCGCGCTGCGCGCCCTGTGGAGCGCGGGCAACTCCTACCTGGAGGAGAAGGCCCCCTGGATGGAGATCAAGACGGACCCGGACGGCGCGGCGCTCACCCTGCGCACCGCGATGAACCTCATCCACCTGTACGCGGTGGTCTCCGAGCCCTTCATCCCGTCCTCGTCCGCCGCGATGCGCAGCGCCTTCGCCCTCCCCGACGACAACCGGACCTGGGTCAGCCAGGACGAGGCCAAGTCGCTGTCGTTCCTGGCGCCCGGCATCCCGTTCACCGTCCCGCCGGTGCTCTTCGCCAAGATCACCGATGAGGACCTCGACGCCTACCGCGAGCGCTTCGGCGGCAACCCGGACACCGCCGAGTAGTTCTGTACCGCGCCATGACGATGGCCGCCCCGGTCGGGGCGGCCATCGTCATTTTCGGGGTGCGGCGGACCGGCTCCGGGGTGCGGCGGATCAGCGGCTCAGTGCCGCGGCGTCGCCCATCACCACCACCGGGTGCCTGGCCGGGTCCAAGGTGCGCAGCAGCTGCTTCATGACGTCCTGCGCGAGCGAGACACAGCCCTGGGTGGGACCGCCGTGGTCGACGTGCAGCCAGATGCCGCCGCCCCGGGAGCCGCCGAGCGGGCGCGTCCAGTCCCGCGGGGTGGTGCCGCGCACGTGGTTGTAGTCGATGGAGATGACGTAGTCGAAGGAGCCGGTCAGCGACTCGCCCTGGAAACCGGTGCCGGAGATGCCGAATCCGCGCGGGGCGTGGTCGTAGCTGAGCTTCGTACCGGGGTCGGCGAGCCGGCCGCCCGCGTCGGTGAGGGTGAAGACGCCGACGGGCGACCGGAGGTCGCCCTCGCGGTGGTCGTCGGTCCAGCCCTTCAGGGCGTTGTGGGCGGGCCAGGCGGCGCCGGCGGTCCAGCCCGCGTCCGTCCGCTCGTAGAGGATGACGGTCGAGCGGGACGACGAGGCTCCGTCGCCGGTCACGACCACGGCCTGCCGGGCCTCGTCCGGGACCGTGCTCAGGGTCTTCGGGCCGAGCCCGGGAAGGCGTTGCGGCAGGGGAGCGGGCGCGGAGCGGCCGGCCCGGCCGGCCGCCGGGACGGCGTCGGCGGCCGGAGAAGGGGAGGCCGCCATCGTCCGGACGTCACCGCCCGGGGAGGCCATCGCGCCACCGGCGCTGCAGCCGGCGAGTCCGGCCAGGGCGGCCGCGGCCACCGCGCACACGGCCGTGGTGCGGAGGTACCTGCTGTACAGCGCGTGCATGGACAAAGGGCCTTTCGGAATGTCCTCAGAAGATCGCGGACGATCAGAGGGTGACGGAGGTCATCGCTTCGCGGACCTGCTGGAGCCGCGCCGGGGTCGCCCGGTACAGACAGGCCGTGACGGTCACCACCACGTCGGAGGAGCGGTCCGTGGCGGCGGTCGCCGAGGCGAGCTGCTCATCGGCGCCGAACCGCTGGCAGGACTTCAGAAGCTCGACCTTCTGCACCTGGTGGAACCCGCGGATCTTCGCCGCCAGGATCCCGGCCGGGTCGGCGATCTGGAAGACCAGCACCGCGCCGTCGGGGCGCAGCGGCTGGTTCAGCGGCGAGCAGTAGCCGTCGATCCCGTCCCCGCACGGCTTCTTGGACGCGGCCATGGGCTGTGTGGCGGCGAAGCCGGCCTCCGCCATCCGCAGCACCCGCCACTCCCTCGGCAGCGCGGCGGACATCCCGCCGATCTCGGGATACCGGGTCCTCGCGTCGGGCGTGGGGGTGGTGGTCGGCGGCGGCAGGCTGCTGCTGCCCTCCGGGTCCGGCACCCCGGCCTCCGGCGCGGGCAGCGCGCCCGTCCCGGGAGCCGACGCCGGCGGTACGGACTCGGGCCGCGCCCGGTCCCGTACGAAGCCGGGCACCAGCAGTCCTGCCAGGGCGACCGCGCTGACGGCCAGCGTCGCGGTTCCGGCCGCGCGGCGGCGGCGACGGCGCCGCACCCGGTCCCGTACGCCGTCCAGCCGCTGGGCGGGCGCGGGCAGTTGCGGCACCACGCGCTCCAGCAGGACGCGCAGTTCGCGTTCGGTCTCAGCTTCCGTCATGGCGTTCACCACCGTCCACCAGTGCCGCGGCGGGCAGATGATCGCGCAGACTGCGCAGCGCCTTGGAGGCCTGGCTCTTGACGGTGCCGGTCGTACAGCCCAGCACCCCCGCGGTCTCCTCGACGCTCAGGTCCTCGAAGTACCGCAGGACGACCACCGCGCGCTGCCGCACCGGCAGCCGCCGGACGGCCACCGCGAGCGTCTGCTCCAGGTCGACCCCCGCGAAGGCGTCCGCCCGGTCCGCCGACTCCGGCAGGTCGCCGTGCGGGACCTCGCCGCGCCAGCGGCGACGCCACCAGGAGGCATGTGTGGTGATCAGCGCCTTGCGCAGATACGCCTCGGGGCTGCCGTCGGCTATCCGGTGCCATTGCGGCCAGGCCTTGGCCAGCACCGTCTGCAGCAGGTCTTCCGCGAGATGGGCGTCGCCGGTCAGCAGCCAGGCGACGCGCAGCAGTCGCGGGCCCCGCGCCGCCACGAACTCCTCGAAGTCCGGGGGCGTCAGCATCGTCTACTCGCCATCGTGTCCCTTCCACATCAGTGGAACGCGATGGCACTCCTTCCGGGTTGCCTCCGGTCCCGGACGGAATGCGTCCGGAACCGGGGGCCGCCGGTCAGACCTTCGGCTGCGGCTTGCGGAGCTGGATGTGCAGCTCGCGCAGCCGGCTCTCCTCGACCTCGCTCGGCGCGCCCATGAGCAGGTCCTGGGCGTGCTGGTTGAGCGGGAAGGCGATCGTCTCGCGGATGTTCGGCTCGTCCGCGAGCAGCATGACCATGCGGTCCACGCCCGGGGCGATGCCGCCGTGCGGCGGGGCGCCGAAGTGGAAGGCGCGGAGCATGCCGCCGAACTCCTTCTCCACGGTCGCCTGGTCGTAGCCGGCGATCTCGAACGCCTTGTACATGACCGCGGGCTCGTGGTTCCGGATCGCGCCGGACGACAGCTCGATGCCGTTGCAGACGATGTCGTACTGCCAGGCGAGGATGTCGAGCGGGTCCTTGGTCTCCAGCGCCTCCAGGCCGCCCTGCGGCATGGAGAACGGGTTGTGGGAGAACTCGATCGCGCCGGTGTCCTCGTTCTTCTCGAACATCGGGAAGTCGACGACCCAGCAGAACCGGAAGACGTTCTCCTCGAAGTGGCCGGCGCGCTTGGCGGCCTCGACGCGGACGGCCGCCATGATCTTGGAGACCTCGGCGAACTCGCCGGCGCCGAAGAAGATCGCGTGACCGGGCTTGGCGTCGACGGCGGCCAGCAGTGCCTTGACGTCGTCCTCGGTCAGGAACTTGGCGATCGGGCCGGTGAGGGCGTTGTCCTCGCCGACGCGGACCCAGGCCAGGCCCTTGGCGCCCTGCTCGACCGCGTACTCGCCCATCTGGTCGAAGAACTTGCGCGGCTGGGCCGCGGTGTCCGGCACGGCCAGCGCGCGGACGTGCTTGTCGGCGAAGGCCTTGAAGCCGGAGCCGGCGAAGACGTCCGAGACGTCGACGAGTTCGAGCTTGGCGCGCAGGTCCGGCTTGTCGTTGCCGTACTTGAGCATCGACTCGCGCAGCGGGATGCGCGGGAACGGCGAGGTGACCTCACGGCCGCCGCCGTACTGGGTGAAGAGGTCGGTCATGACCTTCTCGATGACGCCGAAGACGTCCTCCTGCTCGACGAAGCTCATCTCGATGTCGAGCTGGTAGAACTCGCCGGGCGAGCGGTCCGCCCGGGAGTCCTCGTCGCGGAAGCACGGCGCGATCTGGAAGTAGCGGTCGAAGCCGGCGATCATCAGCAGCTGCTTGAACTGCTGCGGTGCCTGCGGGAGCGCGTAGAACTTGCCGGCGTGCACCCGCGAGGGCACCAGGAAGTCGCGGGCGCCCTCGGGGGAAGTGGCCGACAGGATCGGGGTGGCCAGCTCGTTGAAGCCGAGCGCGGTCATCTCCTTGCGGAGGAAGGAGATGACGTCCGAGCGCAGCATGATGTTCTTGTGCATGCGCTGCCGGCGCAGGTCCAGGAAGCGGTTGGTGAGCCGCGCCTCCTCGTTGGCGTTGTCCTCCGGGAAGACCGGGAAGGGCAGCGGGTCCGCGGCGCCGAGCACCTCGAAGGAGGTGACGTCGATCTCGATCCCGCCGGTCGGCAGGTCCGGGTTCACGTTCTCCGCGCTGCGCGCGAGCACCCGGCCGTCGACGCGGACGACGGATTCCTTGGACTGGCTGCTGAGCTGCTCGTACCCGGGCGAGCCCGGCCGCACGACCAGCTGGACGAAGCCGTAGTGGTCCCGGAGGTCGACGAAGAGGACGCCGCCCAGATCGCGGCGATTGTGCAGCCACCCGGACAGGCGGACGTCGGTGTCGACGTCAGTGGCGCGCAGCTCGCCGCAGGTGTGGGACCGGTACCGATGCATCGTTCATCCAAGTCGTCGGATTTCGGTGAAGGAGCCCAGAAGGGGCCCGTCACAGCCTACCGGCGCCAGGCCGTCCACCCCCATTCGTATGAGTCGGCCAAACCCTCATAAACTGTCCTAATGCGCACCGAGGACGTTCTGGCAGCCGTCGGCACGGGGCTGTGGCACTGGGACGAGACCGCCGGCACCGTGGCGATGAACGCGACGGCGGCCGCGCTGCTGGGGCTTCCCGCGGACCCGGTCACGTCCCGGTCGTCCGCCGTGCGCGCGTGCCTGCACGCCGAGGATTTCGTGGCGCTGAACGGCGGGCTCGCCCTCGCCCGCGCCGAGGGCACCGTGGTGGAGTCCCTGATGCGGGTGATCGGCGACGACGGCAGCATCCTGCGGACCGTACGCATCCGGATGCGGCCGACCGGCCGGCTGACGATGGCCGGGACGCTGCACGAGGCGCGCGCCGCCACCTCGGGCGGTGCGTCGCCCTCCGGGGACTGGCGGCGGGCCCGGGAGGCCTTCCTGCTGGACGCCGGACGGGCGCTGGCGGAGGCGGACAGCACGTCCGAGGTGCTGCGGGTCGCCGCGACGCTGTCGATGCCGGGGTTCTCACCCGACGGGCTGGCCGTCTTCGGCGTCCGGGG
This sequence comes from Streptomyces sp. RKAG293, assembly GCF_023701745.1. NCBI lineage: Bacteria > Bacillati > Actinomycetota > Actinomycetes > Kitasatosporales > Streptomycetaceae > Streptomyces > Streptomyces sp. RKAG293. The sequence goes on along the minus strand of NZ_JAJOZB010000001.1, from coordinate 4,779,887 downwards.
CGACCGGCTGGCGATCATCGGGCACCACGGCCACTCCGTCGGCACCGACGGCCCGTTCACGGACATGCCGATGGCCACCGACTACCCGGCCACGCTGGTGGCCCGCACCGGCCGGGCCGTCTATCTGCCGACCCCCGAGGCGTACGAACAGCGCTTCCCGGCGACCTGGCCGCTCGCCAGGCCGTTCGGCCGCTCCTCCTGGGCCTTTCTGCCGCTGGTGGTCGCGGGCAACACGATCGGCGCGTGGATGGCGGCCTTCCGCGAACCGGTCGCCTTCACCCCCGACGAGCGCTCCGTCCTCACCACCGTCGCCCGGATGCTCGCCCAGGCGCTCTCCCGCGCCCACCTGCACGAATCCGAGCGGGAGCTCTCCGACGGCCTGCAGCGCACCATGCTCCCCACCCGGGGTCCCGGCATCGAGGGCATGACGGTCGCCGCCCGCTATGTGCCGACCGGCGGCGGGCTGCAGGTCGGCGGCGACTGGTACGACGCGATCGACCTGCCGTCCGGCCGCACCGCGCTGGTCATCGGCGATGTGCAGGGCCATGACGTACGCGCCGCCGGGCTCATGGGCCAGCTGCGGATCGCGCTGCGCGCCTACGCCGCCGAGGGCCACCACCCGGACGCGGTGCTGTCGCGCACCTCACGGTTCCTCGCCGGGCTCAGCGACCCCGACCACGGCGACGACGACCGCTTCGCGACCTGCCTGTACCTGGAGGCGGACCCGGCGACCGGCACCCTGGACGTGGTCAGGGCCGGGCACCCGGAGCCCGCCATCCGGATGGGCGACGGCACCACGATCATCCGCCGCACCGCGGGCGGCCTGCCGCTGGGCATCGCCCCGGACAGCGATTACCCCACGACCCGGCTGGTGCTGGATCCCGGCGAAGTCCTGCTGATCTGCACCGACGGGCTGATCGAGACCGGCGGCCATGACCTGGACACCGGTTGGCAGCGGCTGCGCGCCGCCCTGGAGACCGGGCCGTCGGACGATCTGGAGGCGCTCGCCGACCATCTGGTGCGGGCGGTGCACGGGCCGGCGTCGCACCACACCACCGGGCCGCTCGCCGACCGCCGCGAGGACGACATCGCGCTGATGCTGCTGCGCCGCGACCTGGACGGGCCGAGCTGCCACGTACCGGTGCGCCGGACGGTACTGACCATCTCGCAGAGCGCGCCGCGGCAGATCCGCGAGGCCCGCCACGAGATCCGCGCGCTGCTGCACGACTGGACCGTGCCGGACCAGGTGGACGCGGCGGTGCTGCTGGTCTCGGAGCTGATCACCAACGTGCTGGTGCACACCGACGAGGACGCGGTGCTGACCGCGCGCCTGATGGGGGTGCCCGCCAGGCGCCGGCTGCGGATCGACGTGGGCGACCGCAGCGACGACATGCCGCATCGCCGCAGCCCCGGCGAGATGGCCTCGTCGGGGCGCGGTCTGCTGCTGATCGAGGAACTGGCCGACGCCTGGGGCGTCGATCCCCGGGGCGACGGCAAGGCGATCTGGTTCGAGATCCACGAGGCCGCGGCCTCCGACGGCCGGCCCTGATCGGCCGACCGTCGTCACCGGTCCGGGGTCAGGCCCCGGCCGGGATCCGGCCGAGGCGGCCGGCCTGGAAGTCGTCGAAGGCCTGCGCCAGTTCGGCGTGGGTGTTCATCACGAACGGCCCGTACTGCATCATCGGCTCGCGGATCGGCTGTCCGCCGAGCAGCACGAACTCGAAGTTCGGACTGCGCGACTCCTGCTTCTCGTCCGCCTTGACGGTGACCGAGTCGCCCTTGCCGAACACGACCGTCTGCCCGGTGCTGAACGGGCGGCCCGACGGTCCCGCCGTGCCACGCCCGGCGAGAGCGTAGGCGAGGGCGTTGAACTCCGGCCGCCAGGGCAGCGTCACCTCGGCGCCCGGGTTCAGCGAGACGTGCATCATCGTGATCGGGGTGTGGGTCGCCCCGGGGCCGGCGTGGCCGTCGAGGTCGCCCGCGATCAGCCGGATGAGCGCTCCGCCGTCGGCGGACGTCAGCAGCCTGACCTGGCCACCGCCGATGTCCTGGTACTTGGGCGGCATCATCTTGTCGCTCTTCGGCAGGTTGACCCACAGCTGCAGCCCGTGGAAGAGCCCGCCGGTGACGACCAGCTCCTCCGGCGGCGCCTCGATGTGCAGCAGGCCGCTGCCCGCCGTCATCCACTGGGTGTCGCCGCCGTTGATCACGCCGCCGCCACCGTGCGAGTCCTGGTGCACGAAGGTGCCGTCGATCAGGTAGGTGACGGTCTCGAAGCCGCGGTGCGGGTGCCAGGGGGTGCCCTTCGCCTCGCCCGGCGCGTACTCCACTTCACCCATCTGGTCCATCATGATGAACGGGTCGAGGTTCTTGTAGTCGATGCCCGCGAACGCGCGGCGGACGGGGAAGCCCTCGCCCTCGAAACCGCTCGGCGCGGTGGAGACGGCCAGCGCCGGACGCGGCACCGCATCGGCGGGCGCGGAGACGCGCGGCAGGGTCAACGGGTTCTCGACGGTCACGGCGGGCATGGCGGTCCTCCTCGTGTTCTGGATCCAACTTAGTTGAATACTGAACATTCGGCAAGGCGTGCAGTATTCCCGCAGCTCAGCGGGGTGGAATCAGCTCGCGTCAGCCATACATCCGGCGCATCGTGAACTCGACCATCTGTTCGACGGCCTTGGCGTCGAAGACCATCCGGTGCTGGCCGTCGATGTCGAGCACGAAGCCGTAGCCGGTCGGCAGCAGGTCGAGCACCTCGGCACCGGTGATGACGAAGTACTTGGACTCCTTGCCCGCGTACCGCCGCAGCTCCTTGAGCGAGGTGAACATCGGGATCACCGGCTGCTGCGTGTCGTGCAGCGCCAGGAATCCGGGGTTCTCGCCGCGCGGGCAGTAGACCTTGGACGTCGAGAAGATCGCCTGGAAGTCCTCGGCGGACAGCGAACCCGTGGTGAAGGCCCGTACGGCGTCCGCGAGCGAGGGCGGGGACGGCTCGGGGTACACCCCCGGCATCGGGGCAGCGCCGGGCGGTGGGCCGGGATGCGAGGTCTGGTCGTAGCCGTACACGTACCCAAGACTAGCGAGTGTCCCGTCACATCCGGGCGGGAAGGGGTTGCTTCTTATTACCGGCGGGTAGCATCATTCTGTATTACTGCTTGCTGTAGTACTGCCACGTAACTGATCGAGTGCGATACGGAGCCGTCGTCATGGGCCACTACAAGTCCAACCTCCGCGACATCGAGTTCAACCTCTTCGAGGTGCTCGGCCGCGACAAGCTCTACGGCACCGGCCCGTTCGCCGAGATGGACGTGGAGACCGCCAAGACCATCCTCAGCGAGGTCTCGCGCCTCGCGGAGAACGAGCTGGCCGCGTCCTTCACCGACGCCGACCGCAACCCGCCGGTCTTCGACCCGTCGGACAACACCGCGCCGGTGCCGGACACCTTCAAGAAGAGCTACCAGGCGTACATGGACTCCGAGTACTGGCGTCTGGGCATCCCCGAGGAGATCGGCGGCACCAAGACCCCCGCCTCCCTCATCTGGTCCTACGCGGAGCTGATCCTCGGCTCCAACCCGGCCATCTGGATGTACTCCTCCGGCCCGGCGTTCGCCGGCGTCGTCTTCGAGGAGGGCACCGAGGAGCAGTCCAAGGTCGCCAAGCTCATGGTGGACCGCCAGTGGGGCGCCACGATGGTGCTGACCGAGCCCGACGCCGGTTCCGACGTCGGCGCGGGCCGCACGAAGGCCGTCGAGCAGGAGGACGGCTCCTGGCACATCGAGGGCGTCAAGCGCTTCATCACCTCGGGCGAGCACGACATGTCCGAGAACATCATCCACCTGGTGCTGGCCCGCCCCGAGGGCGCCGGCCCCGGCACCAAGGGCCTGTCGCTCTTCATCGTGCCGAAGTACGACTTCGACTGGGAGACCGGCGAGCTGGGCGAGCGCAACGGCGCCTACGCCACGAACGTCGAGCACAAGATGGGCCTCAAGGCCTCCAACACCTGCGAGATGACCTTCGGCGACCAGCACCCCGCCAAGGGCTGGCTGCTCGGTGACAAGCACGACGGCATCCGCCAGATGTTCCGCATCATCGAGTTCGCCCGCATGATGGTCGGCACGAAGGCCATCGCGACCCTCTCCACCGGCTACCTGAACGCGCTGGAGTACGCCAAGGAGCGCGTGCAGGGCCCGGACCTCGCGCAGTTCATGGACAAGACCGCGCCGAAGGTCACCATCACGCACCACCCGGACGTGCGCCGCTCGCTCATGACGCAGAAGGCGTACGCCGAGGGCATGCGCGCCCTGGTGCTCTACACCGCCTCCGTCCAGGACCAGATCGCGGTCCAGGAGTCGGCGGGCGAGGACGCCAAGGCGCTGATCGGCCTCAACGACCTGCTGCTGCCGATCGTCAAGGGCTACGGCTCCGAGAAGTCCTACGAGCAGCTCGCCCAGTCCCTGCAGACCTTCGGTGGCTCCGGCTACCTGCAGGAGTACCCGATCGAGCAGTACATCCGGGACGCCAAGATCGACACCCTCTACGAGGGCACCACCGCGATCCAGGGCCAGGACTACTTCTTCCGCAAGATCGTCCGCGACCAGGGCCAGGCACTGACCACCCTGTCCGAGGAGATCAAGAAGTTCCTCGCCGAGGCCGTCGGCGGCGAGGAGCTGGCCGCCGCCCGCGAGCAGCTCGCCACGTCCGCCGTGGACCTGGAGGCCATCGTCGGCACCATGCTGACCGACCTGGCCGGCACCGAGAAGGACGTCCGGTCCATCTACAAGGTCGGACTGAACTCCACCCGCCTGCTGCTCGCCTCCGGCGACGTCGTCATCGGCTACCTGCTGCTGCGCGGTGCCGCCGTGGCCGCCGAGAAGCTGCCGTCCGCCGGCGCGAAGGACACCGCCTTCTACACCGGCAAGATCGCGGCCGCGAAGTTCTTCGCCGCCAACATCCTGCCGAACGTCGGCGTCCAGCGGTCGCTGGCCGAGACCGTCACGCTCGACGTGATGGACCTGCCGGAAGAGGCGTTCTGACGGCTGGGACCCGCCCTGGGTCCCGCCCTGACCGCACCCTGTGACAGGCCGCGCCGTCCGTTCCCGATTCCCCGGGCGGGCGGCGCGGCCTTTCGCGTCCTCCGCCGCCGCGGACGACCGCCCGCCGCACGGACGACGCCTGTCGCACGGACGACCGCCCGTCGCACGGACGAAACCGGCCCATGCCACGAAGCGGGGGCTTCGCGGCATGGGCCGGCGAACTGGCGTCAAAGGCCGTTCACACCGTGATCCGGCGTTACGGAGCGCACTCCGCGACGGCAGTGATGGTGTCGCCGAGAGCGCCGAAGGCGGTGACGTTCCACTGGTTGGTGTTGGTCGCGTCGCGGCTGTTGTCGAGGACCTGCAGCGTGACCAGGCCGCCGATGCGGTACCCGCCGCCCAGCAGCACCGTGCCCGCCGGGCAGGTCGCGGTCGCGGTGACCGAGCCCAGCAGGGTGTTCACCGGCGTGCCGACGACCTGCTGAGTGGTGACCGGTCCGGCGGGGCCGGCCGGGCCGGGAGCACCCGGCGCGCCAGCGGCACCCGGGGCGCCCGGAGCACCAGCGGCACCCGGAGCGCCATCGGCACCGGCCGGGCCCGGAGCGCCCGCGGTACCCGGAGCACCCGCCGGACCCGGAGCGCCGTCAGCACCCGCGGCACCCGTAGCGCCCGGAGCACCCGGAGTACCCGCCGGGCCCGGAGCGCCGTCCGCACCCGCGGCACCGTCCGCACCCGCGGTACCCGGAGCGCCGTCAGCGCCCGCGGCACCCGTGGCACCCGTGGCACCCGGAGCACCCGGAGCACCGGGGGCACCCGCGGCGCCCGCAGCGCCGTCAGCACCGGGCGGGCCGGCGGGGCCGGGCTGACCGGGGTCACCCTGCGGTCCCTGCGGGCCGGGGGGACCCTGCGGTCCGGGGGGACCCGTCTCAGGGCCGCCCTCGTGGTCGCAGCCGTAGCTGTTGTCGCACGCGGCGACAGCGCCCTTGGCCCCGGCGGAGGACAGACCGTGTCCGGTCGCCGCGATGGCCGTCCCGACGGACGCGGTGCCCGTGAAGAGGACGGTCGCGATGCCCACTCCGCCGGCCAGACCCCACAGCCGTTGACGACGTGCGCGACTGGATATGGCGTGCCTCGATCGTTCGCTCATCAGCTCACCTTTGTGAGAGAAGGGAAGGGAGTCGCCCGCGTGTTCGGAGCGACCGAGGCCCATCCTTACCTTCTGTTATCGATCTCGCACTTTGAGTAACCCACCGGAGTCAAAACCGATCGCTTCCGCCGGCGGCGCCGCGTTAGCGTCGCAGCATGCCCGAACTGCGTACCGACCGTCTCCTGCTCCGCCGCTGGCGGGATTCCGACCTCGAGCCGTGGGCGGAGATGAACGCCGATCCCGAGGTCCGGGAGCACCTGGGCGAGCTGCTCACCCCCGAACAGAGCGCGGCCTCGGTGGCCCGCTTCGAGGAGGGGTTCGAGGAGCGGGGCTTCGGATGGTTCGCGGTCGAGGTGGCGGACACCGGCCGGTTCATCGGTTTCGCCGGGCTGGACCCGGTCGACGAGGGCTTCGCCTTCACCGGAGTGGAGATCGGCTGGCGGCTGTCCCGGCAGGCCTGGGGCCACGGCTACGCGACCGAAGCGGCGCTGGCCGTCCTGGAGTTCGGCTTCGGGACCCTCGCCCTGCCGGAGATCCTCGCGGTGACCACCGCCACCAATGTGCGCTCCCAGGCGGTGATGCGGCGGATCGGCATGACCAGCGACCCGGCCGACGACTTCGACGATCCGGACTTCCCCGACGGCCCGCTGCGCCCGAACGTACTGTTCCGGATCCGCCCGTAGCGCCATGGTCCGGTCCGATTCGGCCGGATCCGGTCGGGACCAGGCCGGATCCGGACGTCTCAGCAGGTAGGGGACCCCTGAAAGTGCCCCGGGCACCCCGCCGGCGGCACCCCGCGACGGCGGACTTCTATGCTGGCACCATGAGCGTCCACCCTCACTTCACCCGCGCCCACACCGACGACCTGGTGGCCTTTGTGCAGGCCAGCCCGTCGCCCTACCACGCCGTGGCGAGCGCCGCGGAACGGCTGGAGAAGGCCGGGTTCCGGCAGGTCCAGGAGACCGAGGCCTGGGACGGTGAGAAGGGCGGCAGGTACGTGCTGCGCGGCGGCGCGATCATCGCCTGGTACGTCCCCGAGGGCGCCCGTCCAGAGACCCCGTTCCGGATCATGGGCGCGCACACCGACTCGCCGAACCTGCGGGTGAAGCCGCGCCCGGACATGGGCTCGGCGGGCTGGCGGCAGATCGCCGTGGAGCTCTACGGCGGCCCGCTGCTGAACAGCTGGCTCGACCGGGACCTCGGGCTCTCCGGCCGGCTGACGCTGCGGGACGGCACCTCGCGGCTGGTGAACGTCGACCGGCCGCTGCTGCGCGTCCCGCAGCTCGCCATCCACCTGGACCGGGGCGTCAACGACAACGGCCTGACGCTGGACAAGCAGCGGCACATGCAGCCCGTCTGGGGCCTCGGCAAGGTGACCGACGGCGACCTGATCGACTTCCTCGCGGAGGAGGCCGGGGTGACCGGCTCCGAGGTCACCGGCTGGGACGTGATGGCGCACGACGTGCAGCCGCCCGCCTACCTGGGCCGCGACCGTGAGCTGCTGGCCTCGCCCCGGATGGACAACCTGCTGTCCGTGCACGCCGCCACGTCCGCGCTCGCGGCCGTCGCCGGGCAGGACCTCGCGTACATCCCCGTCCTCGCCGCCTTCGACCACGAGGAGAACGGCAGCGAGTCCGACACCGGCGCGCAGGGCCCGCTGCTCGGCAACGTCCTGGAGCGGTCCGTGCACGCGCGCGGCGGCGACTACGAGCACCGGCAGCGCGCGCTGGCCGGCACGGTCTGCGTCTCGTCCGACTCCGGTCACGCGGTGCACCCCAACTACGTCGAGCGGCACGACCCCACGCACCACCCGCGTGCCAACGGCGGTCCGATCCTCAAGACCAACGTCAACCAGCGGTACGCCACCGACGGCTCGGGGCGCGGCATCTTCACCGCCGCCTGTGAGCGGGTCGGGGTGCCGTTCCAGCACTTCGTGTCCAACAACTCCATGCCGTGCGGCACGACGATCGGTCCGATCACCGCGGCCCGGCACGGCATCACGACGGTCGACGTCGGCGTGGCGATCCTGTCGATGCACTCCGCCCGTGAGCTGAGCGGCGCGGACGACCCGCACCTGCTGGCGAGCGCGCTGAAGTCCTTCATCGAGAGCTGACGCGGGTCCGGCGGAGACCCGCCAACTGCACTGCCGCGCATGGCCGTTCCGGTCGGGGGTAGACGCCCCATCGGAACCAACCGGATCGGAACCGACCGGAACGGCCAACGCACGACGGAGGCGGACACCATGGGCATCGGCGGCTGCATCGCACTGATCGCGGTCGGCGCGATCCTCACTTTCGCGACCGACTGGCACATGTCGGGCGTCAATGTCGACCTGGTAGGCCTGATCATGATGGCCGTCGGGGCGATCGGCGTCGCGGCCTACGTCAGCATCTTCAAGCGGCGCCGGCTGCAGACCGTACGGGGTGGCGTGGAGCCGGTGGTCGAGGAGCGCCGCTACTACGAGTGACGGCCGGCGGGGCCGCGCTCCGGCCCCGCCGACACCACGTCACTCGCCCGGGTCATCCATCCCTGCCAGCACCAGCGCCAGCCGGCTCGCGCCGGCGGCGGCCAGCCGGACCGGGACACCCCAGTCCTGCTGGTGCATATGGCAGGCCGGGTACTCGTTGTCGGGGTCGTCGTCGCACGAGGCGGCCATCGCCGACACATGCAGCACCCCCTCGGCGACCCCGGGATTCAGCACCAGGTCCCGCCCCAGGCCGGTGCCCTTCCCCTCGCCCTCCAGCAGGAGTTCCGGCGGGGTCGAGCCGACCACCAGCCGCGTCGACGGGCCGTAGCGCTCGTCGCTCTTCTGCCCGGCGGGCGCGGTGAAGACCACGTCGAGACGGAACGGCCCCGCGGCCACCTCCGTCGCCGGCCGCTGCGTGCGGTGCGCGGCCGACTCCACCCGCACCGCCTCCTCGGGCAGCCGCAGCCGGGTGAGCCGGTGCCGGGCCGACTCGACCACGACGACGTCCCCGCCCACCAGCACCGCGTCCGACGGCTCCCGCAGATCGGTCGCGAGCGTCGTCACCTCGCCGGTGTCCGGGTCGAAGCGGCGCAGCGCGTTGTTGTACGTGTCGCTGATCGCGACCGATCCGTCGGGCAGCGCGGTGACGCCCAACGGGTGCTGCAGCAGCGCCTGTTCCGCGGCGCCGTCCCGGTGGCCGAAGTCGAACAGCCCGGTGCCGACGGCGGTCCGCACCACGAAGCCGGCACCGTCGCTCTCGACCCAGCGCACGGCCGACGTCTCCGAGTCCGCGACCCACAAACGGTCCCCCGCGGCCGCCAGTCCCGAAGGCTGCGCGAACCACGCCTCGTCGGCGGGCCCGTCGACCAGCCCCTCGTTGGTCGTGCCGGCCGCGACCTCGACGGTCTCCGTCGCCGGGTCGTACGCCCACAGCTGGTGCACCCCCGCCATCGCGATCCACACCCGTCCGGCGAACCAGGCGACGTCCCACGGTGACGACAGCGCCACCTCGTGGGCCGGCCCCGCCGTCGGGAACCCCTGCCACCACTGGCCGCCGGTCCCGGCGAGCGTCGTCACCCCGCCGGTCGCGAGGTCCAGCCGGCGCAGCGCGTGGTTCACCGTGTCCGCGACGACGACGGAACCGTCCGGCAGCAGCGCCAGCCCCTGCGGCTCACTGAACCGCGCCACGTCAGGACCGCCGTCCACCAGCCCGCGCTCCCCGTCGCCGAACCGCCGCACGACGGTCTCGCCGTCCGCACACAGTTCCACGAGCTGGTGCCGGGTCGTGTCCGAGACGAGGAAACCGCCGTCGGCGAGCGCCAGCGCCTTCCCCGGGAACCGCAGATGCGTCGCCACCGGCTCCGGCGCCACGTAGGGCCCGTCGCCCCGCCGCAGCGTCCCCTTGGCGCCGTGCTCCGCCTCCAGCTCCGTGACCAGCGCCTCCAGCGCGTGCGCATGCCCCTCACCGGCGTGCTGCGCGACGACGTACCCCTCGGGATCGACGACCACCAGCGTCGGCCACGCCCGCACCGCGTACTGCTTCCACGTCCCGAGCTCCGGATCGTCGAGCACCGGATGATGCACCTCGTACCGCTCCACCGCGTCCACGACCGCCTGGTGCTCCGCCTCGTGCACGAACTTCGGCGAGTGCACCCCGATGATCACGACGGTGTCCCGGTGCTTCTCCTCCAGCTCCCGCAGCTCATCGAGCACATGCAGGCAGTTCACACAGCAGAACGTCCAGAAATCCAGAATGACAATGCGTCCTCGCAGGTCAGCGAGGGTCAGCTGCTGATCACCGGTATTGAGCCAGCCGCCCTTGCCGATGAGTTCTGGGGCCCGGACGCGCGCACGTGCAGTCATACCCCCATCCAACAGCACGCCCGGGGTAGACATTCCTCCATGAAATACCTGGTGCGGGAGAAGCTGTTCGCGATCGGTGACGACTACTGGATCGAGGACGAACGCGGTGATCGGGCGTTCTACGTCGACGGGAAGGTCCTGCGGATCCGGGAGACGCTGGAGCTGCGGGACGCCCGGGGGGACGAGGTCGCGGTGATCCGGAAGAAGCTGGTGAGCCTGCGGGACACCATGACGGTGGAGCGCGGCGGGGACGTGCTGGTGACCATCAGGAAGAAGCGGCTGACGCTGCTGCGGGACGTGTTCCGGGCGGAACTGGCCTCGGGGGAGGAGCTGGAGGTCCGCGGGGACATCGTCGACAAGGAGTTCGACATCGAGTACGAGGGGGAGCGGCTCGCGCGGATCTCCCGTAAGTGGTTCCGGATGCGGGACACGTACGCGATCGATGTGGAGCGCGAGGACGCGGACGCGGGGATGCTCATCGCCATCGCGGTGTGCGTGGACCGGATGGTCGACAAGGAGCACGGCGACGACTGAGCCGGGGAGGGGGAGGGCAGGCGCCCTCCCCCCACCGGATTCCGCCGGGCTACCGCGCGGCCGCCGCCAGCACCGCGTCGGCCATCGCCTGCTCGCCCCGGGCGTTGGGGTGGAACGGGATCGACGGGTTGGTCGGGATGAGGCCCTCGGTCCAGCGGGTGGCGTCGTCGCGGCAGACGTCGCGGTCCGCGCTGGCCGGGTGGTTGTCGACGAAGTCGGCGCCCTCGGCGTGGGCGACGCGGGCCAGCATCGTGTTCAGGCTGTTCTCGAAGTCGTTCAGGAAGGCCATGTCGCCGCCGGTGAAGAGCACGCGCGGGCGGCACGTTTTCGCGTCGTCCGGGATGAGGTTGAGGTAGCCGACGAGCAGCACCCGGGCGCGCGGGGAGCGCTGATGGATCGTCCGGAGCGCGGCGGCGACCTTCGGCTCGGCCGCCCCGATCCGGTCGTCGAGCCCGCTGCCGTAGCTGTTGGCGCAGGGCTTGCCCGACGGGTCGAGCAGACCCAGGGCGCTGCACTTGACGATGATCCCGGTGAACCCGACGTCGTTGCCGCCGATGGTGAGCGTCACCAGACCGGTGTCCTGGGTCAGTGCGTCGAACTGGCCCCCGGAGGTGAGGGTGCCGGTGTCCGCTCCCGCGCAGGTGACGTCCGTGAGGGTGGCCGACGCGAGGCGCGCGGCCACCAGGTGCGGGTAGTTGTGCGTGGAGCGCATACAGCCCGCGTCCGCCTCGTCCGGTACGCCGGGCGCCGAGGCGGCGGAGTCGCCGAGGGCGGCGTAGCGGACGGGCGGCGGGGGAGCCGACGCCGACGCCCCGGCGGCGGGTACGCCGATCAGTGCGGCGGCCGCGAGGGCGGTGAGGAGGGCGGCGGCTCGGGACAGGGTCTGGGACACGGAGGGCTTCCTGACGCTGGGCGACACGATCACTACTGTGCGTGATCGTGTTGTCGCGCCGTCCGCGAGTCAAGCACCGCCCGGCCGCCGCGCGGCGGCCGGGCGCCTCCGCTCAGCCGAGGCGGCGGTCCCGCAGTACCGGGAAGTCGTGCCGGGTCTTCGTGACGAGGGCGGGGTCGAGGTCGACGGTGAGGAGCTCCTCGCCGGTGCCGGCCTCGGCGACGATGTCGCCCCACGGGTCGACGACCATGCTGTGGCCGGCGAGCTCGACACCCGCGTGGGTGCCCGCCGTCCCGCAGGCCAGGACGTAGGTCTGGGACTCGACCGCGCGGGCCCGCGCGAGCAGCCGCCAGTGCTCGCGCCGCTTCGCCGGCCAGCCGGCCGGGATGACGAGCATCTGGGCCCCGGCGTCGACGAGCAGCCGGAACTGTTCGGGGAAGCGCAGGTCGTAACAGGTCGCCAGGCCCAGGACGGTGTCCGGGAGCTCGACCGTGACGATCTCCTCGCCGGGCGCCATCAGCGCGGCCTCGCCCTGGTCGAAGCCGAACCGGTGGATCTTGCGGTAGGTGTGCCGCAGCTCCCCGTCCGGGCCGAAGACGAGCGAGGTGTTGTAGAGCGGTCCGTCAGGGTCGCGCTCGACGATGGAGCCGGCGTGCAGCCAGACTCCCGCGTCCCGCGCCGCCGCTGACATCGCGTCGGTGGTCGGCCCGTCGAGCGGCTCCGCCTCCGCCGCGAAGGTGTCCGACGCGAAGGCCCCGACCGGCCACAGTTCCGGCAGTACGACCAGATCCGTCCCGCCCTGGGCGCGCACCAGCGCGGCCACCCGGTCGCGCCGGTCGGCGACCGTTTCCTTCAAGTCGACGTCGATCTGCAGCAAAGAAGCGCGCATACACCCACCGCCCATACGTTTGGTCGTCAAGTCGGGCCTACCATCGTCACTCGAAAGCACTGCGTGGGTACCCGCGCGGAGCGTAACTTAGGCGCACACCACCACGACCGCGCATCGATCCGTCGAGGGGTCCCGTGACCGTCCACAGTAAGATCCAGCCGTACATCGACGCCTGGACCCACTCCATAGAATCCATAAACGAATTGGTCGCCCCCCTCGTCGAGGGTGAATGGAACCGGCCGACCGAGTGCCCGTACTGGTCGGTGCGCGATGTCGTGTCCCACGTCATCGGCTACGAGTGCGAGATGCTCGGGGATCCGCGCCCGATCCACACCCTGCCGAGTGATCTGCGGCACATCACCAGCGAGTTCGCGCGCTACATCGAGGTGCCGGTGGACACCCGGCGCCACCACACGGCCCCGGAGATGACCTCCGAGCTCGAATACACGATCATCCGGCGCTCCCGCCAGCTGCGGAACGAGTCGCGCGGGCCCGAGCAGAGCATGCGCGGTCCGATGGGCCAGGAGATGACCCTCGAACACCTGCTGTGGATGCGGACCTTCGACGTCTGGGTCCATGAGCAGGATCTGCGCCGGGCGCTGGGCACGCCGGGGAACCTGGCGTCGCCCGCGGCCGTGTACGCGCGGGACTTCCTGCTCCGCGGGCTGCCGAAGACGATCGCCAAGGACGCCGGCGCGCAGCCGGGTTCCGCGGTGGTCTTCGACATCCACGGCCCGCTGGAGTTCATGCGGACGGTCCGGATCGACCAGGAGGGGCGCGGCACGATCGACTCCGCGGTCTCCCTGGGCCCTGCCGTGACCTTCAGCACCGACTGGGAGACGTTCCTGCGGCTGGTCTGCGGGCGGGTGCGCCCGGCGGCCGTCGCGGACCGGGTGAAGGTGGAGGGCGACCAGGGGCTCGCGAACGCGATCCTGGCGCACATCGCCCTCACCCCGTAGGCGTCCCGTTCCCACCCGCTACACCGGCACGTGCACGCTCTCGACGCGGCTGACCGCGATCCGGTCCTTCTCCAGCCGGGTCGCGCGGCCGCGCAGCCGCAGGATCTGGAAGGTGCCGATCGCCTGGAGCACGAAGACGCTGCACCAGGCGATCCGGTAGTTGTCGCCCGTCGCGTCCAGCAGCACGCCGATCGCCAGCAGCGTGATCATCGAGGCGGTGAAGCCGCCCACGTTGACGATGCCGGAGGCGGTGCCGAAGCGCTCCGGCGGGTTGGCCGGGCGCGCGAAGTCGAAGCCGATCATCGACGCGGGGCCGCAGGCGCCCAGCGCGACGCACAGGCAGATCAGCATCCACAGCGGGACGTGGCCGCCGGGCCAGGAGAGCACGGCCGCCCAGGCGACGGTGCTCGCCCCGATCGCGGTCAGCGTGATCGGCATCCGCGCGCCGTGGTGACGGGCGATCAGCTGGCCGAAGAGCGTGCCGAAGACCATGTTGGCGAGCACCACGAGGGTGAGCATCGACCCGGCCGCCCCGCGCGACATGCCCTGGTCCTCCACCAGGTACGGCAGCCCCCACAGCAGCAGGAAGACCATCCCGGAGAACTGCGTCGTGAAGTGCACCCACATCCCGAGCCGGGTGCCGGGCTCGCGCCAGGCGGAGACGATCTGGTGGCGCACATAGCCGAAGCCGGCGTGCTCGGCGGGGGCCGGCTCGTAGCCGTCGGGGTGGTCCTTGAGGAACAGCAGCACCAGGACGAGGACGAACGCGCCGACGATCGCCGTACCGGTGAACGTGGCGGTCCAGCCCGCCGAATGCAGGATCCGGGAAAGCGCGACCGTACTGATCAGGTTGCCCGCGACGCCGAAGAGCGCGGCGGCCTGCGCGATCATCGGGCCCCGGCGGGCCGGGAACCAGCGCGAGCCGAGCCGCAGCACGCTGACGAACGTCATCGCGTCACCGCAGCCGAGCACCGCCCGGGCGGTCAGGGCCATCCCGTACGAGTGCGACAGCGCGAACGCGAGCTGGCCGGCGGTGAACAGCACGATGCCGATGGTCAGCACCTTCTTGGTGCCGAGCCGGTCGACCATCAGGCCGACGGGTATCTGCAGCCCCGCGTAGACCAGCACCTGGAGGATCGAGAAGGTGGAGAGCGCGGACGCCCCGATGTGGAAGCGCTCCGCGGCGTCGATCCCGGCCACGCCGAGGCTGGTGCGGTGCACCACGGCGACCATGTAGACGAGCGTGCCGATGCCCCACACGGTGGCGGCACGCCGCCCGCCGGGCGGTTCGCCGTTCATGCTCATGCGTCCCCCCGGGCCATGACCTTCACCCACGAGACATGGCGGTGCACCAGGGCGGCGGCGCGGACGCCGTCACCGTCCCTGAGCGCCGCGAGGATCTCGCCGTGCTCCACCAGGTTCTTCGCGACGCGGCTGGGTTCTGCGTGCATCGTGGCCACGCCCATCCGCAACTGCCGGTCGCGCAGCTGGTCGTAGAGGTGGGCGAGGATGCGGTTGCCCGCCGCCCGGACGATCTCGGCGTGGAAGCAGCGGTCGGCGACCGCGAACGCCGCGAGGTCACCGGCGTCGGCGTGCCCCTGCTGCTCGGCGAGCAGCTCCTCCAGCCGGGCCAGCAGCGCGGGCGGCGCGGCGGGCACCAGCTTGGCGACCGCGTGCTGCTCGACGAGCAGCCGCGTCTCGACGACGTCGGCGATCTCCTGCATGGAGACCGGCAGGACGAGCGCGCCCTTCTTCGGGTAGAGCTTGATCAGTCCCTCCGCCTCCAGGCGGAGCAGCGCCTCGCGCACCGGCGTACGGGACACCCCGACGGCCTCGGCGAGATCACCTTCGGTGAGCAGCGTGCCGCCCTCGTAACTGCGGTCGAGGACGCCCTGTTTGACGTGGACATAGACCCGCTCGGCGGCGGGCGGCGGCTTGGCGGCCGGAGCCACCACGGAGGCGGGAATCATGATGGACGCATCATAGATACATCACGTATCCGCGAGAAACCCGCGTCCGCGATACGGACCGGCCGGCCCGTGCGGCCCCGTCAGGGGTGCAGGCTGCTCACCACGTTGGCCGTCGCCGTGAGCCCGTTCTGGATGCTCGGGGCGACGCTGGAGCCCGCGAGGTAGAAGCCGAGGAAGACGCAGACCAGTGCGTGCGAGACCTTCAGCGATCCGCTGCGCAGGAAGACGACCGTCATGATCAGGAGCAGCAGGATCGCGGATACGGATACGGCCACGGTGTCCCTCCGGGCTGAAGCTGGGTTTCCCCCTAATATCGCCACAGATCCGGCTTTTCATGACGGATGGACACGGCAAAGAGGCCCGGACGTTTGTACGTCCGGGCCTCTTTCGCGTGACACTCGGCCGCGCCGCTGAACTACGCCCAGGTCAGCAGGCGCTTCGGCTGCTCCAGGAGCGCCGCGACATCCGCGAGCACCTTCGAGCCCAGCTCGCCGTCGACCACCCGGTGGTCGAACGACAGGGCCAGCGTGGTGACCTTGCGGACCTTCACCTTGCCCTTGTGCACCCAGGGCATGTCCTTGACCGCGCCGAAGGCGAGGATCGCGGACTCCCCCGGGTTCAGGATCGGCGTACCGGTGTCGACGCCGAAGACGCCGACGTTGGTGATGGTCACCGTGCCGCCCTGCATCTGCGCGGGAGAGGTCTTGCCTTCCCGTGCGGTCGCCACCAGCTCACCGAGCGCGGTGGCCAGTTCGGGCAGCGTCTTCGCGCCGGCGTCCTTGATGTTCGGCACGATCAGCCCGCGCGGGGTCGCCGCGGCGATGCCCAGGTTCACATAGTCCTTGCGGACGATCTCCTGGCCGGCCTCGTCCCAGGTCGCGTTCACCTCGGGGTTCCGCCGGATCGCCACCAGCAGCGCCTTCGCCACCAGCAGCAGCGGGCTGACCTTGCGGCCCTCGAACGCCGGGTCCAGCTTGAGCTCCTGGACCAGCTTCATCGTCCGCGTGATGTCGAACGTCACGAACTCCGTGACGTGCGGCGCGGTGAAGGCGCTCGCGACCATCGCCTGCGCGGTGGCCTTGCGGACGCCCTTGATCGGCGTACGGATCTCCCGGGCACCCGGCTCCACGACGACCGCGGGACCCGCGGCGGCAGCGGCGGGCGCCGCCGCCACGGCGGCGGGCTCGGACGGCGCGGGCGCGAGCGCCGCGTGCACGTCCTCGCGGGTGATGGTCCCGTCCCGGCCGCTCGGGACGACCGAGCTCAGATCGATGCCGAGGTCCTTCGCGAGCTTGCGCACCGGGGGCTTGGCCAGCGGCCGGTCCCCGGCCGGCGCGGCGAGGCCGGTGGCCCCGTTCACGCCGTGGCCGTTCAGCTCCGCCGCCGGCCGGCCCTTGGGCCGGTCCGCCGGCTGGGCCGGGACCGCGCCCGGCGTCCTGCGGGCCCGGCGGACGGTCGACGCCTCGGAGACGCCGTAGCCCACCAGCACCGCCTGCCGCTTCGCCGGCTCGGCGGGCGCCGCGGGCGCCGCTTCGGCCGGCACGGCCGCGGCCGGGGCCACGGCGGCGGCCGGAGCCTCGTCCGGGGCGCCCGGGGTGGTGTCCACCGAGATGATGGCGGTGCCCACGTCGACCGTCTCCCCCTCGGGGAAACGGATCTCGTGCACGACGCCGTCGAACGGGATCGGCAGCTCGACGGCCGCCTTCGCCGTCTCGACCTCGCACACGACCTGCCCGTCGGTGACGGTGTCACCCGGCTTGACGTACCACTTGAGGATCTCGGCCTCGGTGAGTCCCTCGCCCACATCGGGCATCTTGAACTCGCGGAAGCGCTGCGCAATGTCGGTCACAGTCACGCTCTCCTCGCCTCTCAGTACGCCAGCGCGCGGTCGACGGCGTCGAGTACGCGGTCCAGGCCGGGCAGGTACTCCTCCTCGAGCCGGGCCGGCGGGTACGGGGCGTGGAAGCCGCCGACCCTCAGCACGGGAGCCTCGAGGTGGTAGAAGCACCGCTCGGTGATCCGGGCGGCGATCTCCGCGCCGGTCCCCAGGAAGACGGGAGCCTCGTGCACGATCACCAGCCGGCGGGTCTTCTCGACCGACGCCTGGATCGTGTCGAAGTCCATCGGCGACAAGGACCGCAGGTCCACCACTTCCAGGCTACGACCCTCCTTGGCGGCGGCCGCGGCGGCCTCCATGCAGACCTTCACCATGGGACCGTACGCCGCCAGGGTGAGATCGGTGCCGGCGCGGGTCACCCGGGCCTTGTGCAGCGGGCCCGGAATGGCCTCGGTGTCGACCTCGCCCTTGTCCCAGTAACGGCGCTTCGGCTCGAAGAAGATCACCGGGTCGTCGCAGTCGATGGCCTGCCGCAGCATCCAGTAGGCGTCCTGCGGGTTGGACGGCGAGACCACCTTCAGGCCCGGGATGTGCGCGAAGAGCGTCTCCGGGGACTCGCTGTGGTGCTCGACCGCGCCGATGCCGCCCGCGTACGGGATGCGGATGGTGACGGGCATCTTGACCTTGCCCAGCGCCCGCGCGTGCATCTTGGCGAGCTGCGTGACGATCTGGTCGTACGCGGGGAAGACGAAGCCGTCGAACTGGATCTCGACGACCGGCCGGTAGCCGCGCAGCGCCAGGCCGATCGCGGTACCGACGATGCCGGACTCGGCCAGCGGGGTGTCGATGACCCGCTCCTCGCCGAAGTCCTTCTGCAGGCCGTCGGTGATGCGGAAGACGCCGCCGAGCTTCCCGATGTCCTCGCCCATGAGCAGGACCTTGGGATCGGTGTCCAGCGACTGGCGCAGCGCCTCGTTGAGGGCCTTGGCCATGGTCAACGTGGTCATGGTCATGGTCAGTGCCCCTCAGTCTCGTCGGCGAACGACGCGAGGTACTCGGCGAACTGCGCGCGCTCCTCGTCGACGAGCGCGTGCCCGTCCGCGTAGACGTTCTCGAAGATCGCCATGGTGTCGGGGTTCGGCATGGTGCGCACGCCGTCCCGCACCCGCTTGGCGAGCGCGTCGCTCTCCTTGTCGATCGAGGCGTAGTACTCCTCGTCGGCGAAGCCCTCGGCCTCCAGGTACGTCTTCAGCCGCAGGATCGGGTCCTTCAGCTCCCACTGCTCGCGCTCCTCGTCGGCGCGGTAGCGGGTGGGGTCGTCGGTCGTGGTGTGCGCGCCCATCCGGTAGGTGAACGCCTCCACGAGCATCGGCCCCTGGCCGGTGCGGGCCCGCTCCAGGGCCGCCTTGGTGACGGCCAGCACGGCCAGCACGTCATTGCCGTCGACCCGGACGCCCGGGAAGCCGAAACCGGCCGAGCGCTGGTAGATCGGCACCCGGCTCTGCTTCTCGGTCGGCTCGGAGATCGCCCACTGGTTGTTCTGGCAGAAGAACACCACGGGGGCGTTGTAGACGGCCGCGAAGGTGAAGGCCTCCGCGACATCGCCCTGGCTGGAGGCACCGTCGCCGAAATAGGCGATGACGGCGGAGTCCGCGCCGTCCTTGGCGACACCCATCGCGTAACCGGTCGCGTGCAGCGTCTGCGAGCCGATGACGATCGTGTACAGGTGGAAATTGTTCTCGTTGGGGTCCCATCCACCGTGATTGACCCCGCGGAACATGCCCAGCAGGTTCAGCGGGTCCACATCGCGGGTCCAGGCCACACCGTGTTCGCGGTAGGTCGGGAAGACGTAGTCGTCCGGACGGGTGGCCCGTCCCGATCCGATCTGTGCCGCCTCCTGGCCGAGGAGCGAGGCCCAGAGGCCCAGCTCGCCCTGCCGCTGCAATGTGATCGCCTCGGCATCGAAGCGGCGGGTCAGCACCATGTCGCGGTACAGGCCACGCAGCTCGTCCGGGGTCAGGTCGATGGAGTACTCGCTGTGCTCGACGCGCTTGCCCTCGGGGGTCAACAGCTGTACGAGCTCGGGCTCGCCCCCACGGCGCTTCGCGCCGCCGCGGGTGGTCCTCCGCGCGGCAGTGCTCTTCACGCTCACGTTCGCTCCTCCGTCTGTCCGGCCCCCGGGATCCGCCGGGAGGCCAGTTGCGGCTCACCTGGTTCGACGCGGCGCACGGGGTATGTGCGGCATGGCCGAGCCAGGCGTGACAGTGCCCCGGCAAGTGGCCTGCAAGAAAGACGTTACCTACTACATCCGCAATCGCGCGAAGGCGTCCTACCTGCGGTTTTGCTTGGATTACCTAGTAAATAGGCGTTGTCGCAGGCCACCGGGACAGAGGAACGGTATCTCGCGGATCGAAATGGCGTAAGAGGTTCTGAGATCGAATCGTGTGGGATGCTCGATTCGTGCGCGAAGACGGAAAAATCCATGTATTCCTCCTCGATGACCACGAAGTGGTCCGTCGGGGCGTCCATGAGCTGCTCTCCGTAGAGACCGATATCCAGATCGTCGGTGAGGCCGGAACGGCCGCCGAGGCCCTGACCCGGATCCCCGCCACCCGCCCTGACGTCGCGGTCCTGGACGTCCGGCTGCCCGACGGCAGCGGTATCGAGGTCTGCCGGGAGATCCGGTCCAACGATCCGGGCATCAAGTGCCTGATGCTCACCTCGTTCGCCGACGACGAGGCGCTCTTCGACGCGATCATGGCCGGCGCGGCGGGTTACGTGCTCAAGGCCATCCGGGGGACGGACCTGCTCAGCGCCGTCCGTGACGTCGCCGCCGGGAAGTCGCTGCTGGACCCCGTCGCGACCGCCCGGGTGCTGGAGCGGCTGCGGCACGGCGCGGACAAGGGCGACGACCGGCTCGCCGACCTGACCGAGCAGGAGAAGAAGATCCTCGACCTGATCGGCGAGGGCCACACCAACCGGCAGATCGGCGAGAAGCTGCACCTCGCCGAGAAGACGGTCAAGAACTACGTCTCCTCGCTGCTCTCCAAGCTCGGCATGGAGCGCAGGACCCAGGCGGCCGCCTACGTCGCCAGGATGCACGCCGAGGAGAACCAGCGGCGCTGAGGCGCCCGGGGCGCCCGGCCGGCGCTCCAGGACCCGCACAGCCGCCCCCGCGGAGCCAGGGACCAAGGACCCTGCCGATCGGGGGCCGCCGCCCCTGTCCCGTCCCGCCCGCCGAACGCCACAGTGGAGAGATGTCCCCACAGGAACGACGCGCGATCGAGCTCGTGGCCGCCGTCCGCTACGGACGCCTGGCCCTCTCGCGCCATGCCATGCCCTACATCGCCGTCGCCCGGCACGTCGTGGTGGACGACCATGTGCTGATCCGCGTCCACCCGCGGCTGGGACATACACGGCGCCTGCGACGGCTCCGTCGTCGGCTACCAGGCCGACAACCTGAACACGGCCACGGACTCCATCTGGGCCGTGCACCTCACCGGCACCGCCCGCGTCGTCCCGGCACCGGAGAGCGCGGACGAGATCTTCGGACCGCTTCCCTCGTTCGTGGACGAGGAGGCCTTCGATCCGGTGTATCTGCGGATCGACCCGCAGTTCGTGGACGTCCAGTTCGTGAAGGGTGTCGCAGGGTGGCCGGAGCTGCACGCCGCGTGATCTACGATTTCCCGGGTGACGGGCACGGCGACGGAGCTGCTCGCTGAGCGCACGCTCGGCACACTGCTGCGCCGTTACGAGGGCGTGGGCACCCCACTGGCCTGCCATCCGGTCCCCCAGGGACTGCTGAACCGCGGCTACCGGCTGGCCACCACCCGCGGCCGGTTCTTCCTCAAGCACTACGTCGCGCCGGACACCGCGGACGCCGCCGTCATCGCCCGCCAGCACCGCGCGACCCTGCTCCTGGACGGCCTCGGGCTGCCCGTCGCCGCCCCGGTCGCCGACACCGAGGGCCGGACCGTCGCCGTCGTCGGCGGGCGCTGCTACGCGCTCTACCCGTGGGTCGAGGGCCGGCACCGGGAGGGCACCGAGCTGACCGCCGCCCAGTCCCGGCGCCTCGGCGCGCTCCTCGGCCATGTGCACGCCGGTCTGGCCCGCGTACAGCCCCCGCCGGAGGCGGACCGGGTCCCGCACCCCAGCGCCGACCCCGGGCGGACGTACGCGCTCATCGACGAGCTGCTGGACCTGGCCCACGCGCACGAGCCGCGCGAGACCTTCGACGAGCTGGCCGAGCACCGGCTGCTGGAGCGCCGCACCCTGCTGGAACGGCACGCCCATCGCCGCCCGCCCGCCCCGGACGGGCCCGCCACGGGCTGGGTGCACGGCGACTTCCACCCGCTGAACCTGCTCTACCGCGGTGACGAACCCGTCGCCATCGTCGACTGGGACCGCCTCGGCGTGCAGCCGCGCGCGGAGGAGGCGGTACGGGCCGCCGCGATCTTCTTCGTCCGGCCGGGTGACGGCAAGCTCGACCTGGCGAAGGTGCGGCCCTACGCGCGCGCCTACCGGCTCGCGGCCGGGGTGACCGCCCAGGAGCTGGCCGCGGCGGTGCACCGGGTCTGGTGGGAGCGCCTGAACGACTTCTGGATGCTGCGCTGGCGCTACCAGGAGCGCGACCGGCGCTCCGACCCGCTCTTCCCGGCGTCCTCCGCGCTCGCGGTGTGGTGGACCCGCGAGTACGAGGCAGTCAGCGACGCGTTCACCGGCTGACCGGCCGCGGGGCCGGGGCCGGTGAACGCGGTCCGGTCAGCCGGTGCCGGGCTTGCCGTTGTTGCCACCGCCGCCGGGGGGCGTCGTCGCGGGCTTCGTCGTCGTGGGGTCGTCGGTCGGCGTGTCGGACGGCTCCGAGGTGGTCTCGGTGGGCGTCGAGGACGGGGACTCCGTCTCCGTCTCCGTCTTCGTCTCCGTGGGCGTCGGGGAGGTGGTGCGCGTCTGCCGGTGGGACGGCGTCGTCGTCGGCGGCTGCGTGATGCCCCCGTCGCCCTGGTTCGGATCCGTGGAGGTGTCCTGGCTCGGCGCGGAGCTCTGGTCCTGCGAGCTCTGCACGCTCGACGGCGCCACGTCCTGGCCCGGATCCTTCTTGTTCCCGGCGTGCCCGACGGCGAAGTACACGCCCATCGAGATCGCCAGCACCGCGGCCAGCACGAAGAGCACCGGCTTGAGCCACTTGTTGCCCCCGCCGCCGCCATGGCCGCCGTGCTGCGGTTCGTGGTAGCCGTGCGTCTCGTCCGCTCCGCCACCGGACGCGCCCAGCAGCAGCGGCCGGCTGAACTCCGCGGTGGTGCTGTTGCCCTGCCGCCCGATCGTCGGGCCGGGGCTCATGCCGGTGCCCGCCGACGGGGTGACCGGTGCCGAGTGCGGTACGACGCCGGTGTCCCAGACGTTGTTCCAGCCGCCCTGCTCCTGCAGCATGTGCAGCGCGTACTGCACGACGCCGCGCATCTCCTCGGCGCTCTGGAACCGGTCGTCCGGGTGCTTGGCGAGCGCGCGCAGCACCAGGCCGTCGAGCTCCGGCGGCACCCGGTCGCTGACGGTGGACGGCACCTGCGGTTCGTCCTGCACGTGCTGGTAGACCACCGACAGCGGCGTCTCGCCGGTGAAGGGCGGCCGCAGCGCCAGCAGCTCGTAGAGCATGCAGCCGGTCGCGTACAGGTCGGAGCGGTAGTCGACCGCCTTGCCGAGCGCCTGCTCGGGGGAGAGGTACTGCGGGGTGCCCATGACCATGCCGGTCTGGGTCATGGTGCTGGCCGCGCCGTGCAGCGCGCGGGCGATGCCGAAGTCCATGACCTTGACGGCGCCGGTGTTGGTGATGATGACGTTGGCCGGCTTGATGTCACGGTGCACGATGCCGTGCTGGTGGCTGTAGGCGAGCGCCTCCAGGACACCGGAGATGATGATCAGCGCCTGGTCGATGGGCGGCGCCTCGGCGCCGGTCAGCAGGTCGCGGATGGTGTGCCCGTCGACCAGCTCCATGACGATGTAGGGGACCGTGCCGGTGGGGGTGCGGTCCTCGCCCGAGTCGTACACGGCGACCACGGCATGGTGGTTCAGCCCGGCGACCGACTGTGCCTCGCGGGTGAAGCGCGCCTTGGAGACCGGGTCCTCCGCCAGATCGGAGCGCAGCAGCTTGATCGCCACGATCCGGCCCAGCCGTACGTCCTCGGCCGCGAAGACCTCGGCCATTCCGCCGCGTCCCAGCCGGTAGGTCAGCCGGTAACGGCCGTCACCGACCATCCCTTGCGCGCCCCACAATTCGGGCGAATCGGACGCTCCGGTTCCTGCGGTCGTCTCATGGGGGTCGACCATCAGTCCTCGCCGTCGCTTGGTGCCTCGCCTTACAGGTTTTCTGGTCGGCCACGCTACCGTCTCCGGGGACGGTGCCGGGCCGCTCATGTATGGGCCCGATGCGCATCAGGTGACGAGATGGTCAACGAACTTGACGTGCCCGCGCGATAAGCCAGACTTGGCGGGCAAGCCGGCGGGCCGATGGGCCCTCTCTAGGGGGAAGCGGTACAGATGAGCAGCGGGGACGGCGCGCAGACCGATTACGCGGGTCGCTCGGTCGGAGGCGGTCGCTATGTACTGCGCGATCTCCTCGGCGAGGGCGGCATGGCATCGGTGCACCTGGGACACGACACGGTGCTGGACCGCCCGGTCGCCGTCAAGACACTGCACACGAGCCTGGGGAACGAACAGTCCTTCCGTGAGCGGTTCCGCCGCGAGGCGCAAGCTGTGGCCAAACTGAACCACACCAACATCGTCTCGGTCTTCGACTCCGGCGAGGACACCCTCGACGGCGCGATGGTCCCGTACATCGTCATGGAGTACGTCGAGGGCAAGCCGCTCAACGTGGTGCTGGCCGAGGACGTCGCGCAGTACGGCGCGATGCCGGCCGAGAAGGCACTGAAGATCACCGGCGATGTGCTGGCGGCCCTCGCGGTCAGCCACGAGATGGGCCTGGTGCACCGCGACATCAAGCCCGGCAACGTGATGGTGACCAAGCGTGGTGTGGTCAAGGTCATGGACTTCGGCATCGCCCGGGCCATGCAGTCCGGCGTCACGTCGATGACCCAGACCGGCATGGTCGTCGGCACCCCGCAGTACCTGTCGCCCGAGCAGGCGCTGGGCCGCGGCGTCGACGAGCGGTCCGACCTGTACTCCGTCGGCTGCATGCTCTTCGAGCTGACGACCGGCCGGATCCCCTTCGAGTCGGACTCGCCGCTGGGCATGGCGTACCAGCACGTGCAGGAGATCCCGCCCGCGCCGTCCCAGTACAACCGGGCGATCACCCCCGGGGTCGACGCGCTGATCGCGCGGGCCCTGAAGAAGAACCCGGCGGAGCGCTTCCCGACCGCGGACGCCATGCACGACGAGCTGGAGCGGGTCGGCGCCTCGACGCAGGCCGGCACCACCCCGCTGATCATCGGCGAGGGCCCGCACGCCCGCAGCCGCGGCGAGGGCGTCTCCGCGACGGTCTTCCCGCCCGCCCAGGGCGCGCTGCACACCCCGCCGCCGAACGTCCACAGCCCGTACCAGACGCCCACGCCGCAGCACAGCGCCTACGGCCCGAGCACCCCGGCGCCCGCGACCCCGGCCGCGTACGGCTACCCGCAGCAGGTCCAGCAGCAGGCGCCGCAGTATCGGACGCCGGCTCCGACGGCCGGGTACCCGATGCAGCCCGGCACGGTCTCCGGCGGACCCGGTGGCGGCGGCAACGGCGGCGGCAGGTCGAGCCGGACCGTGCTGATCGGCGCCACGGTGGCGGTGGCCGCCATCTGCCTGATCGTCGGCCTGATCGTCAAGATGCAGGGCGGCTCGGACGACACCGCCGGCAAGGGCACCGACACCGCCTCCCCGTCCACGTCCGCCGGCCAGTACGTGCCGGGTGCTTCCAGCGGCGGGACCTCGCCGTCGACCGCGGCGAACAACGGCGGGGTCGTCGAGGGCGACAAGACCCGGACGCTGGAGTCGTCGGCGTGCACCGGGGCCACCCAGGGCTTCACCAACACGGACCCGAACATGGTCCTGTTCCCGCAGTTCAACACCAAGTACCGGGACTCCGTCGAGGCGTGCCTGAAGGCCGCCGGCTGGAAGTACACGGTGAAGTACACGAACGAGCAGCAGTGGGGCAAGGGCGCGGTCGTCGACCAGACGCCGAAGGCGCTGGCCGACTACAACGTCACGTGGAAGAACGACGCCAGCAAGATCACCATCTGGGTCTCCACCGGCAAGGGCGCCAGCTGATCCGGCGACAACGGCGGTAACCGCGGAGGGCCCGGCACACATGATGTGTGCCGGGCCCTCCGCGGTGATGTGTCGGTGCTTCCCGGATCCTGGAGGTACGGGTGGTTCCCGGATTCCTAGAGGTACGGGCCGGAGCGGGCGCCCGGGTGGCCGCCCTCGTCCTCCTCGTGCCCGCCCACACCCGGCGGGAGGGCACGGCGCATCTGCTCCAGCTGGGCCCTGGCGGCCATCTGCTGGGCGAACAGCGCCGTCTGGATGCCGTGGAAGAGACCCTCCAGCCAGCCGACCAGCTGCGCCTGGGCGATGCGCAGCTCGGCCTCGGTGGGGATCGAGTCGTCGTTGAAGGGCAGCGAGAGCCGTTCCAGCTCCTCCACCAGCTCGGGCGCGAGACCGTCCTCCAGTTCCTTGACGGAACTGGCGTGGATCTCCTTGAGACGAACGCGGCTCGCCTCGTCGAGCGGCGCCTGCCGCACTTCTTCCAGAAGCTGCTTGATCATGCTGCCGATACGCATGACCTTCGCCGGCTGTTCCACCATGTCTGTCACCGGGACCTCGCGCGATTCCTCGCCGCCGCCAGGGGTGCCGCCGAGCGCCATTCCGTCCGGTCCCACGATCAGGACCTGCGGGCTCTCCTGCGACCGTTCGTTCATCGGCATCTCCATGCCGCCATTCTCTCGCACACTGCGTTCTCCTGAAGGTGTGCCCCCTGATGCGGCTGATCCACCACGTCAGAGGGCACACATTCGGCTGGTCAGGCGGTATTCCGCGGGACGGTGACCCGGTCCGCGGCGCCGCTGTCCTCCGCTACGACGCCTCGCGGCGGGACAGCGAGGTGCGGGACCGGGTGACCAGGGCCGCCAGCAGCGCCGCGCCCAGCGGGACGGCGACGATCAGCGCCGCCAGGGTCGACCAGGGAATGACGATCGGGATGTGCGGAGCACCGCCCATGCCGCCCCAGCCCCGGTCCAGCGCCTCCTGGTAGAACTTCAGCTGCTGCCGTTCCTCGGCCTTGCGCAGCCCGATCGCGGGCAGGACGCCCGCGGCCGAGCCGAGGACGACACCCATCACGGCCACCACCCCGCACTGGAAGCCGGACAGCGTCCGCCGCACCCGTGGATCGGCGCCGATCGCCGCCAGGGTCTTCAGGTCGGGCTCGGCGTCCGCCTGGGCCAGACCGGTGGCGATGCCCGCGGCACCGATGGTGACCAGACCGGCGAAGACGGTCAGCGCCAGCAGGATGATGTTGTTGTCGCTGACGTAGCCCTCCTCGACATACAGGCTCGGATCGGCGCCCAGTTTGGCGAGATCGTCGTCCAGCGCCTGCTGTTCCTTGCTGCTGGGCACGTTCTCGTTCACGAAGTACGAACCGAAGGGAACGGTCTGCAGCCCGGCGGCCTTCGCCGTGGCCGGCGTCATGATGGCGCGGACGCCGTAGGACTCCGTGCCGTCCTGGGCGACGTACGTGGGGAACGACTTCAGCGGTCCGACGGCGTCCTGACCCTCGGGGACCGGCTTCGAGGAGTCCTCGACGATCCGGAAGGTGAGCCGGTTCTTCTCCACGTAGTGCTTGTCGAACAGCACCGTGTGGCCGGCCGCGAGCGCCTGCTCGGCCCCGGGGTCCTTGATGCCGAGCGCGTGGAGCAGCCCGGCGTCACCGATCAGCACATCGGAATCCGTGCTGATGGCGCTGCTGTGGTACCTGCGGTCGCAGCGCCAGTCCTTCGCCAGCTTGCGCCGCTCGGCCACGCTGAACTTCCGGTCGGCGTCCGGCCCGTCCGTGGGGCAGGCGTTGGCCGGGGGCAGCACCATCTCCGCCCGGCCGCAGCCGGGGTTGCTCCGGTACATCGAGCAGGTCTTCTTGCCGACGACCACCCGTGAGACATCCGCGCGGGACGAGACCGGGAAGCGCTTCTCGATGGCCGCCCGGACCGCGTCCAGGTCACGGCCCTGCTCCCGTTCGATACTGACCGCCACGACACCGTAGGGCGCCTGCGCCTCGTACCCGTTGCGCGACTCCAGATCGCTGCTGGCGGTGTACGTCGCCACCGCGACCGTGCCCGCGACGGCCGCGAGGACGGCGGCGACGGCCGGGGCCGTGCGACCCCGGTTGCGCACCGCGTCACGCAGGGCGAGCCGCGGGGAGAGCGGCAGCCAGCCGCCGAGCCGTCCGAAGAGCCCGACCAGGGTCGGGGTCAGCGCGACGATGCCGAGTTCGGCGATGGCGGAGCCGCCGCCGACCGCGAGCACGTTGTCGGTCTTCATCGAGCCGAAGACCGCGATACCGACGCCGAGACAGACGGCGGCGAGGCCGAGCACCGGCAGCACCCGGTTGGCGTGCCGGACGCCGCGGCGACCGGTCAGCGCGGCCAGCACGCTCTGCCGGGAGGCGACGACGGCAGGGACGATGGCGGCCAGCAGTCCGGTGAGGATCGCGAGCAGCCCGATGCCGAGGAGTTCGAGCGGGTGCACCGAGATACCGCCGAAGCGCGCACCGGTGTACTGCTCCAGCGGCTCACGGAGCGCGAAGGTCAGCGCGAGACCGAGCACCGTGCCGACGAAGGCGGCGACCACACCGATCACCAGACCGCCGGACAGCACGATCGCGCGGATGTGGCGGCGGTCGCCGCCGTTGGCCCCGACCAGCCCGAGCTGGCGGCGCGAGCGGCGGGCGCCGACCGCGAAGGCCGGTCCGGCGAGCAGGCAGATCTCCAGCATCGCCAGGCCGACGATGGTCGCGCCCACGGCGAGCAGCGCGGCCTTCTCAGCGGTGCTGCCGCCGTAGCTCTGGTTCCAGTCCGGGTACTTGACGAACAGCGGCACCTCGGAATCGGCCGGCGGGTCGAGCGACACCGCACGGGAGTGCGCGACGACGCTCTTGGCGTTGATCCCCTTCACCATGTTCCACGTGAAACCACCGTCCACGGCCACGAGGTACTTGGACGAGATGCCCGGCCCATCGCGTCCTGCCGCCTTGAGGGCCTTGGCGAGCGGCGCGAGGAAGGCGCCCGGCAGCGCGTTGATCTGCGTCGTCTTCAGCTCACCGGGCAGGTCGTAGGCGCCGACGATCTTGTACTTGGTGGCCAGGTCACGGGCGGAGACCGATGAGCCGACGTGCAGACCGCTCGTCTTGAGGAACGCGTTGGTCGCGATGACCTCGTCCGGTGCGTCCGGGAAGTGACCGCGGTCCAGCTCCATGATCCCGGCGGCCATCGGGTCGGAGGCCTTCAGTTCACGGATGTCGACGTCCAGCAGGCCGTACTTCGTGTGGACCTTGCCCGTGCCGACGGAGTCCTTCAGCGTCTTCGCCCCGGCGGGGATGGCGGCCGGGACATCGACTCCGGGACCGCTGCCGCCCGGGATCGTCTGGCCGGAGGCGTTCTCGTTGACCAGCGACTTGTTCTTGCCGTCCGGGGACTGGTAGACCGGCAGGCCGTCGTACCCGGCGTCGGAGAGCTCGGCGTCGGCGGCACCGAGGGCGCGGGTCAGCGACTGCTCGGCGGTCAACTGCGAGCTGCGGATGGTGATGTCGGCGGCGCTCACGCCCAGGATCGGCAACGCGATCATGGCCAGGACGAGGATGCTGCGTCCCTTGAAGCGCCAGGCGTCACGCCGCGCGATGCGCACCGCGGCACGCCAGGAATTGAGCCAGCCGTTCACTGAGCCACACCGCCGGTGAGCAGCGACTCGGCGTTCGAGCGCAGCGTCGTGTCGACGACGGAACCGTCCCGCAGGAAGACCACCCGGTCCGCCCAGGCCGCGAACCGCGGCTCATGGGTGACCAGGACGCCGGCCGCACCCGCGTCACACCGGGCCCGCAGCAGCGCGAGCACCGACTCGCCGGTCTCGGAGTCCAGCGCACCCGTCGGCTCGTCGGCCAGCACCAGCCGGCGGTCGCCGACCAGCGCGCGGGCGATGGCGACCCGCTGCTGCTGACCACCGGACATCTCGTCCGGGAAGCGGTCGGCGAGGTGGTCGAGGTCCATCTCCTGCAGCGAAGCCAGCGCCTCTCGGCGGGCCTTGCGGGCGGAGGTGCCGTCGAGCTCACGGGGCAGGGCGACGTTCTCGACGGCGGTCAGCGCCGGTATGAGGTTGTAGTCCTGGAAGACGTACCCGATGCTGCGGCGGCGCAGCGCGGCCATCTGCTTGCGGTTCGCGGTGGTGAGATCGGTGCCCTCGACGAGCACCCGGCCCGAGGTGGGGAGGTCGAGTCCGCCCGCGATGGTCAGCAGCGTGGACTTGCCGGAGCCGGACGGCCCCATGACGGCGACGAGTTCACCGGGGAAGACGGACAGGTCGATGCCGCGCAGCGCGTGCACTTCCGTGGTGCCGCTGCCATGAACTCGGGTCAGCTCCTGCAACTGCAGGACGGGCTGATGCTCTTGGGCAGACATGGGTTGATCCCCCTGTGATCAGGTCTGTGGTCAGGTCGGAACGTTGTGCGGCGTACGGGTCAGCGCCGGCCGGGCCTCGAACGCGCCAGAGCGGCACGCAGTCCCTTGTCGTGCGCGGCTTCCTGCTTCGAGCTCTGGTGCGGGGCCTGGTGCGGGGCCTGGTGCGGGGCCTGGTTCGGGTTCGGGTTCGGGTTCGCGTCGTTCACGCCGCCTTTGTCGGTGGCGATCGCGTCGGCCAGCCGTACGAGCCGGGTCTCCGCGTGGTCCAGCCAGCGCGCCTCGGCCTCCGCCTGGAAGATCAGCTGCTCGATGACGAGCAGCCACGCGACGTCGTCACGGTTCTGGTCCTGCTCCAGCGCGACGAGCGCCTGGGCCTTCAGCCGGGTGTAGTCCTGCAGGGCCTGGAGGGTGTGGTGCCGTTGCGCCTGGATGACGGCACGGATGTCGATGTCGGACGAGCCCACGGCCATCGCGAGCTTGATCGCCAGCTCGTTGCGGGGTGGATTCGCCCGGTCCACAGGTGTGGAGAACCAGGTGCGCAGTTCGCTGCGTCCCTCATCGGTGATGGCGTACAGCGCGTGGCCGCCGTCGTCCTCCCCGGCCGGCACGACCAGACCGTCACGCTCCAGCCGTCCAAGGGTCGTGTAGACCTGGCCGACGTTCAGCGGCCAGGTGGAACCGGTACGGGACTCGAACTCGGTACGCAGCTGGAACCCGTAGCGGGGACCGCGATCGAGGAGGGCCAGGAGGCCATGACGGATCGACATACTGAGTATGTATACCGAGTATGGTCACGGAGAGCAAGGTCGGGCCCGCCGACACTCGCCGTCACTCGCCGACGGATCAGCTTCTGCGGAGGCGCAGACCCAGGAAGCCGAGGCCCAGCCCGACCAGGGCCAGCCCGGCGCCGAGCGGCAGCACGCTCACCGCACGGCCGACCGGGTCCCCGGCCTCCTCGTCGACGGCGGGAGCGACGCTCGCAGCGGCCGCCGGAGCGGGCGCCTTCGGCAGCGCCGGAACGGGGACGACGACCGCGGCGGACGGCTGGGGCATCGGGAGCTCGTACGCCTCGGTGCCGCCCGAGCCCTCCGGCTGAACCGAATCCGGAGGCTCATACTCCGCTACGTACAGGTCCTCGTCGGACGCGGTGTCCTCCGCGCTGTCCGGGGCCGACATCCCGTGCGCCCATCCCTTGCGCCACGGGCCCTGCTTCTTCCCGTCGGGCTTCGTCGTGCCGGGCTTCGCCGTGGCCGGTTTCGTCGTGGCGGGCCGGGGCGTGACGGGCTTCGGCGTGCTGGGTTTCGGTGTTGCTGGCTTCGGCGTTGTGGGC
The DNA here is from genome assembly GCF_023701745.1 of Streptomyces sp. RKAG293. Classification (NCBI taxonomy): domain Bacteria; kingdom Bacillati; phylum Actinomycetota; class Actinomycetes; order Kitasatosporales; family Streptomycetaceae; genus Streptomyces; species Streptomyces sp. RKAG293. The sequence continues at coordinate 4,748,316 of NZ_JAJOZB010000001.1, read as the reverse complement.
TTCGGCGTTGCTGGCTTCGGCGGTGTGGGCTTCGGCGGTGTCGAGGTGGTGCCGGGCCGCGGCGGTTGCTCCGGGGTCATGGGAGGCGCGGGTATCCCGGGGAGGGGCGGCACGGGAGGCACGGGAGGCTTCGGCTGTTCCGGCTGTTCCGGCTGCTTCGGCTGTTCCGGCTGTTCCGGCTGCTTCGGCTGCTTCGGCTGCTGCGGTTGTTCCGGCAGCCGGGGCGTCGCGGGCGGCGGAGCCGCGAACACGGCACCGGCGCCTGCCGACGCCGTCGCGCGGCCCTGCGCGGCCCACCCGGGCGCCACCGGCAGGAGCAGAAGCGCTCCGGTCAGTACGGCTGCCGCCGTCACTCGCCCACCGGGTGCCGAACGCAAGACGCCCGCCCCTCTCAGCCGCCGACTTCATATGTGGCACAAGCCTCACATGAAGCGCCAATTGCGGCATCTTGGGCGGGCGTCGGGGGACGGACGACCTCAGACCGTCAGGACGACCTTGCCGATGTGCGCGCTGGCTTCCACCACGCGATGGGCCTCGGCGGCGTCGGTGATCGGGATCGTACGGTCGACGACCGGCCGCACCGTACCGGCCTCCAGCAGCGGCCAGACATGCTCACGCACCGCGGCCACGATCGCGGCCTTCTCACCCAGCGGGCGCCCGCGCAGCGAGGTCGCCACGACCGCCACCCGCTTGACCAGCATCGTGGCGAGGTTCAGCTCGCCCTTGACGCCGCCCTGCAGACCGATGATGACGAGCCGGCCGTTGACCGCCAGCGCGTCCACGTTCCGCTCGAGGTACTTCGCGCCCATGATGTCGAGGATCACGTCCGCCCTGACCAGCTCCGTGAAGTCCTGCTCGCGGTAGTTGACCAGGATGTCCGCGCCCAGCTTCCGGCAGGCCTCCAGCTTCTCCGCGCTGCCGGCCGTCACCGCGACCTTGGCGCCGACCGCCTTCGCGAGCTGGATCGCCATGGTGCCGATGCCGCTCGAACCGCCGTGGACCAGCAGCGTCTCACCGGGGCGCAGGTGCCCGACCATGAAAACGTTGGACCAGACCGTACAGACGACCTCGGGCAGCGCGGCGGCGGACACCAGATCGACGCCCTTGGGCACCGGCAGCAGCTGACCGACCGGCACGACGACCTTCTGCGCGTAGCCGCCGCCCGTCACCAGCGCGCACACCTCGTCGCCGACCGCCCAGCCGGACACACCGGGGCCGAGCGCGGAGATCCGGCCGGAACACTCCAGGCCCGGGTAGGCGGACGAGCCGGGCGGCGGATCGTAGAAGCCCTGACGTTGCAGCAGATCGGCACGGTTGACGGCGCTGGCCACGACCTCGACCAGGACCTCACCCGCGGCGGGTTCGGGGTCCGCGACCTCGGCCCAGACGAGCGCCTCGGGTCCGCCGGGTTCGGGGATGGTGATCGCATACATGAGCGCGAGGCTACCCTCCGGACGGCAGATCGGGACCCGCACGGTGAATCGCGATCAGGCGGTCGGCGAACTGCAGCGTGGCCGCTTCCGGATCGTCGAAGCCCAGCAGCCGGTGGCCGCGCTTGATGGAGACGACCAGATCGGACACGTCCCGCGGCGCCATGCCCACCTCCGCCTTGGTGACCGGCCGCTCGATGAGATCGAGACCGCTGCCGTACGTGATCAGGTCGTCCATCACCTGCCCCACGCTCGGGCTCAGCATCGACAGGCCCAACAGCCGGCCTGCGGCGCTGGAGCTCGTGATCACCGCGTTGGCGCCGGACTGCCGCAGCAGCGGTGCGTTCTCCTCCTCGCGCACCGAAGCGACGATGTTCGCCCGCTTGTTGAGCTGGCGCGCGGTCAGGGTGACCAGCACGGCGGTGTCGTCGCGCTGCGCCGCGATCACGATCTCCTTGGCGCGCTCGGCCTCGGCGCGCAGCAGCACGTCGTTGCGCGTGGCGTCGCCCACCACCCCGACGAAGCCCTCTGCGGTGGCCGCCTGGATCACCTTGGGGCTGGGGTCGACGATCACGATCTTCCCGACCGGAATCCCCCGGCCGAGCAGCGTCTGCGCGGCGGACCGGCCCTTGGTGCCGTATCCGACGATGACGATGTGGTCGCGCAAGGTGGACCTCCAGCGTTTGAGCCGCCATTGCTCGCGGGTGCGCTCGGTGAGCACTTCGAGGGTGGTGCCGACCAGGATGATCAGGAAGAGGACGCGCAGCGGCGTCACCAGGAAGACATTGCACAGCCGCGCGCTGACGCTGTAGGGGACGATGTCGCCGTAGCCGGTCGTCGAGAGCGTGACCGTCGCGTAGTAGAGCGAGTCGAGGAACGAGACGGAGTCGTCAGCGTTGTCGTGGTACCCGCCGCGGTCCAGATAGACGATGAGAACCGTGGCGAGCAGCACGAGCAGCGCCATCGCCAGCCGCCGGGACACCTGGACCAGCGGGCCGATGGTCTGCCGGGGGAACATCACCTTGTAGGCGAGGCTGCCCGGGCTGTCGTGGTCGGCGGGATGGCTGCCGCGGTGGCCGCTCCCGGCGGGGTCGTGGGTGTGGTCATTGGTGTGCAGGTCGTCGGTGTGGGGGTCGTGCGGGTCGGTCCCGTGGTCGGCGCCGCTGTCCGCCCGGCCCGCGGCAGCGTCGTGGCGGGGCAGTTTCAACGGACTTCACCTCGTGGTTCTCGTGGCTCGCATCGGTCGCGTCGCCCTCTCGGCTTTCGGAACCGGCATCAGCAACCGGCGGTCCCCCATGCCAGATCGAGCACGGCCGTCTCCTGACCGGCCGCCGCGCCGCCGGGCGGAATGACCGCCAGCCCGTCGGCGGTGGCCAGGCCGCGCAGCATGGCGGGGCCGTGGAAGTGCAGCGGGACGACGGCCGATTCGTCGTCGAAGACCACCGGCACCAGCCGGGTGTCGGTCGGATGGCCGGGCACGTCGGCGGTGAGCTCCGCGGTGTACGGCGCCGGGACCGGACGGCCCGCGAGCGTACGCAGCAGGGGAGCGACGAGGGTGATGACGCCGGAGACCGCCGCCAGCGGATTGCCCGGCAGCCCCACGAGGTGCCCGCCCCCGGGGAGTTCGGCCAGCAGCATGGGGTGGCCGGGGCGCACGGCGACCCCGTCGACGAGCAGCTTCGCGCCCAGCGTGTGCAGGACGGGGTGGACGTGGTCGACCGGACCGGCCGCCGTCCCGCCGGTGGTGATCAGCAGGTCGGCGGTGGATTCACCGATCGCGCTCATGAGGGCGTCGACCTCGTCGACGACCCGCCGGGTACCGGTCACCTCGGCGCCGAGCGCCTCCAGCCACGGCGCCAGCATCGGGCCGAGGGCGTCCCGGACGAATCCGGCGTGGGGGAGTCCGTGGTCGAGCAGTTCGTCGCCGAGGACCAGCACCTCCACCCGGGGGCGGGTGATGACGCGCAACTCGTCGTACCCGGCGGCCGCCGCGAGACCGAGCACCGCGGGGGTGACGACGACGCCGGGGGAGAGCAGTTCCTCTCCCCCTCGGCACTCCTGGGCGCGCGGGCGTACGTCCTGGCCGGGGGTGGGCGCGCCGTGGGTGGCGTGCAGCAGCCCGCCGTCGGTACGCCGTTCGGTGCGGCCGTGCTCGTGCCGGATGATCGCGGTGGCGCCGGGCGGGAGGGCCGCGCCGGTCGCGATCGCGATGGCGTGGCCGTCGAGCAGCGCCACTCCGGGCCGCTGGCCGGCGAGGAGCTGCCGGGTCTCCAGCATCCAGGGGCCGGGGCCCGCCACGGCCCAGCCGTCCATCGCCGAGGTGTCGAAGGACGGCAGATCGGTCAGCGCGGTGAGCGGGGCGGCGAGCGCGTGCCCGAGCGCTCCGGCGAGCGGCCGGCTGACGGCGGGCAGCCGCCGGCCAGCGGCACGTGCGGCTCTGCGGGCCTCGGGCCAGGTGAGGTCGTGGTGCCGGGTCCGGGCCCGGGAGGCGGGCTCGTCGGGCTCGGGTTCGTGTCTGGGTTCGGAATCGCGCCCGGGTTCGCGCCCGGGTTCGGGTTCATGTGCGGGTTCGCGTGCGGGGTCGCGTGCGGGGTCGGGGGCTTTCGCGCTGCCGGTGTCGAGCCCCGCGATGGCGAGGGGATCGAGGCTGGGGGTGAGGTCGGGGCCGGGACGAGCGTTGCGGTCGCCGCTTCGGCCCGTCCCGCCGTCCGCGCCGCTGTCCGCGCCGCCGCCCAGGCCGACGGGCCCGGGCCCGGCCGGCCCACCGGTCGCGTACGCGTGGGTGGTCCGGCCCTCGTTGGCGAGCAGCAGGGCCTCGCCCATCGCGCTGAGGGCGGCCGCCTCCTGGTCCGCGGGCCCCGTCGTCCGGCCCGTCATCCGGCCGGGGTCCCTGCCTCGGAAGGCCCGGGATCGCTGCTGCCAGCGGCCTCGGCGGCCTTGGCGGCCGCGGCGGCCTCGGTGGACCAGCGTTCGGCGAGTTCGGCCGCCTTGCGGGCAGCGGTGCGCACTTCCTCGGGGCCGCCGCCCGACCGGGCGGCGGCGTAGCCGACCAGGAAGGTGGTCAGCGGTGCGGCGGGGCGGGCGACACCATGCGCGGCATCACGGGCGAGGTCGAGGAGGACTTTGGTGTCGACCTCGAGCTCGATCCCCAGTTCGGCCTTGGCTGCGGCGATCCATTCATCCAACACAGGCCCATCGTCCCCGATGCGGGGCCCATCGCCGCGCAGGCTCACCCCTGTTCCGGTCGGGCCCGTGCGGCGGCGACATCGTCCCAGGTGTCGCAGTCGAAGGAATCCGAGCCCGAGGGGTCCGGCAGCCGGTGCAGCCGCAGCTCCTCGGTGAGCAGTCGCAGCGGCAGCCCGGCGAGCGTGCCGTGCTCGGTGGCGATCAGTGCCAGCCCCCGGCGCAGCGCCTCCGCACGGTAGGCCGCGGCCAGCGGCTGGTCCCGGCCGGACGGATCGGTCAGCACGACGCCGTCCACGTCCGGCTCCCGCCGCAGCGACTCCCGCAGGGCGTCCGCCGTGGTCCGCGTCAGGAACGGCATGTCGGCGGCGAACACCAGCACCGTGTCGGAACCGGCCCGCGCCAGACCGGCGGCGAGGGCGGGCAGCGGTCCGCCGCCCGGCGGATCCTCCCGGGCCCACAGCACCGGCCGCCCGGTGGGCCTGCGCGGACCGACCACCACCGTGTCGACAGCGCCCTCGCAGGCCTCCAGCACCCGGTCGAGCAGCGGCCGCCCCGCGACCTCCAGCCCCGGCTTGTCCACCCCGCCCAGCCGCCTGGCGGCGCCGCCTGCCAGCACCACGGCGTCATGTGCAGTCATACCGCGCAGTATGCCGTGCGGCCGGGTCCGGCGGTCCGGCGTGGTCGTGCCCGACCCGTCGAGCTCTGGCAGCTGCCAGGGCCCGTACCGCTCAGACCGCGGCGAGCAGCACGGCCGGCTGCTCCACGCAGTCGGCGACGAACCGCAGGAAGCCGCCCGCGGTGCCGCCGTCGCACACCCGGTGGTCGAAGGTGAACGACAGCTGCACGACCTGTCGTACCGCCAGTTCCCCCTGATGGACCCAGGGTTTGGCCGCTATCCGGCCGACTCCGAGCATCGCGGCCTCGGGGTGGTTGATGATCGGCGTCGAACCGTCGACACCGAACACTCCGTAGTTGTTGAGGGTGAACGTGCCGCCGGTGAGATCCGCGGGCGTGAGACGACCGGTGCGGGCCGCCTCGGTGAGACGGCCGATCTCCGCCGACAGACCTGAGGTGGTCCGTGCCTGAGCGTCCTTGACGACCGGGACCATCAGCCCGCGTTCCGTCTGCGCGGCGAAGCCGATGTGCACGGCAGGCAGCCGCACGATCTCGTTCCGCTCGGTGTCGACGGTGGCGTTGAGCTCCGGATACCGCGCCAGTGCCGCGGTGCAGATCCGCGCGAGCAGCGCGAGCACGGACACCTTCGGCCCGCCGCCCGCGTTCATGGCCGCCCTGGCCGCGAGCAGTTCGGTGGCATCGGCGTCGACCCAGCAGGTGGCGTCGGGAATCTCCCGGCGGCTGCGGCTGAGCTTCTCGGCCACCGCTCCCCGGATCCCGCGCAACGGCACCCGCTCCCCCACCACGTCGGCGGCCGGGCCGGCGGGAGCCGCCGGCGCTGTCGCGACCGGTGCCGCCGCCGTGCCGGCGGTCGCCGCGGCGACCGCCCGTTCGACGTCCGCGCGCAGGATCAGCCCGTCCGGTCCAGATCCCGTCAGCGACCGCAGGTCGAGCCGGTTCTCCCGCGCGATCCGCCGCACCAACGGCGAGATGACCGCCACGGGACCGGCCGGCGCGGTCGCGACCACAGCCGCCGCCACCGCTACCGATGCCGGTGCCGGTGCCGGTGCCGGGCTCTGGCCCGCCGCCGGCCGGACCCGGCGGCGCCGTGCGCCCGGCGCGGTCGTGCCGTAGCCGACCAGGACGTTGCCGGATCCCTCACCACCGTCACCGTCGGCGGACGCGGCAGCGCCGGAGGCGTCGGAGTTCACCGCCGTACCGACCGCCACCGTGATCAGAGGACGGCCCACCGCCAGCGATTCGCCTTCCGCGCCGTACCGGGCGGTGACGACGCCGCCGTAGGGGCACGGGACCTCGACCACGGCCTTGGCCGTCTCGACCTCGACGACCGGCTGATCGATGGCGACGACCTCGCCGACCTGCACCAGCCAGCGGACGATCTCCGCCTCGGTCAGCCCTTCTCCCAGGTCGGGGAGGGTGAACTCCTTCACGACGGCCATCAGCGCGCCTCCCACTGGAGCCGGCCGACCGCGTCGAGGATCCGGTCCACGCTGGGCAGATGGTGCCGCTCCAGCATCGGCGGCGGGTACGGGATGTCGAAGCCCGCGACCCGCAGGACCGGTGCTTCAAGATGGTGGAAGCAGCGCTCGGTGACCCGCGCCGCGATCTCCGCACCGGCGCCGCCGAATCCGGTGGACTCGTGCACGACCACGGCCCGGCCCGTCCTGCGCACCGCTGCCGCAACCGTCTCGTCGTCGAAGGGCACCAGGCTGCGCAGGTCGAGGACTTCCAGGTCCCAGCCCTCCTCCTTTGCGGCTTCCGCGGCTTCGAGGCAGACCGGCAGGGAGGGGCCGTAGGTGATGAGGGTGGCGCTGCGCCCCGGGCGCCGCACGACGGCGCGACCTATGGGCTCCACCGGCGCCGGCTCGTCGGCGTTCCAGTCGTCCTTGGACCAGTAGAGCCGCTTCGGCTCCAGGAAGACCACCGGATCGTCCGAGGCGATGGCGGCCCGCAGCAGCCCGTAGGCGTCCCCGACCGTCGCCGGGGTGACCACGTGCAGGCCGGGCGTGTGCAGGTAGTACGCCTCCGAGGAGTCGCTGTGGTGCTCCACACCGCCGATGCCGCCCCCGTAGGGCACCCGGATCGTGATCGGCAGCGGCAGCGCCCCGCGGGTGCGGTTGCGCATCTTGGCCACATGGCTGATCAGCTGCTCGAAGGAGGGGTAGGCGAAGGCGTCGAACTGCATCTCGACGACCGGCCGCAGCCCGTACATCGCCATGCCGACCGCGGCGCCGAGGATTCCCGCCTCGGCGAGCGGGGTGTCCGTACAGCGGCTCTCGCCGAACTCCTTGGTGAGGCCGTCCGTGATCCGGAAGACACCGCCGAGCGCTCCGACGTCCTCACCGAGTACGTGGACGGCCGGATCCTCGGCCATGGCGTCCCGCAGTGCCCGGTTGAGCGCCTGCGCCATGGTGGCGGGCTTGCGCGCGGTGGCGGGGGCGGGGGCGGTCGCGGTGCTCATGAACCGGCTCCGGCGTGCTCGGTGTGATCGGTCTGCCCGCCGTCGTGTTCGGCATCGAGCTCGGCGCGCAGCATGGCCGCCTGCTCACGCAGTTGGGGGGTCGGCTCGGCGTAGACGTGGGTGAAGAGGTCCATCGGGTCCAGCAGCGGTTCGGCGTTCATCCGCTCGCGCAGGTCCGCGGCCATCTTCTCGGCGGCTTCCGCCGCGGCGTGCCGCATCGTGTCGTCGAGCAGCCCGCGCCCGTTCAGCTCCCGCTCCAGCAGGGTGATCGGGTCGTGCTCGCGCCAGGCCTCGACCTCGGAGTCGTCCCGGTAGCGGGTGGCGTCGTCGGCGTTGGTGTGCGCCTCCATGCGGTACGTGACCGCCTCGACGAGGGTCGGTCCACCACCCGAGCGGGCCCGCTCCACGGCTTCGGTGAGCACCTGGTGCACGGCGGGCGCGTCGTTCCCGTCCACGAGCCGGCCGCGCATGCCGTAGCCGACCGCCTTGTGGGCCAGCGAGGGGGCGGCGCTCTGCTTGTCGAGCGGTACGGAGATGGCGAAGCCGTTGTTCTGCACGAGGAAGACCACCGGCGCGTTCCAGACAGCCGCGAAGTTCAGCGCCTCGTGGAAATCGCCCTCGCTGGTGCCGCCGTCGCCGACCATGGCGAGCGCGACCACGTCGTCGCCCCGGAGGCGGGCGGCGTGCGCGAGGCCGACCGCGTGCGGCAGCTGGGTGGCCAGCGGGGTGCTGAGCGGTGCCACATGGTGTTCACGCGGGTCGTAGCCCGTGTGCCAGTCGCCGCGCAGCAGGGTGAGCGCCTCGACCGGGTCCACACCGCGGGCGATGACCGCGAGCGTGTCGCGGTAGCTCGGGAAGAGCCAGTCCTGGGGGCGCAGCGCCATGGCGGCGGCGACCTCACAGGCCTCCTGACCGGTGGTGGAGGGGTAGACCGCCAGCCGGCCCTGCCGGGTCAGCGCGGTGGCCTGCCGGTTGTACCGGCGGCCGCGCACGAGCTGGCCGTAGAGCTCGGTGAGCAGCGCCGGGTCGATCTCGGCGGCGTCGGGGGTGCCCAGCAGCCGGAACGGTTCCGTCTCGGGCAGCAGCGGCGTGGCGTCGATGGGGGGGCGCTGGGGTCCCCCATGCCTGTGGCCAGGGGCGGGTTTCTGGTCCATGACGGTCATCGCGAGCACCTCCTCGTAGGTTGGAGGACGGGTCGCGTCCTCCCAACCGATTGTTCGGTTGTTGGAGGCATTTTGGCCACAGGTACGTTCAGCCTGTGGACAAACGGTTCTGCACAGCCTGGAATGGAGCCAGTCCGTCCATGGTAGGGAGGTCCGGGGGCATGCCGCGAGAACAGATGGCCGAGCCCGATCCGCAGAGCCGTCCCCTCGATCCGATCGACCGGACGATTCTGCGACTGCTGCAGGAGGACGGACGTGCGTCGATCCGTTCTGTGGCCGAGCGCGTGCACGTTTCGCGGGCGAACGCCTACGCCCGGATCAACCGCCTCATCGAGGACGGCGTCATCCGCGGGTTCACCGCCCGGGTGGACCATGAACGCGCCGGGCAGGGCGCGTCGGCGTACATCACGCTCAAGATCGTTCAGAACTCGTGGCGGACGGTCCGGGAAACACTTCTCACTCTTCCGGGTGTAGCCCACATTGCCCTGGTAAGCGGAGATTTCGACGTGTTGATGCTGGTACACACGGCGGACAACCGCAGCCTCCGTGAGCTCGTGCTGACCCGCATCCAGGCCATACCGGAGGTCCTCGGCAGCCGGACCCTCCTGGTCTTCGAGGAGACGGACCTCGTGGTCGGCGACTGAGCCGGCCGGGTAATCCCCGGCCGGCTCGTCAAGCGTGGTGCTCTCTCCGCCGCCGTATCTCAGCCGCCGTACTTCTTCAGGAAGGCGGTGACCTTCGCCCAGTTCTCGGCGTCGTCGAGCATCGAGACGCCGTGATGGATCCCGGTCACGATGTACAGCGAGTTCTCCTTGGCCTTCACCGAGGCCTTGCTGAGCGCCTTGGTGGAATCCGCGAACGCGGTGTCCCCGTCCGCCGCCATGTAGAGGATCGGCGCGGTCAGCCCCGGGACGGCGGCCGCCGCGTCCATCTGTCCGTACTGCTCGGGCGCGGAGAGCGAGACGACGGCGTCCGCCGGCGGCTGGACCTTCGCGGCGGCGGTCAGCACGGAGGTACCGCCCTTGGAGGCGCCCATGAGCACCAATTTCGTCACCCCCTTGCTGCGCAGCAGCTGGGCACCCGCGACGACCTCGGGCAACTCGTCACCGTTGGAGTCGATCGCCAGCACCCGGTAGCCGCTCTTGACCAGTTCGAGCGCCTTGGGCACCCACTGGCAGACGGTTCCGTCCGCCTGGTGCGCGAGCACGATGCCGGTGGCGCCCGTACCCGCCAGAAAGCCGTCCACCGCGTTGCCACCGGTGTCCTTGAAGGTGATCGAGCCGGCCTTGGCCTGGGCCTCGGTCAGACAGTCGAAGGTCTTCACGGTGGCCGTCGGGGACGGCTCCGCCGTCGCCTTGCCACCGCTGCCGCCATCGTCGCCACAGGCCGTCAGGGACAGGGGAAGCGCGGTGGCCAGAGCCGTGGCGGCGAGCGCGCGCAAGATCCGGGTGCGTCCAGCTGAGTACATGGCTGGATGGTGTCGGCGGCCCGCTCACCGGTCAATGGTCTGGACCTTACGGTTCGGCTACGTGCGCAGCCCCTCGAAGGCCAGGCGTACCGCGGCGTCCGCGACGTGTTCCCCGTCGATCGCGCCCTTGGCGTCGGGCCGGTACCACTCGACGATGGAGTTGATCATGCCGAAGAGCAGCCGCGTGGCCAGCCGGATGTCCATGTCGGAGCGGAGATCACCCTCACTCGCCGCGGCCTTCAGCAGGTCGGACACCCGCTGGTCGAACTCCCTGCGTCGCTCCATCGCCCAGCGCTCGGTGCCGGTGTTCCCGCGCACCCGCAGCAGCAGGGTGACGTAGGGCAGCTCGTCCATGAGCACCTCGGCGGTACGCCGGGTGACGTACTCCAGTCGCTCGATCGCCCGTCCCTGCCGTGCCCGCGGCTCGTCCAGAATGCCGAACAGACCGTCCAGAGCACGCCCGACGGCCCGCTGGAGCAGCTCCTCCTTGCCACGCACATGGTGGTAGATCGACGACTTGGAGATTCCGGCGGCCCGGGAGAGGTCCTCCATGGAGGTGCCGTCGTAGCCGCGCTCGTTGAACACCTCGACGGCGACGGCAAGCAGCGTGTCGGGCGTGTACGTGTCCCGCTTGACGCGGGGACTGGGGGGCTCGGCCATGGTCACGATTAGAACAGCTCCGCTTCGGCGGCCTCACGGCGGCGCAGCAGCGCCGACGGTGCGTAGCGGCCGCTGGGGAACGACTCGTGCAATCCGTCCAGGATGTTGCACACCCAGCCCGCCCCGAGGCGGTCGCCCCACGCCACCGGACCGAGCGGATAGTTCACACCGAGCCGCATCGCGGTGTCGATGTCGGCGGGCGAGGCGACGCCCTTGGCGACCGCGTCGGTGGCGAGGTTCACGAGCATCGCCACCGTGCCGGCGACGATCATGCCGGGAACGTCGTCGATCACGCTGACCTGCTTGCCCAGCGCCTGGAACAGGCCGACGGCCGCCTGGACGGCTTCGGGCCGTGCGGTGTCACCCGGGGCCAGGGCGATGCGGGTGGCGGCCCGGTAGTCCAGCGCGAGGTCGAAGTTGATATTGCTGTTGGCCTGATAGGTGGCGTGGTAGCCGTTGGCGAGGAAGAGCCGGGCGTCTTCTCCCACGAGGATCGACCCACGGTCGTCCTCCTCGTGGTTGACGCCGATGCCCGCTTCCTCCATGAGCGCGACGAGTTCCGCCGCCGGCCCCAGGTCCCCGAGGACCGTCACCCGCTCCGGCGCGGGCGCGGGAGCCGCCGTGGCCGGGCGCGGCCGGTCCTCGTCCCCGTAGCGGAACCAGCCGCGCCCCGACTTGCGGCCGAGCAGTCCGGACTCCACGAGGCGGCGCTGGGCGAGCGACGGCGTGAACTTGGGGTCGTGGAAGAACGACTCCCAGACGGAGCGGGTGACGGCCTCGTTCACGTCCTGGCCGATCAGGTCGGTCAGCTCGAACGGGCCCATCGCGAATCCGCCGCACTCGCGCAGGACCGCGTCGATGGTGGCGGGGTCGGCGGCCCCCTCCTCGTGGAGGCGGAACGCCTCGGCGTAGAAGGGGCGGGCGATCCGGTTGACGATGAAGCCCGGGGTGTCGGTGCAGCGCACCGGGGACTTTCCCCAGGCGGCGGCGGTCGCGTACACAGTGGCCGCGGCGTCCTCGTCGGTGGTGGCGGCGGAGACGACCTCCACGAGGGGGAGGAGTGGCGCCGGATTGAAGAAGTGCAGGCCGACGAAGCGGCCGGGACGGCGCAGAGCGCCCGCGACGGCGGTCACGGAGAGCGAGGAGGTGTTGGTGGCGAGCAGGCACGCGTCGTCGACGACGTCCTCCAGCTCGCTGAAGAGCCGCTGCTTGGCCGGCAGATCCTCGATGATCGCCTCGATGACGAGAGCGGCGTCGGCGAGCTCGCCGAGGGTGGCGGCGGGAGCGAGCCTGGCCAGCGCGGCATCCCGTTCGGCCGCGTCCATCCGGCCCTTTTCGGCCAGCCGGGCGAGCCGCGCGGCGACCGCCGACGCACCGCGCTCGGCACTGCCGGGAGCGGCGTCGTAGAGCCGCACGCGATGGCCCGCGACCAGTGCGACCTGGGCGATTCCCTGGCCCATCGTGCCGGCGCCGATGACAGCAACGGTGCGGGTTCGATCAAGCGCGATCATGATGCCGACTGCTCCTCGCCAAGTTGTCCACAGGTCCGGCCGCCCTCTTGAACCGACCGAACATTCGGTTAATCTAGCGGTGTTCCCATATCCAGCCCAGCTCGACGAGGAGTTGGTCCCCATGGCCGCCGATCTCACCGCTGTCCCGTTGATCGAACGGCATCGCGGCACTCTCGACAAGGCACTCGAAGCGATCAGGACCCGTGAGTTCTGGTCGCCGTATCCCGAACACCCGAAGGCTTACGGAGACGGAGCCGACGGCAAGGCCGCGTTCGACGCCCTGCTCGGGCAGCGCTTCGCGCTCGACCAGCCCGGCACCGACGACTGGACCGGCCGCGAGACCTCGCCCTACGGGATCGAGCTCGGGGTCGACTACCCGCACCCGGACATCGAGGTGCTGCTGCCCGCGATGCGGGCGGGCATCCCCGCGTGGCGGGACGCGGGCCCCGAGCTGCGGGCGATGGTGTGCCTGGAGATCCTGGCGCGGATCAATGCCAGGACCAACGAATTCGCCCATGCGGTGATGCACACCTCGGGCCAGGCCTTCACGATGGCGTTCCAGGCCGGTGGGCCCCATGCGCAGGACCGCGGCCTGGAGGCCGTGACCTACGCGTACGCCGAGCAGGTCCGCACCCCGGATGCGGCGGAGTGGGTCAAGCCGCAGGGCAAGCGGGACCCGCTGCGACTGCAGAAGACCTTCACGGCCGTCCCGCGCGGCGTCGCCCTGGTCGTCGGCTGCAACACCTTCCCGACGTGGAACGGCTATCCGGGCATCTTCGCCTCCCTGGCGACCGGCAACCCCGTGCTGGTCAAGCCGCACCCCCGTGCCGTACTGCCGCTCGCGCTGACCGTCGCGGTCGCCCGCGAGGTGCTGGCTGAGGCGGGCTTCGACCCGAACCTGGTCGCGCTGGCCGCCGAGCGGCCCGGCGAGGGGCTGGCCAAGACGCTCGCCGTGCGGCCCGAGATCCGCATCATCGACTACACCGGCTCCACCGCCTTCGGCGACTGGCTGGAGACCAACGCCCGCCAGGCGCAGGTCTACACCGAGAAGGCCGGCGTCAACACCGTCGTCATCGACTCGACGGACGACTACAAGGGGATGCTCAGCAACCTGGCCTTCTCGCTGTCCCTGTACAGCGGCCAGATGTGCACCACCCCGCAGAACCTGCTCATCCCCCGCGACGGCATCACCACCGACGCGGGCCAGCGGACCTACGACGAGGTGGTGGCCGATCTGGCCGCGTCCGTCGAAGGGCTGCTCGGCGACGACGCCCGCGCCAACGCCCTGCTGGGCGCGCTGGTCAACCCGGATGTGAAGACGCGGCTGGAGGCGGCACCCTCGATCGGTGAGGTGGCACTCGCCTCCCGCGCGGTCACCCACCCGGACTTCCCGGACGCGACGGTCCGCACACCGGTGCTGGTGAAGCTGGACGGGGCCAAGCCCGACGACCAGGCCGCGTATCTGACGGAGTGCTTCGGACCGGTGTCGTTCGCCGTCGCGGTCGACTCCACGGCCGACGCGGTGGAGCTGCTGCGCCGTACGGTCCGGGAGAAGGGCGCCATGACGGTCGGCGGCTACACCACCTCGGCCGAGGTGGAACGGCTGCTGGAGGAGGCGTGCTGGGAGGAATGCGCCCAGCTCTCCCTGAACCTGACCGGCGGGGTGTACGTCAACCAGACGTCGGCCTTCTCCGACTTCCATGGTTCCGGCGGCAACCCGGCGGCCAACGCGGCGCTGTGCGACGGGGCATTCGTAGCCGGGCGCTTCCGGGTCATCGAGGTGCGCAGGCCCGCGTAACGCGAGCCTCTCCCCATCCGGCCCCGTCCCGAGTTGCCCTGTCACTCCGGACGGGGCTCCCCCGCCCCTTCCAGACCGGTTCGGCCCAGCTCAGCGCCCTGGCGGGGCAGCCCTCCCGGCGCCGTACGCTGAGGCCATGACGGAAGCGGAAGACGAGGCCGGGCGCGCGGCACGGCAGTGGCGTGAGGCGGCCCCCGGCGCCGTTCTGCTCGACGGCTTCCACGGCCTCAAGCACGCGCTGCGCTTCGGCGCCGAGGTACGGCTGGCACTGACCAGTGACCGGGCCGCCGCCCTGGCGCTCGCCGAAGAGCTCGCGGACGATGTGACCGACCGGCTCCGCGCGATCCTCGTCGAGGTTCCCGGGCAGGTGCTGCGCGAGCTGCTGCCGAGGATCCATCCGACCGGTGTGGCCGCCCTCGCCGTCAGGCCCAGCGCCGGCTCCCACCTCGATGCGCTGAACGCGGCTCCCCGGCAGTCACCCGTCGTCGTCCTGGACAACCCGCGGAACCTCGGCAACATCGGGGCCGTGATCCGGCTGGCCGCCGGGTTCGGCGCGACCGGGGTGATCACCACCGGCGACATCGACCCCTGGCACCCGAACGTCGTGCGCGCGAGCGCCGGCCTGCACTTCGCCACCGCGGTCGAACGGCTGGACCTCCCCGACCTGCCGGCCGGGCCGCTCTACGTCCTGGATCCGGAGGGGAAGGACATCAGGTCGACGGTGATCCCGGACGACGCGCTGCTCGCGTTCGGCTCGGAGCGGCACGGGATCTCGCCGGAGATGCGCGGGCGGGCGACCGAACTGATCGCGGTACCCATGCGCCCGCACGTCTCCAGCTTCAACCTGGCCACCACGGTGGCGATGGCGCTCTACCACTGGCTGCCCGCCCCGGGCGCCGGCCGTATCTAGGGCGTACTCAGGGCGTATCCGGGGCTTGCCCAGTGCTTGTCCGGCCTTTGGGGGCTGGTCCGGCGCTAGACGCGGTAGCCGTCTCCCGCACCACCGGTTTCGCCATGGGCGAGCTGCGGCTCGGTGGCGGGCCGCCCGATCGTCGTACCCAACTCGCGCACCTGGTCCTGGTCCTGGTCCTGATCCTGGTCGCGTGGGTCGCCGGTGCGGGGACCGGCCTGGCCGCGCAGAGCGTTCGGCACGAGGCCGGCGATCCGGCTGCCCGCCCAGCGCAGGAAGTTCGTCGGCAGGAAGACCGCGTCGGCGGCGATCATCGCGAGCGAGAAGAAGGGCAGGCCGAGCACGATCGCGATCGAGGCGTGCTCGATGATCATCGCGATGAGCAGCACGTTCTTCACACGGCGGTTGAAGAGCGTGAACGGGAAGGCGACCTGCACGATCACCGTTCCGTAGGTGATCGCCATGACGATGAGACCGGCACCGGCCAGGGCGTGCGAGAGCGCGGGCCAGGGGGTGAAGTCGTCCAGGTGCAGCGGGTAGTACAGCGCGGTGCCGTCCTGCCAGCGGGAGCCCTGGATCTTGTACCAGCCGGCCGTCGCGTAGATCAGGCAGACCTCGACGACGATCACGAGCATGCCGCCGTTGTGGACGAGGTTGGCGATGATGTCCAGCACCTTGCGGGGCTCGCCGGCCGCGTAGCGCCGCACCGCCCACCAGGCCGCCTGCGCCAGCCAGAAACCCCAGAAGGCCGGCCCCCAGAACTGGCCGAGCTTCCCCAGCAGGGTGACGACGATGAGCGCGGCGCCGAGCAGCGACCACAGGACGACGCCGGTCAGGTCCGGGTCCGGCTTCGGTGCCCGTTCCGGGGCCTGGTCACGCGCCCGGTCCTGCGTCCGCTCCCGCAGCCGGTCGGCGCGTCGTTCGTCGAGGGACCAGACCTGGCCGCAGCGGGTCAGCACGAGGTAGATCGCCATCAGGTGGATGACGTTGTCGCCGCCGTCGCCCATGAAGATGCTGCGGTTCTGCAGCGACAGCACACCGACCATGAACAGCAGGGAGGAAGTCCGGGTCCGCCAGCCGAGCAGCAGCAGCAGGCTCGCGATGATCGAGCCCGCGTAGACCACCTCGAACCAGAGGTGGCTGTCGGTCCACATCAGCACGCTGAACGCGCCGGTGCCGTTGTCGGCCATCAGCCGCTGGGCCATTCCCCAGGTCCACACGCCGTCGGGGCCGTACAGCTCGGCCCGGTGCGGCCACTCGCGCAGCAGGAAGAGCAGCCAGGTCAGCGAGAAGCCGATCCGGACGACCGCGCTCTGGTACGGCCCCACCGCGGTATTGGTGATCCGGGCCAGACCACGGGTCAGCCCGGTGTCGAGCGTGCCGCCGAGCCCCGCGAAGGGGGAGGGCGGCAGATCCTTGCGAACGCTCACGAGGCCTTCTCCTGTCCGGAGGTGGCCACCGACCACCAGAGCGTCTCCTGGTACTGCGTCTCGTTGTTGGGCTTCGCGTCGGTCCACGACGGCGGAGCGACCCACACGGTCGCGGAGCGGGCCTGCACGCGGACGACGTCACCGCCGTTCAGCTGGGGACCGAATCGGTTCTCCACGATCCGCTGCACGTACTCCTGGCTGAGCTGGCCGCGCACACCGGTGGGCGTGTTGTTGGTGCCGTGCGAGGAGGTGTAGAAGCTCCAGGCGCGGCGCAGCTCGTTCTGCCGCGTGTGGCTGGGGGCGACGGTGTGCCGGATGCCGGTCAGGTCGACCGCGGTGAGGTCGACCCAGCCGGTCGTCTGCAGCCTGCCGTCGGGGCTGCGTACCTCGGCGCGTGCCTGCACATGGATGTTCTGCTGGAGCGGGTCGGGCGCGAAGAGCTTCCAGTTCTGCTCGAACTCGGGGTAGATGTACGAGTCGACCGTGGACTGGTACTCCTTGCTGGCCGTGTTCGACGGCGCGACGTGCAGGAACACCATGGCGAGGTGGAAGACGACGCCGACCGCGACGGCCGCGACGGCGAGTGAGACCACGACCCAGGATCCGGTGGACAAGGACGGCAGCTGCCCCGTTCCGGCGGCCTCTCCTGAGGCCTGCCCGGCGTCGGTACCCGCGTCCGTTCCGGCCTCGGCGTCCGCGCGGGTCCCGGCCGCGCCGTCCGCACCGTCGACGGCCCTGTCGCCTGCCCCGGCCCGCACCACCGGAACGGCGCCCGCTCCCGGATCCGTGTCTGGATCCGTGCCCGGATCCGTGCCCGGTCCCGTACCCGGTCCCGGCAGCTCAGGTGGCTCCATGGTCTCCCCGTTCCTCACCGCGCTCCGCTTCCGCACGGAACGCTACTCATGCCCTCGCGCCACCGGTGACCGTACTGGGTTATCCACAGCCCCTGGGATGGCCTTGACACCCCAGGGCGCTCGACCGACCATTGAACCGAACGATCGGTCGGTCGGTTGAGCCGGAGCGGAACAACGTAGGGGGCACACATGACCACGGCAGCCACGGTCGAGGAGGCGGCACCGCAGGCCGGTCTTCTCGCCGCTTTCGAGTCGGCACTTGCCGAAGACTCGCGGATCGAGCCGCGTGACTGGATGCCCGACGCGTACCGCGCCACGCTTATCCGCCAAATGGCGCAGCACGCACACTCCGAAATCATCGGAATGCAGCCCGAGGCGAACTGGATAAGCCGCGCGCCCTCACTGCGCCGCAAGGCGATCCTGATGGCCAAGGTGCAGGACGAGGCCGGGCACGGGCTGTATCTCTACAGCGCCGCGGAAACCCTCGGCGTCGGCCGTGACGAGCTGCTCGACAAGCTGCACGCCGGCCGCCAGCGGTACTCGTCGATCTTCAACTACCCCACCTTGACCTGGGCCGATGTCGGCGCGGTCGGCTGGCTCGTGGACGGTGCCGCGATCACCAACCAGGTGCCGCTGTGCCGCTGCTCGTACGGGCCCTACGCACGCGCCATGGTGCGGATCTGCAAGGAGGAGTCCTTCCACCAGCGGCAGGGCTACGAGCTGCTGCTGGCTCTCAGCCGCGGCACCGAAGCGCAGCACGCCATGGCACAGGACGCGGTGGACCGCTGGTGGTGGCCGTCGCTGATGATGTTCGGCCCGCCGGACACCGAATCCGGGCACTCCGAGCAGTCCATGGCCTGGAAGATCAAGCGGCACTCCAACGACGAGCTGCGGCAGCGCTTCGTCGACATCTGCGTCCCGCAGGCCGAGGTCCTCGGGCTCACCCTCCCCGACCCCGCGCTGCGGTGGAACGAGGAGCGGGGCGCCCATGACTTCGGGGACATCGACTGGACCGAGTTCCACGAGGTGCTGCGCGGCAACGGGCCGTGCAACGAACAGCGGATAACCCAGCGCCGCACCGCCCATGAGCAGGGCGCCTGGGTCAGGGAAGCGGCCACGGCGTACGCGGCCAAGCAGGGAACCGAGCACGGAGAGGTGCGCTGATGACTGCCAACGACTGGCCGCTGTGGGAGGTCTTCGTCCGCAGCCGGCGCGGGCTCAGCCACAGCCACGCGGGCAGCCTGCACGCGCCCGACGCGGAGATGGCGCTGCGCAACGCACGTGACCTCTACACCCGGCGTGCCGAAGGCGTGTCGATCTGGGTGGTCCCGTCCACGCAGATCACCGCCTCGTCGCCGGACGAGAAGGACTCGTTC
The DNA here is from genome assembly GCF_023701745.1 of Streptomyces sp. RKAG293. Classification (NCBI taxonomy): domain Bacteria; kingdom Bacillati; phylum Actinomycetota; class Actinomycetes; order Kitasatosporales; family Streptomycetaceae; genus Streptomyces; species Streptomyces sp. RKAG293. The sequence goes on along the minus strand of NZ_JAJOZB010000001.1, from coordinate 4,729,433 downwards.
TTCGAGCCGGCGGGGGACAAGCCGTACCGGCACCCGACCTTCTACAAGATCCCGGAAGGGGTGCGGCACCTGTGAACCCGGTACTCGTCAGCACGGCGCTGCCTCTCGGAGACGACGCCCTGGTGCTCGCCCAGCGGCTGGGGGAGTGGGCCGGGCACGCACCGGTCCTCGAGGAGGACGTCGCGCTCGCCAACATCGCACTGGACCTGCTGGGCCAGGCCCGGGTGCTGCTCTCCCTCGTCGGCGACGAGGACGAGCTGGCCTTCGGCCGGGAGGAACGCGCCTTCCGCAACGTCCAGCTCGTCGAGCAGCCGAACGGCGACTTCGCCCACACCATCGCCCGCCAGCTGTACTTCTCGACGTACCAGGAGCTGCTCTACACGGAGCTGGCCCGGGGCGACAGCGAGCTGGCGCCGCTGGCCGCGAAGGCGGTGAAGGAGGTCGCCTACCACCATGACCACGCCCGGCAGTGGACGCTGCGGCTCGGCGACGGCACGGCCGAGAGCCACGAGCGCATGCAGCGCGGGCTGGACGCCCTGTGGCGGTTCACCGGCGAACTGTTCCAGCCCGTGGAGGGGCTGGGCGCCGACCTCGGCGCGCTGCGCGAGCCCTGGCTGGAGCGGGTCTCCGCCGTCGTCCGGCAGGCCACGCTGACGATGCCGGAGGGGCCGGACGTGACGTCCTGGTCGGCGGGCGCCGGCAGACAGGGCATCCACACCGAGTCGTTCGGCCGGATGCTCGCCGAGATGCAGCACCTGCACCGGGCCCACCCGGGTGCGACATGGTGACCGGTGGCGGCATGGTGACCGACGGCGGGGCGCCCGGCGCTCCGGCTGACGCGATAGCCGCGGGTACGCCGGACGGTGCGCTGGAGGCGGAGCTGCTGCGGCTCGCGGGGTCGGTCCCGGACCCGGAGCTGCCGGTGCTCTCCCTCGCCGAGCTGGGGGTGCTGCGCGGTCTGCAGCTGGTCGGCCCCGGCCGGGTCGAGGTCCAGCTGACACCGACCTACACCGGCTGCCCGGCCATCGACACGATGGTCACCGACATCACCCAGGTCCTGCGGGAGCACGGGATGGCCGAGGTGTCCGTCCGTACGGTGCTGTCGCCGGCCTGGTCGACCGACGCGATCAGCGCCGAGGGGCGCCGCAAGCTCGCCGAGCACGGCATAGCGCCGCCCCGCCCGGTCGGCAGCGGCGGCCCGGTGCCGCTCGAACTGTCGGTGCGCTGCCCGCACTGCGGCTCGGTGGACACCACCGTGCTGAGCCGGTTCTCCTCCACCGCGTGCAAGTCCCTGCGCCGTTGCGAGAGCTGCCGCGAACCGTTCGACCACTTCAAGGAGTTGTGAATGTTCCATCCGCTCCGGGTCACCGGGATCGAGCGGCTCACGGACGATTCGGTGACCGTGACCTTCAACGTGCCGGCCCCCCTGCGTGAGACGTACCGCTTCGCGGCAGGCCAGCACCTCGCGGTGCGCCGGTTCGTGGACGGCTCCGAGATCCGGCGGACGTACTCGGTCTGCGACCCGGCTCCCGGCCCCGAGGGGCCGGAGAGCCTGCGGGTCGGCGTGCGGCTGGTCGAGGACGGTGCGTTCTCGGTGTACGCCCACAAGGAGCTGGCGGTGGGCGACCAGGTGGACGTCATGCCGCCGATGGGCCGGTTCATCCTCGATCCGCGCCCCGGCTACTTCGCGGCGGTGGTCGGCGGCAGCGGCATCACGCCGGTGCTCTCCCACATCGCCACCGTCCTCGGACGGGAGCCCTCGGCCCGCTTCTGCCTGGTGCGCAGCGACCGGACGGCCGCTTCGACGATGTTCCTGGAGGAGATCGCCGACCTCAAGGACCGCTATCCGGACCGGCTCCAGCTGGTGAACGTGCTGTCCCGTGAGGACCAGCAGGCCGGGCTGCCGTCCGGCCGGCTGGACCAGGAGCGGCTGACCGCCCTGCTGCCCGCGCTGCTGTCGGTGGAGACGGTGGACGGGTGGTACCTGTGCGGCCCCTTCGGGCTGGTGCGGGGAGCCGAGCAGGCGCTGCGCGGACTCGGGGTGGACCGGTCCCGGATCCACCAGGAGATCTTCCATGTGGACGACGGCCCGGTGACCGGCCCCGCCCGGACCCCGGCCCCGGCCGGCAGCGTGGTCGCCGCGACGCTCGACGGGCGCGGCGGGAGCTGGCCGTCCGAGGGCGGCGAATCCGTCCTGGAGACCGTGCTGCGCAACCGCTCGGACGCCCCGTACGCCTGCAAGGGCGGGGTGTGCGGGACCTGCCGGGCCCGGCTGGTGTCGGGCGAGGTGCGGATGGACCGGAACTTCGCGCTGGAGCCCGACGAGACCGATGCCGGGTATGTGCTGGCCTGCCAGTCGCATCCGCTCACCGACCGGGTGGAGCTGGACTTCGACGCGTAACGGTGGCCCCTCGCTCTTCCCTCTCACTAGAACGTGTTCTAACCTGACGCACTGTCAGGGACCGTAGCGGTGGGAGGGGCTAGCAGTGGACTTCAGCTTCACCGAGGAGCAACTGGCGGCGGTCGAGGCGGCGCGGGCCGTGTTCTCGGGAGTCGCGCCCGACTCGGTCCCCAGCCCCGCGCTGACCCACGGGCCCGTCGCCGAGGACTTCGACCGCGCCCTGTGGCGCAAGCTCGCGGACGGCGATCTGCTGAGCCTCGCCCTGGCCGACACCTACGGCGGCGCCGGCCTCGACCTGATGGCGCTGTGCCTCGTGCTGCGCGAGGCCGGCAAGGTGCTCGCCCGGGTGCCGCTGCTGGAGACCTACGCCGCCGGGCTCGCCGTACAGACCTACGGCTCCGCGGCGCTGCGCGGCCGGCTGCTTCCGGCGGCGGGCAGCGGCGGGGGCGTCCTCACCGTCGCCGCCAACGGCCGCACCGGCCATGACGGGGCCGAGCTCGCCGTTCAGGCCCGGCACCAGCAGGACGACCGGAACGAGGAGCCGGGGCAGTGGCTGCTCGACGGGGTGCAGACGGCCGTCCCGTGGGCGCAGCAGGCCGATCACATCCTGGTGCCGGCCCACACCACCGAGGGCCGCCCGGTCATCGCGGTGGTCCCCCGGCTCCACGAAGGCGTCACGCTCGCCGAGCAGGTCTCCACCAGCGGGGAGCGGTTCGCCGAGATCACGTTCGACGGGGTACGGATCCCGGCCGATGACGTCATCACCGCGGACGGCGCCTGGGAGTGGCTGCGCAATGTGCTCGCCACCGGCACCTGCGCCCTGGCGCTGGGCCTCGGCGAGGCGGTCCTCGGCATGACCAGCTCCTACGCCAGTAAGCGTGAGCAGTTCGGGTACCCCATCGCGACGTTCCAGGCGGTCGCGGTGCAGTCCGCCGACCGCTACATCGACCTGCGGGCGATGGAGGCCACCCTCTGGCAGGCCGCCTGGCGGCTGAGCATCGACACCCCCGGCGCGCTGCCCTTCACCGGCGATGTCGCGGTCGCGAAGATCTGGGCGTCGGAGGGCGTACGGCGGGTCGTGCAGACCGCGCAGCACCTGCACGGCGGCTTCGGTGCGGACACCGACTACGCGCTGCACCGCTACCACGCCTGGGCCAAGCAGCTGGAGCTGTCGCTCGGTCCCGCCGCCGCCCACGAGGAGGTCCTGGGCGACCTGATCGCCGCCCACCCCCTCGGCTAGGGCCGGCCAAGGTCCTGGGCGCGCTACAGGACGAAGGCCGGGCCGTCGCCGTCCGACACCAGCGGCCGCCCGGCCGCTTCCCAGCCGAGCATCCCGCCGTCCACGTTCACCGCGTCGACGCCCTGCGCGATCAGGTACTGGGCGACCTGCGCCGACCGTCCGCCGACCCGGCAGACCACGTGCACCGTGCCGCCGTCCGGCACCTCGGCGATCCGGCTCACGACCTCACCCATGGGGATGTGGAGCGCCTGCTGCGCGTGCCCGGCCGCCCACTCGTCGTTCTCCCGGACGTCCAGCAGGATGCCCTCGGCCGGAACACCGGCGGCGTCGACCGCGGGCAGCTGGGAGTTGAACATGGGAAGGGCCTCCTCGGCACAACGGGCTCAGCACGAGCTGAGCACGGGATCGGCGCTGGGTCAGCACGCGGTTCAGCGGGCTCAGCGCACACGACAGACACAGCGGACCTGAGAAAACTACCTCAGCCCTCAGCGGGCCGGACCAGCTCGGCGAGCCGTGCCTCCCGCGCCCCGACCTGTTCCAGCAGCTGCTCGGCGATCTCGTTGAGCAGCCCGTCAGGATCGTCGGGGGACAGCTTCATCATCTGCCCGATCGCGCTGCCGTCCAGATCCGTGGCGATCACGGACAGCGCCTCCTTGCGTTCGGCCAGCCACTCCAGCCGGGCGTAGAGCACCTCCGCCTCGGTCGGGAGCTCCTCCTCGAGCACCGGACCGGCCTCCCACTCCGCCCCCAGCTCGCGCAGCCGGTCCTCGTCGGCGTCCGCGTAGGCCTCGTTGACCCGGGCGATGAAGACGCTGCGCCGCTCCTTCTCCGCCTCGTCCTGCGCCAGGTCGGGGTGCGCCTTGCGGGCCAGCTCGCGGTAGAGCCGCTGCGCCTCCTTGCCCGGCCGCACCCGGCGCGGAGGATTGGGGTCCTCGACCGGCCGGACACCGTCCTGGCCGAGCATCCCCTCGAAGAGCTCCTCTATGCCCGGCATGGGCATGACGAGGGCGCGGGCCTCCCAGGCCCGCTCGATGTCCTCACGGTCGCCGCTGTTCGCCGCCACCGCCTCCGCGATCAGGGCGTCCAGCTCGTCCAGCCGGGCATACATCGGGCCGAGCCGCTGGTGATGCAGCCGGGAGAAGTTGTCCACCTCGACCCGGAATGTCTCCACCGCGATCTCGAACTCGATGAGCGCCTGCTCAGCGGCGCGCACCGCCTTCGCCAACCGCTGGGAGGCCGCTTGATCCACCTGTTCCGCTTCCGGGTTCGTCACCCGCACAGCGTACGGATTCCGGCGGCCCCCCGTCCCGGGGCCCGGCACCGAGGCCATACCCCGGAGCCGTACCGCCGGGCCCCACACCCCCTCCGCGCCCTCGAAAGATTCCGTTTCGGCCCAGATCAAGACCGGATCAAGACCGGATCAGACCGGCTCGGAACGGCTCGGTCCAGCCCGGAACGGCTCGGAACGGCCCGGAACGGAATCGAGCCAAGCCCGGCGGTCTAGATTCCGAGTTCCGCCGCGACCTTCCCCGTCCTGATCGCGCCGAGCAGCTCCGCGTGATCGGCCTCCGTGCGGTCGGCGTACGCCACCGCGAAGGACGTGATCGCCGTGTCCAGTTCCTCGTTCTTGCCGCAGTACCCGGCGATCAGCCGCGGATCCGCGCTGTGCGAGTGCGCCCGCGCGAGCAGCGCCCCGGTCATGCGCGCGTAGTCGTCGATCAGCCCCGCCTCCAGCGACGCCGGATCCACGCTCCCCTTCCGATTCCGGAACTGGCGCACCTGGTAGGGCAGCCCGTCCACCGACGTCCACCCCAGCAGGATGTCGCTGACCACCTGCATCCGCTTCTGTCCGTGCACCACCCGCCGGCCCTCGTGCGAGGCGGGCGCATCGTGCGCATCGTTTGAGGAGGCGGCAGAGAAGGTGGCGGTGGCATCCGCCGCCGCGGTGTCGAATCCGGCCTTCGCCACGTACGGCCGCAGCACGGACGCCCGCGCCTCCTTCACCTGGAGCACCAGCGGCTCCCCCAGGTGATCGAGCAGCAGCACCACGTACGACCTGGTCCCCACGCTCCCGGTCCCCACCACCCGGAACGCCACATCGTGCACCGCGTAGCGCGCGAGCAGCGGCAGCCGGTCCTCCGACACCGTCCGCAGATAGCCGTCCAGCGCCCCGGCGACCGCCGCCGCCTCCGCGTCCGGCACCCGCCGCAGCACGGGCAGCGCGTCCACGAAGCGCCGGCCGCCGTCCGCCAGCAGCTCCGTCGACCGCGCGACGAACTTCGCGCTGGTGTTCTTCCGCGCCTTGGCCGACACCTGTTCCAGGGTGCCCAGCAGATCGCGCGCGTCCGCGTGCGCGACCAGCTCCTCGTGCGCGATGGCGTTCCACGCGTCCAGCACCGGCAGCTTGGCCAGCAGCCGCATGGTGCGCCGGTACGCGCCGACCGCGTCGTGCGCCGCCGACCGGCAGACGTCCTCGGACGCGCCCGCCTCCCGCCCGGCGAGCACCAGCGACGCCGCGAGCCGCTTCACATCCCATTCCCACGGGCCGAACAGCGTCTCGTCGAAGTCGTTGATGTCCATGACCAGCCGGCCGCGGGCGTCGCCGTAGAGGCCGAAGTTCGCGGCGTGCGCGTCACCGCAGATCTGGGCGCCGACACCGGTCACCGGGGTGTCGACGAGATCAGCCGCCATCAGCCCGGCGGAACCGCGCAGGAAGGAGAACGGGCTCGCCGCCATCCGTCCGACGCGCAGCGGTATCAGCGCCTCGATCCGGCCGGAATTCGACGCCTCCAGCGCCCCCAGCGGACCCGGCCGGTCCCCGCCGGCCGGCAGATGATCGTGTGCCGACCTGGCCACCCGGCCCCGCAGCGCCTTGCCCGCGGTCCTCGCCGTGGCCTCGTGCGGCCAGCGCGCGAACCCCGTGGTCCGCGGCACCCTCAACTCGCTCATGCGCTCTCCCCGTCAGCGAGCGGACGCACCGATGCCACTTACCCCACCACTGGGGGCAATCTGGCCATTTGGTCGACCCCGCCCGAAGTTTCGTGCTTGCCTTGAGCCAGGACCCTACTCAGCGCCGAACCGCAGGTGCACGACGTTGAACGAGATGACCCGGCTTTCCCAATCCGCCGATACGTCCGAAGACCCGTCCATGGGTCCGGCCGCCGGCGCGGAAGCGAAGACGGAGAAGGACGTGTCCGTCGATTCTGCCTCCGGAAACGGCAGCGGCACCACCGCCGGCAACGGCTCCGGCGCGGCACCGCTCGCCACCACCGGGGTGGCCGCGCTCCTGCGGCTCGCCGTCATCTGCGTGGACCCCGACGGCCGCGTCTCCTACTGGAACCGCGGTTCCGAGGAGCTCTTCGGCCACCGCTGGGAAGGCGTTTTCGGCCATCGTGCCTCCGGGCTGCTGACCTCCTCCGGCGCTCCGCGCCAGGACACCCTCGACCTGCTGGACGACCTCACCCACCCCGCCTGGGCCGGTTCGCTGGCCACCACCGACCGGGACGGCACCGTTCGCGACGTGCTGTGGTGGACGTACCGCATCATGGAGCCCGCCGGCCGCAGCCTGCTGGTCATCGCCGCCAACGCCAAGCCGCTGCGCGCCGGTTCGCTGCGGATCGCCCTCGGCGACCGCCTGCTGCCGTACGCCGCGGAGGAGCCGGCGCGCGAGGCCCGCGAGGGCATCTCGGTCTCCGCCCAGCTCGCGCCCGTCCCCGACCTGGCGCACGCCCGGCAGCTGACCGCCCGGCTCGGCATCGTCCTGCCCCGGGTGAGCACCGGCCGCCTCGAACGGATCATGCGGCAGGTCGTCCCGCTCGGGTACCCCGTCCTGCGGGTGGACGGCAGCACGGAACTGCCGGTCCTGCCCAGGGAGTACGAGGCGGACGGCGGAACGTTACGCCCGGCCCGCACCAACCGCCGGGAGCTGCTCCCCGCGCCCCGTTCGGGCTCCGGAGCGTCCGTCCAGGCGACGGTCACACCGGCCGCCGGGAACTCGGCCGGCAACTCCTCCGGAGGCCGGGCCGCCGGGGTGCGCACCGGCGCCGACGGCCTCACCGCCGTCCCCGTCCCCGCCGTACCGGTCTTCGCGACGCCCGCTCCCGGCCATGTGCTGGACGAGCAGCTCGCGTTACTCCGCGAGACCGGCACCAAGGTCGGCAGCACCCTCGATCTCGACACCACCGCACGCGAGTTGTGCGCCGTGACCGTCCCGCGCTTCGCGGACTTCGCGGCGATCCTCATCGTCGACCAGCTGTTCTCCGACACCGAGCCGCCGAAGGACGACCGGCCGTCCGACACCGTCCTGCTCCGCCGGGTCGCGGTCGCCCTGAACGGGCCGTCCGGCGCCTGGGAAAGCGCCGTCCCGGAGGGCGAGTTGATCACCCTCTCCACCGACGACATCACCCCGCGCCTGAACGAGCCGATCCTCGTCCCCGTCATCGAACCGGGGCTCGCCCAGGACCTCGCGCTCGACCTGGGCGTTCCGGCCCTCGGCCCGCTGCTGCCCGGCCGTTCCATGGTCGTGGTCCCGCTCACCGCGCGCGGCACGGTCCTCGGCCGGATGTGCTTCCTGCGCCAGCCGAACCGGCGCCCGTTCGACGCCAAGGACGCCGCGACCGCGGGCGAGATCGTCACCCGTGGCGCCGTCCACCTCGACAACGCCCGGCTGCACCGCTTCGAGTCCCGGGCCGCCGCGACGCTGCAGCGCAGCATGATGCCGACCCGTCCGCCCAAGATCCCCGGCGTCCGCATCGCGCACCACTACATGCCGGGCGACCGCCAGGCGCAGGTCGGCGGCGACTGGTTCGACGCGATCCAGCTGCCGGGCGGCCGGGTGGCGCTCATCGTCGGCGATGTGATGGGGCACGGGCTGATCAGCGCCGCCGTCATGGGCCAGTTCCGTACCTCCGTCATCACCATGGCCGCCCTCGACCTGCCGCCGGCGCAGCTGCTGCGGCACCTCGACAACCTCGCGCACCGGCTGGGCCCCGAGCACCTCGCCACCTGCGTCTACGCGGTCTACGACCCGATCCACCGCAATCTGACCCTCGCCAACGCCGGTCACATCCCGCCCGTCCTGGCCCGCCACGACGGGGTCAGCGAGCTGCTGCAGATCCCCAAGGGAGCGCCGATCGGCGTCGGCGGCGTGCCGTTCGAGACGGTCGAGATCCCGGTGCCGGACGGCAGTTGGCTGGTGCTGTGCACGGACGGCCTGGTCGAGGTCCGCGGCCAGGGGATAGACGCGGGTCTCGCCGCCCTGTGTGCCAACGTCATCGAGCCGCAGCAGACTCCGGAGGACGTGTGCGCGCAGATCCTCAGCCGGCTGCACTCCGAGGACCGGCGGGACGATGTCGCCCTGCTCGTCGCCCGGTTCGAGGGCATCGCCTCCAAGGACGTCGCCCAGTGGACGCTGCGCATGGACGACGCGGAGGTCCGCACCGCCCGTGAACTCACCCGGCAGCAGCTCGGCATCTGGGGTCTCGACCGGCTCACGGACGTCACGGAACTGCTGGTCAGCGAGCTGGTCACCAATGCGCTGCGGGTGGCGTCGCACGATGTCCAGCTACGGCTGATGAACGTCGGCAAGCTGCTGGTCGAGGTCAGCGACGACGATCACAACCTGCCGCAGCTGCGGCGGGCCGACGCGGACGACGAGGAGGGCCGCGGCCTGGCGCTCGTCTCGCATCTGTCGCGGCGCTGGGGTACGAGCCGCAAGGCGGTCGGCAAGGTCGTCTGGTTCGAACTGCCGCTACCGGGCTAGGACTTCGGCCGTCGGCCGTCGGAAATCACCCGGCACCGGCCGGCCCGCCGAGACCTTCAGCTGTCCAGGCGTTCAGGCGTTCAGACGTTCAGACGTTCAGACGTTCAGACGTTCAGACGTTCAGGCGTTCAGGCGTTCAGGCGTTCAGGCGTTCAGCAGATTTCGTTCTGCTGGGGCCGGGAGGGGCTGGATTGCGCGCCCGCGCACGGCCCTTCCAGGTCGCCCGCCGCGTCGATGCCGCCCAGCAGGTACGTCTCGGCCCACAGACCCAGCTCGTGCAGGGCCGGGCCGAGACCGAGGCCGGCCTCGGTGAGCCGGTAGGTCACGCGCAGCGGTGGACCTTCGTCGACCTCACGGACGACCAGCCCGGCGTCGGCCAGCTCGCTCAGCCGGTCCGACAGCATGCGCTCGCTGATCTTGGGGAGGGATCTCCGCAGGTCGGCGTAGTACGCCGCCCGCTGGGTGAGAACGGCCACGATCAGCCCGGTCCACCGTTTGCCCAGCAGTTCGAAGACGCGCGTGAGCGCGATGTCGACGCCCGTACACACCTCGGCCCCGAGCTCCGCCTGCGCCTGCTGTCCCCGTTGCATGGGTACAGCGTACTGCCGTCCCACTTGCTACTGCAGAAAAGTAAGCTACTGTGCTATCAATAGCTACGTACGAAAGAACGCAGGCGCCCATCGCGTCGCGGCGTTCGCACCGTCTTCCGAAAGTGGAGGCATTCCCATGCCCACCTTGCTGCACATCGACTCCTCCGCCTTCCACGAGGGCTCCGTCTCCCGCGAGGTCGCCGCGACCTTCCGCAAGGAATGGGAGGCGCAGCACCCGGACGGCACCGTGATCTACCGCGACCTCGCGGCCGATCCGCTCCCCCATCTGACCGCCGACGCCATCACCGCGGCCTTCGTCCCGGCGGCCGACCACACCCCCGAGCAGCGGGCGGCCCACGCCCTGCGGGAGACCCTCGCCGGGGAGCTGGAGCAGGCCGACGCGGTGCTGATCGGCACCCCGATGTACAACTTCACGATCCCCTCCAGCCTCAAGGCATGGCTCGACCAGGTGATCATCATCGGCCGCACCGGCGGCGAGGCGTCCACGGTGGCCGGCACCCCGGTCACGGTCGTGACCGCCCGCGGCGGTTCGTACGCCTCCGGCACCCCGCGGGAGAGCTTCGAGTTCGCCTCGAACTACCTGGAGAAGGTGCTCACCGGCATGCTCGGCCTCGAGGTCGACTTCATCGTGCCCGAGCTGACGCTCGCGCATGTGAACCCGGCGATGGCCGACCTCCGCGACCAGGCCGACGCGTCGCGCGCCCGCGCCCACGAGGAAGCGGTCGCCAAGGCCAAGGCGCTCGCCGTCCGCCTGGCCGCCTGAGGCCCACGGCTCCCTCTCCCACATCCCCGCGTTACGCGCCACGCGTTACGCGCCACGCCTTACGCGCCACGCCTTACGCGCCACGCCTTACGAGCCACGCCTTACGCGTCGCCGGCCCCGCCCGATTCCGGGCGGGGCCATTCGCGTCCCTCCAGGGCCTCGATGCTGCGGTTGAACCGGGTGAGTACGTCCTCGAACTGCCCGATCTCCCGCGGCGTCCAGTCCGCGAGCACCCGGCCCAGGCCTTCCAGATGGACCGCGCGGTCGGCCGCCAGCCGGTCCTTGCCGGCACCGGTGATCCGCAGCTTCCGCGCCATTCCGCCGTCCGGATCCGCGACGCGCTCCGCCAGCCCGGCCCGCAGCAGCGCCGCCGTCTGCCGGTTGACCGTCGAGGTGTCGAGGCCGAACGCCTCCGCGAGCTGTCCGATGGACATCGCGCCGTCCGCTTCGATCCTGGTCAGCAGCAGATAGGCGGACTTCTCCAGCCGCCCGCCGGCCGGGTCCCGGCGGGCCATCACCTGGTGCCGGGCGACAAGCATCAACTCCCGTTCGAGTCGCTCCAGCACACTGCCTCCTATGTCACCGCGTCCTGCGCGCCGCGCGTATCCACGAGGTACGCAATGTGCACGATACACATCCTGTGTATCGTGCACATCAACAACTTCACCCGGAGGCGGTACACGTGCCCCAGATATCCGATCCAGCGGCCCGCGACCGGGGCGGCTCCATCGTCGTGGTGCTCGCGTTCGCGGGCATCGTCGTGGCGGTCATGCAGACCCTCGTGGTCCCGCTGATCCCCGAGCTCCCCGAACTGCTGCACGCCTCCGCCTCCGATGCCTCATGGGTGATCACCGCGACCCTGCTGGCCGGCGCGGTCGCCACCCCCGTCATGGGCCGGCTCGGCGACATGTACGGCAAGCGGCGGATCCTGCTGTTCAGCCTCGGCCTGCTGATCATCGGCTCGCTGATCTGCGCCTTCACCACCTCGCTGCTCCCGATGGTGATCGGCCGGGCCTTCCAGGGCGGCGCGATGGGCGTCATTCCGCTGGGCATCAGCATCATGCGTGACGAGCTGCCCAAGGAGCGGATGGGCTCCGCGATGGCCCTGATGAGCTCCTCGCTCGGCATCGGCGGAGCGCTCGGCATGCCGGGTGCCGCGGCGATCGCCCAGCACTTCGACTGGCACTCGCTGTTCCTGTGCTCGGCCGGGCTCGGGGCGGCGGCCGCCGCGCTCATCTTCTTCCTGGTCCCCGAGTCGGCGGTGCGCACCCCCGCACGGTTCGACTTCCCCGGTGCGGCCGGCCTCTCGGCCGGGCTGGTCTGTCTCCTGCTGGCCGTGTCCAAGGGCGGCGACTGGGGCTGGGGCAGCGGCACCACCCTCGGACTGCTCGGCGCCGCCGTACTGATCCTGCTCGGCTGGGGCACCTTCGAGCTGCGGACCACCGCGCCGCTGGTGGATCTGCGGACCACCGCCCGCCCCCAGGTACTGCTCACCAACCTCGCGTCGGTCCTGGTCGGGTTCGCCCTCTTCGCGATGTCGATCGTGCTTCCGCAGCTCTTGCAGTTGCCCAAGGCGACCGGTTACGGCCTCGGCCAGTCGATGGTCGCGGCCGGGCTGTGCCTGGCCCCCGCCGGGCTGGTGATGATCGTGATCTCGCCGCTGTCGGCCCGGATCTCGGCCGCCCGCGGCCCGAAGACCTCGCTGATGCTGGGGGTGGCGGTCGTCGCCGCCGGTTACGCCATGGGGCTGTTCCTGATGGACACCGTCTGGGAGGTCATCCTGGTATCGGCGGTCATCGGCACCGGCATCGCGCTCGCCTACGCCGCCATGCCCGCGCTGATCATGGGCGCCGTGCCGCTGTCGGAGACGGCGGCCGCCAACGGCCTCAACACTCTGATGCGGTCGATCGGCACCTCGGTCTCCAGCGCGGTCGTCGGCGTGGTGCTCGCCCATATGACGCAGCCGTTCGGCGGCGTGCCGCTGCCCACGCTGAACGGTTTCCGGGTCGCGTTCGCGATCGCCTGCGGGGCCGGCCTCGCCGCCCTGCTGATCGCCGCCTTCATCCCGGCCCGCCACGCCCGGCCGCAGGTCGCGGCCTCCGGCCCGGCCCCGGTCAGCGCGCCGGCCGACCAGCCCGCCTAGGAATCCACCGGCGGACACCGCGGACGGAACAGACGGGGAAGGGCCGCGCGACAGTCGTCGCGCGGCCCTTCCTCACATGACGCCGAGGTCAGAGGTTGACGCCGAAGTCCTGCGCGATACCGCGCAGCCCCGAGGCGTAGCCCTGGCCGACAGCCCGGAACTTCCACTCCGCGCCGTTGCGGTAGAGCTCGCCGAAGACCATCGCGGTCTCGGTGGAGGCGTCCTCGGTGAGGTCGTAACGTGCCAGTTCGTTGTTGTCCGCCTGGTTCACCACACGGATGAACGCGTTGCGGACCTGGCCGAAGCTCTGCTGACGGCTCTCGCCCTCATAGATCGAGACCGGGAACACGATCTTGTCGACCTCGGGCGGAACGGTCGCGAGGCTCACCTTGACGGCCTCGTCGTCGCCCTCGCCCTCGCCCGTGAGGTTGTCGCCGGTGTGCTCGACGGAACCGTCCGGGCTCTTGAGGTTGTTGAAGAAGATGAAGTGCTTGTCCGAGACAACCTTGCCGGTCGTATCGACCAGCAGCGCACTCGCGTCCAGGTCGAAGTCGGTGCCGGTCGTCGTGCGCACGTCCCAGCCCAGGCCGACGGTGACCGCCGTCAGTCCGGGGGCCTCCTTCGTCAGCGAGACATTGCCGCCTTTGGAGAGGCTGACACCCATGATGGACTCCCTGCTCAATCCGGCGCGGGCCGCGCCGCTTGACGATTCCTTTGCCCAATAGCTCCAACGGACACCACCCTGCCCCGGTTCCCGCCGGGCTGCCACCCTTGCGCGGCCGGTCCGGACCGGCCGCTCCGCCACTCGGCCGATCGGTGTGCCGGGCCGCGGGTCAGCGCGCGCGGTCCGCGACCTGGTCCGCGGCCCAGCGGGCCCACTCCTCCTGCATGGCGGTGAAGCGCAGCCCGTACTCCAGGGCCAGCCGGCCGTAGACGGAGGGCTGGTCGTCGCCCCAGTTCACCGCCGCCTCCAGCTCCTTCAGCGAGGCCCGGTGATCGGCGGCGCGGGACGCCTCGTTCCCGAGGTACGCGCACGCCTCCACCGGAGTGAGAACGCCCAGGAAGAAGACCCGCAGCAACGTTTCGCTGCGGCGCACCCGGTCGGGTTCCGTCTCGGTGAGCCAGTGCCGCAGCTCGGCGAGGCCTTCGTCGGTGAGGGCGTACTCCTTGCGGCCGCGCGGTCCTTCCGCGGCCACTTCCAGCAGGCCCGTATCGGCGAGACGCCCCAGCTCGCCGTAGACCTGGCTCTGGGTCGCGGGCCAGACATTGGCGAGGGAGGTCTCGAACAGCTTCATCAGGTCGTAGCCGCTGGCCGGACGTTCGACCAAGAGGCCCAGCAGTGCGTGGCGGAGGCTCATGTGTTCCATCCTACCTTCCACTCTTGACACGTCAATGCTGGACGTTCTACTTTTGACACGTCGGAAATGGAATGCCGGACCCGGACCACCATCCGGGACCACCCACCCGGACCACGAACCCGGAACCCGGACCACTGGAAGGCCTGTCATGAACTACCTGCGCGGCTTCATCCCCTGGATCGCCTTCGCCGCCGTCTCCTCGGCCGGCTGGCAGTGGGGGGCTCTCACGGGTCTCGTCCTCGGCATCTGGCTGCTGATCCAGGACCGCAAGGCGGGCATCGCCGCCGAGTCCCAGATTCTGGAGTTCAGCACGATCGCGTTCTTCGCGGTCCTCAGCGTGGTCGCCTTCTCCCGTCCGGACTCCGGCCTGGAGGACTACAGCGGGGCGCTGTCGCTCGGCTGGCTGGCCATCACCGCCTGGGCCACCCTCGCCGTCCGCCGCCCCTTCACCACCGGCATCGCGAAGCGCCAGGCCCCGCCCGAGGTGTGGAACAGCCCGGTCTTCCTCCGGATCAACGTGGTGATCACCGCCGTCTGGGCCGCCGCCTTCACCGTCACCGCCGCCGTGCTGATCCCCGTCTACGCCGCGGACCTCGGCAGCGGTGTCTCGATCCCGATCCAGGTCGCCGGCTTCGTGGTCCCCGCGCTCTTCACCGCCCGCTACCCGGACCGCGTCCGGGCCCGCCTCTCCGAGCCCGGCACGCAGGAAGGCTGACCCCGCATGACCCAGCAGCCCGCCGCCGCCCCGCATCTGTCCGGCAACTTCGCCCCCGTCGCGGAGGAACTGACCGCCTACGACCTGCTGGTCACCGGATCGATCCCGCCCGAGCTGACCGGCTGGTACCTGCGCAACGGCCCCAACCCGCAGGACGCCGCCTCCCCGCACTGGTTCTTCGGCGCCGGAATGGTGCACGGCGTCCGCCTCGAAGGCGGCCGCGCCACCTCGTACCGCAACCGCTGGGTCCGTACCTCGACCTTCACCCACGGCGCCCGGATCTATGACGACCAGGGCAATCTGGATCTCACCGCCGGCCCCGCCAACACCCACATCGTCCGGCACGCGGGCCGCACCCTCGCCCTGGTCGAGGCGTCGTTCCCGTACGAGATCGACTGCCGCCCCGGGCATGAGCTGGAGACCGTCGGACCGTACGACTTCGGCGGCCGGCTCGACACCCCGATGACCGCCCACCCCAAGACCTGCCCGACCACCGGGGAGCTGCACTTCTTCGGATACGGCGGGCTCACCGCCCCGTACCTCACGTACCACCGGGCCGACGCCTCCGGCGAGCTGGTCGTCAGCCGCCCCGTGGACGTCCCGGCGCACACGATGATGCACGACTTCCATCTCACCGCCTCCCACGTGGTGTTCATGGATCTGCCCGTGGTCTTCAACCTCCAGGAGGCCATGCGCCCCGGCGGCGGCATGCCGTACCAGTGGGACCCGGCCTACGGCGCCCGGCTCGGCGTGCTGCGCAGGGACGATCCGTACGGCGCCGTCCGCTGGTTCCCGATCGACCCCTGCTACGTCTTCCACGGGCTCAACGCGTACGACGAGGGTGATGGCGACCGGATCGTCCTGCACGTCACGCGCTATCCGCACCACTACGCGCCGGATCTGGCCCACCGGCCCGCCACCTTGTGGCGCTGGACGCTGGACCTCGTGACCGGCACCGTCGCCGAGGAGCAGATCGACGACCGGCCGTGCGAGTTCCCCCGGGTCGACGACCGGCTCGCCGGCCGGCCGGCCCGGTTCGGCCATGTCACCACCGCCGAGGGGCTGGGACGCGGGCCGGTGGCCGGCGCCCTGGTCCGCTACGACCTGCGGACCGGCGGCGTCAGCAGCCATGAGTTCGCGCCCGGCCGCACCCCCGGCGAAGCCGCCTTCGCCCCGGCCGACGACCTCGCGGGCGGCCCCGGCTGGCTGCTCACCTATGTGTACGACGCCGGCACCGGCACCAGTGACCTGGTGATCCTGGACGCCGAGCACCTCGCCGCCCCGCCGGTCGCGACCATCCATCTGCCCCAGCGGGTGCCCTACGGATTCCACGGCAACTGGCTTCCCGACCAGTGAGCGACCCGCCGGAACCAGCCGGTGGCGATACCGAACATGTCTCATTTCCAGTATACGGAAACAATATTCCGATACAGGCCTCAGAATCTGGGTATGCAGACACAGGCCGTTCCGGCGCGGGAAGCCACCCGGCCGGCTGTCCCGCCCCTCAGGAGAGCCGCCGCCGAACTGGTCGGCACCGCCGCCCTGGTGGCCGTCGTGGTCGGCTCCGGAATCCAGGCCACCCGCCTCAGCCAGGACGTCGGGGTGCAGCTGCTGGCCAACGTGCTGGCCACCGCCCTGGGACTCTGGGTGCTGATCACCCTTCTCGCCCCGGTCTCCGGCGCGCACCTCAACCCCGTGGTCACCCTCGCCGACTGGTGGACCGCACGCGGCGGCCCGACCGCGTACGGCGCCCGGACCGTGGCCCTGTACGTCATCGCGCAGACCTCCGGCGCCATCGCCGGATCGGTGCTCGCGGACGCCATGTTCGACCGCCCGCTGATCAGCTGGTCCACCCACGACCTGTCGGCGGGGCATCTGCTGCTGAGCGAAGTCGTCGCCACCACCGGGCTCGTGCTGCTCGTCACCGGCCTGGTCCGCAGCGGCCGCACCCAGCTGGCACCCGTCGCCGTCGCGACCTATATCGGCGCCGCCTGCTGGTTCACCTCCTCCAGCTCGTTCGCCAACCCCGCCGCCACCGTCGGCCGCTCCTTCAGCGACACGTTCACCGGAATCGCCCCCGGCTCACTGCCCGGCTTCATCGCCGCCCAGCTGACCGGCGCCGTCCTCGGACTGGCCCTGGCCACCGCGCTCTTCACCCCGAAGAAGCCCTGAGAAACCCGGCAGCAGCCCGGCCGAAGCGTCCCAGAACCGTCAGGACCGGGTCTTGATGAAGAACTGAATCACTGCTTCACTCCTACGTATGCCCTACCGCAGGACCCCCACCATCCAGGCGCGCCTCGACGCCCAGCGCGACGCCGTGCTCCACGGAGCGGTGGAGCTGCTCGCCGAACGCGGCTACGCCGCCTGCTCGGTGGCCGCGGTCGCCGAACGGGCCGGTATCGCGGCCGGCAGCGTCTACCGCTCGTTCCCCAGCAAGGCCGAGCTCGTCGCGGAGCTGTTCCGGGTGGTCTGCGGCCGGGAGGTCGAGGCCGTCCGGGCCGCCGCCAACCGGCCCGCCGACCTGCACGGCCGGGTCGCCGCGATCATCGAGACCTTCGCCGGACGGGCCCTGAAGTCACCGCGGCTGGCCTACGCCCTGCTCGCCGAGCCGGTCGACGCCGCCGTCGACGCCGAACGGCTGATCTTCCGCCGCGCGTTCCGCGATGTGATCGCGGAACAGATCGCCGCCGGCGTCGCCTCCGGACGGCTGCCGGCCCAGGACCCCCATCTCACCGCCGCCGCCCTGGTGGGGGCCGTCGGAGAAGCCCTCGTCGGCCCGCTCGCCGACGGCGGCGCACCCGACGACCTGATCCCCGCCCTCGTCTCCTTCGCCCTACGCGCTCTGGGAGGACGCAATGCCGCAGACTCATGAGGTCACCAACCAAGCACCGCCCCTGACCGGCCACGACGTCGCCGCCGACGCCACCCTCATCGAGGGTCTGCACCGCCAGGGCGCCGGCTGGTCCGAGGACTCGCTGCACACCCTGGGAACGCTCGCGGGCACCGAACACGCCCAAGAACTGGGCCGGTTGGCCAACGAGAACGAACCGGTGCTGCGCACCCACGACCAGTACGGCAACCGCATCGACGAGGTCGAGTTCCACCCCGCCTGGCACGAACTGATGGACACCGCCGTCAGCCACGGCCTGCACGCGGCCCCCTGGCGCGACGACCGGCCCGGCGCCCATGTCGCCCGCGCCGCCAAGCTCTACGTCTGGGGCCAGGTCGAGCCCGGCCACATCTGCCCGGTCTCCATGACGTACGCCGCCATCCCCGCCCTGCGCGCCAACCCCGCGCTCGCCGCCGCGTACGAGCCGCTGCTCGCCGCCCGCGAGTACGACTTCGGGCTCCGCGCCCCGGCCGGCAAGCGCGGCCTCATCGCCGGTATGTCGATGACCGAGAAGCAGGGCGGCTCGGACGTCCGCAGCAACACCACCCGGGCCGTGCCGTCCGGCGGCGAGGCCGGCACGTACACGCTGACCGGCCACAAGTGGTTCACGTCCGCGCCCATGTCGGACCTGTTCCTGACCCTCGCCCAGGCCCCCGGCGGCCTCTCCTGCTTCCTGCTGCCGCGCGTCCTCCCCGACGGATCCCGCAACCGCATCCAGCTGCAGCGCCTCAAGGACAAGCTCGGCAACCGCTCCAACGCCTCCGCCGAGATCGAGTACGACGGTGCCCTCGGGTATCTCATCGGCGAGGAGGGCCGCGGGGTCCGCACCATCATCGACATGGTCAACCTGACCCGTCTGGACTGCGTCCTGGGCGCCGCCACCGGTATGCGCGCCGGCCTGATCCGGGCCGTCCACCACACCGCGCACCGCTCGGCGTTCGGTGCCCCGCTCATCGACCAGCCGCTGATGCGCAACGTCCTGTCGGACCTCGCCGTGGAGTCCGAGGCCGCCACCACCGTCGCGATCCGGCTGGCCGGCGCCACCGACCGCGCGGCGCGCGGCGACGCCGCCGAGGAGTCCTTCCGCAGGCTGGCGCTCGCCGTCACCAAGTACTGGGTGTGCAAGCGCGGTCCCGTGCACGCCGCGGAAGCCCTCGAATGCTTCGGCGGGAACGGCTACATCGAGGAGTCGGGCATGCCGCGCCTCTACCGCGAGGCTCCGCTGATGTCGATCTGGGAGGGTTCGGGCAACGTCTCGGCGCTCGACGCGCTGCGCGCGATGGCCCGTCAGCCCGACTCCGTCGAGGCGTTCTTCGCCGAGACCGACCTGGCGGCGGGCGCCGACCGGCGGCTGGACGCGTCCGTGGCGGAACTCAAGAAGGAGCTCGGCGACCTCACCGACCTCGAATTCCGCACCCGGCGCATCGTGGAGTCGATGGCGCTGGTCCTGCAGGGCTCGCTGCTCGTCCAGTACGGCAGCCCCGCTGCCGACGCCTTCTGCGCCTCCCGGCTCGGCGGCGACCACGGCCGCGCCTTCGGCACCCTCCCCGCCGGCACCGACACCGCACCCCTCATCGACCGCGCCCGCCACCTCCTGTGACCGCACCCGAAGACGCCGCCGACGCCCCGGTCCGCGTCGAGCGCGACGGCCCCGTCACCACCGTCGTCCTGAACCGCCCCGGGGCGCGCAACGCCGTCGACGGCCCCACCGCCGCGGCCCTGGCCGCCGCGTTCCGGGACTTCGACGCCGACCCCGACGCCGCTGTCGCCGTCCTGTGGGGCCAGGGCGGCACCTTCTGCGCCGGCGCGGACCTCAAGGCCGTCGGCACCGACCGCGGCAACCGGGTCGCCGAGGACGGCGACGGCCCGATGGGACCCACCCGGCTGCGGCTGTCCAAACCCGTCATCGCCGCGATCAGCGGCCACGCCGTCGCGGGCGGACTGGAACTCGCCCTGTGGTGCGATCTGCGGGTCGCCGAGGAGGACGCCGTCCTCGGCGTCTTCTGCCGCCGCTGGGGCGTTCCGCTGATCGACGGCGGCACCGTACGGCTGCCCCGCCTCATCGGCGAGAGCCGGGCGATGGACCTGATCCTGACCGGCCGCCCGGTACCCGCCCCCGAGGCCCACGCCATCGGCCTCGTCAACCGCCTGGTACCCCCCGACGAAGCCCTGCGGGCCGCCCGCGAACTCGCCGCCGACATCGCCCGCTACCCGGCCGCCTGCATGCGCGCCGACCGCGAGTCCGCCCGCACCCAGGCCGGCCTCCCCGAACCCGAAGCCCTCCGCCAGGAACTCCACAACGCCTCCGCCGCCCTCGCCGGAGTAACCGAAGGCGCCCGCCGCTTCACCTCCGGCCTCGGCCGCCACGGCGACTCCGCCACCATCTGACGACCTGCCCACCCGCTCGCCCGGTCGGGCACCGAACGGCGTCTGCCGCGCACCCCGAGAGGTGCGCGGCAGACGGCTGCCCGCAGGCGTTCCGGCAGGTGGTGCGGTCAGTCGGCCGAGACGACGGTCGTCCAGTCGAGAGCGCCGTGCGCGCCCGTCGCGGGTGCGAAGCCGCCGCCCCTGAGCCCGGCGAAGAACTTCAGGGTGCCGCGCTTGTCGGCCGCGTAGAGGTCGGCGACACCGTCACCGTTGGCGTCCCCTGCGCTGAGGATCCGCGGGTAGGCCGCGGCGGTGAATCCCCTGCCGAACGCCTTCCAGGCCGAAGGGGCGGCGATCGTCCCGTCGGCGTTGCCCGCCGCGAGGGTGATCCTGCCGGACACGTCGTCCCGGAACAGGATGTCCACGATGCCGTCGCCGGTCACGTCACCAGGGGTGATGACGGTGCGGTTCTCCAGGCCGGTGGCCAGCACGGTGGGGGTGATCGATCCGAAACCCGGGTCCCACCGCAGCAGTCGGCCGTTCTCCACGGTGAGCAGATGGCCGTCCCCGCTGCCGTGGAGGAGCTGCGTGGCGCCCTTCCAGCTGGTGCCGTCGGCCCGGGTCCACTTCCCCAGTCGCTGCGTGCTCTGGTCGAAGTCACCCAGACCGTTGTTGCTGTACGCCGTCATGTACCCGGTGTCGCTGACCCTGAGCAGGTCCTGGTAGCCGTCCCAGTCCGAGTCCCCGTTCCGCAGCACGGCACCCGGTGCCCATGCGCTTCCGGAGTCGGCGTACGTCACCGCCTTCTTCAGCGTGCCGTCGCCCTTCCCGTACAGGACATACAGCTTGCCGTCCGCACCGATGGCCAGCAGGTCGGGATGCGCGTCGCCGTTGAGGTCGCCGAAGTGGTCCTGCTCGGCGGCGGACGACACCATGAAGGTGTACTGCGCGTCCTCCGAGAGGTTCCCTGCCCGGTCCACCGTCCGGACGTTGAGCCAGTTCGTCCCCCACTGGGTGGGCGTCAGCTTCACGGTCGCCGTGCCGTGCGGACCGACCGGTACCGACGTGGCACCGATGCTGGGCACGGCGCCGTTCAGCGCGTACTCGAACCGCACGGCGTCGGCCGCGGCCGGCCCGGACACCTTGAAGGTGAAGGCACCCGTGGTGCGGACGGGCGGCGCCGGAGTCGTACCGCCGGACGGCGGGAACACCTTGGACTTCACGACCGGCACGGCGGGCCGGGTGTGGTCGGCGATGAAGTGGCAGCCGGCCGACCAGTCGGAGACCCCACCGTCCGAGGCCGTCTCACGGACCTGCCAGGTGTACGTCACCCCGTCGGTGAAGTCGGCGGCCGGGAGCTGCAGCCGGCGCAGGCCCCCGCCGTACCCGGTCTGCGTGTAGTCGTACGGCGCCGAGCCGTCGCCCGGCTGGATGAGGAACTCGGTGGTGTACGTGACCGTCGACTTGCCGTTCGATGTCGCCGAGAACGTGACGCCCGTGTTTCCGATGTATCCGTAGGGCGCGGTGGCCCCGCAGGCGTCACCCCCGCCCGACGGGGACGGGGTGGTGGCGGGTCCGCTCGGTGCCGGGACCGGTGCGGCGTCCTGGGCGGCCGCCGGGGTCGTGGCTGCCGCGGCGGCGAGCAACGCCGCGGCCGGAACAACGGCGAAGCGCCACCGTCCGGGCAGCCTTCGGTGCATCACGGTCATGAATCCCCCCTCGGGATCCGGCGCGAACGCCGGTGAACGTCCGGTGATCGTCGGTGACGACACCGGCGCTGAATCTACGCGGGGGGTCCGACAACGCCAACGGGGTTCTGGGGATGGCGGAACACGAGGCGGGGCCGCTCAGGAGTGACGAGCGTCACCCGGGCCACGTCCACGAAACAACCGGCCAACGAAAAACGGCCCCTCCGAGCGACTTTCGTCACTCCGGAGAGACCGTTCAACGGTTCTACTCTGTGCGCGAGGGGGGATTTGAACCCCCACGTCCCGAAGGACACTGGCACCTGAAGCCAGCGCGTCTGCCGTTCCGCCACTCGCGCAATAAGTGGCGCCGGTCGATGCTCCTTCACCCTCCGGACCGTGGTCCGGGCAGTGCGGGAGCGCCTTCCGACTCGAGAAGATTAGCACGGCGGCAGGGGTGGAATCACACCCGTTTCCGCCCGCCCACCGGGGCGGACACCGCCCGGCGCCTGAGCCCGCCCGGGTGCCGGCCTCCGAAGCCGTCCGCGCCGTGTACCCCGGCCCCCACCGGGCAGGGTTCACCGGAGAGCACCGCGCTGTACGGCCGCGCCCCCGGTTGCGGGACACTGGACAGGAGCCGCATCTACCATCCGAGTGGACCGTGTGAGGGTTGACACTGCCCCGTCCCACGGGATCGGGGAACCAGCCGTTTTCCCGGCGCGTGGATACGATCAGTAAGCAGTATCGGAAGAGCCCGAGGAGGGAGGTGCCCCATGGGAGTAATGAAGCGCTTCGAGCAGCGTCTCGAGGGCTTTGTGAACGGCACCTTCGCCAAGGTGTTCAAGAGCGAGGTCCAGCCGGTCGAGATCGCGGGCGCGCTCCAGCGTGAGTGCGACAACAACGCCACGATCTGGAACCGCGACCGCACTGTGGTGCCCAACGACTTCATCGTCGAGCTGAGCACGCCCGACTTCGAACGGCTCAGTCCGTACTCCGTGCAGCTCGGCGAGGAACTCGCCGGCATGGTGAAGGACTACGCCAAGCAGCAGCGCTACACCTTCATGGGCGGCATCAAGGTCCACCTGGAGAAGGCCGACGACCTCGACACCGGCCTGTACCGGGTGCGCAGCCGCACGCTCGCGTCCAGCGAGTCCCAGCAACCGCAGCCCCACCAGCAACAGCCGCCGCAGCCGATGCAGCGGCACGAGCCGCCGCGCGCCGCGGCGCCGTATCGTCCCTCGGGACCGCCCCCGATGCCGGCGGGGCCGCCTCCGGGCGGACGTGCCGGCGGACCGGCGCCCGTGACGCGGCTGCCCGGCGCCGGATCGCCGCAGGGCGGTCCCGGCGGCGGCGCGGTGCGGCGCTGGATCGAGATCAACGGCAACCGGCACCAGATTTCCCGGCCGACGCTCGTTCTCGGCCGCAGCACCGAGGCGGATGTCAGGGTCGACGACCCCGGCGTCTCGCGCCGGCACTGCGAAATCAGGGTCGGATCGCCTTCCGTGGTCCAAGACCTCGGATCAACAAACGGCATTGTGGTGGACGGGCAGCACACCTTGCGCGCTACGCTCCGCGACGGCTCTCGCATCGTCGTCGGGAGCACCACCATCGTGTACCGGCAAGCCGAAGGGTGAAGCGGGGGCAATGTCAGAGCTGACCCTGACGGTCATGCGGTTGGGTTTCCTCGCCGTACTGTGGCTGTTCGTCATCGTCGCGGTACAGGTCATCAGAAGTGACCTGTTCGGGACCCGGGTGACCCAGCGCGCGGCACGGCGCGGGGCCGACCCGTCCCGCCCGCCGCAGCAGCGCCAACAACAGGCGCAGAACCAGCGGCAACAGCCGCAGAACAACCGACAGCGCCGTGGCGCCCCGACCAAGCTGGTCGTCGCCGAGGGCTCGCTGACGGGTACCACGGTCGCGTTGCAGGGCCAGACCATCACGCTCGGCCGGGCGCACGACTCAACAATCGTGCTCGACGACGACTACGCGTCCAGTCGGCATGCCAGGATCTACCCGGACCGGGACGGCCAGTGGATCGTCGAGGACCTCGGATCCACCAACGGCACTTATCTGGACCGGAATCGGCTGACCACGCCGACCCCGGTGCCGATCGGCGCGCCGATCCGCATCGGGAAGACCGTCATCGAGCTGCGGAAGTAGTCGCACAATGGGCGAGCGGAGCCAGCGAGCGCGAGCGAGAGGGTGGGCAGCGTGCGGATGTACCCGGAGCCGACGGGCGAGGTGCGCATGACTCTGAGCCTGCGTTTCGCCGCCGGTTCGCACAAGGGCATGATCCGGGAGGGCAACGAGGACTCCGGCTATGCCGGTCCGCGCCTGCTCGCGATCGCCGACGGCATGGGCGGCCAGGCGGCCGGTGAGGTCGCCTCGTCCGAGGTGATCTCCACCATCGTCACGCTCGACGACGACATTCCCGGTTCCGACATCCTGACGTCGCTCGGCACCGCCGTACGGCGCGCCAACGACCAGCTGCGCGTCATGGTCGAGGAGGACCCGCAGCTGGAGGGCATGGGCACCACGCTCACCGCTCTGCTGTGGACCGGGCAGCGGCTCGGCCTCGTCCACGTCGGCGACTCCCGCGCGTACCTGCTCCGCGACGGTCTGCTCACCCAGATCACGCAGGACCACACCTGGGTGCAGCGGCTCGTCGACGAGGGCCGGATCACCGAGGAGGAGGCCACCACCCACCCGCAGCGCTCCCTGCTGATGCGCGCGCTGGGCAGTGGCGAGCACGTGGAGCCGGACCTGTCGATCCGCGAGGTGCGGGTCGGCGACCGGTATCTGATCTGCTCCGACGGGCTGTCGGGCGTCGTCAGCCACCAGACCCTCGAGGACACCCTCGCGGGGTACCAGGCACCCAACGAGACCGTGCAGGAGCTGATCCAGCTCGCGCTGCGCGGTGGCGGCCCCGACAACATCACCTGCATCGTCGCCGACGTCCTGGACGTGGACGACAGCGACACGCTGGCCGGACAGCTGAACGACACCCCGGTGGTGGTGGGCGCCGTCGCCGACAGCCAGCTGCCGCTCTCCGACCCGCGGCACCTGCAGACCCCGGCCGGCCGTGCCTCGGAGCTGGGCCGGACGCCCCCGCCGCAGCAGACGGGCCCCGCGGGCTCCTTCGGCCCGCCCGGCAGCGGCGATCTGACGATGGCCGGCGCGGCCCCGATGGGCTCCTTCGGCGCGTTCGACGACGCGGAGCTCGACAAGCCGGTCAAGAAGCGCAAGTGGCTCAAGCGCTCGGTGATCCTGGTCGTCATCCTCGGCGTCCTCGGCGGCGGCCTGTACGCCGGCTACCGCTGGACGCAGACCCAGTACTACGTGGGCGCCAAGGACCAGCACGTCGCCGTCTACCAGGGCATCGACCAGAAGCTGGCGTGGATCAGCCTGTCGAAGGTCCATCAGGACCGCCCCGAGATCGAACTCAAGTACCTGCCGGCC
This sequence comes from Streptomyces sp. RKAG293, assembly GCF_023701745.1. Classification (NCBI taxonomy): domain Bacteria; kingdom Bacillati; phylum Actinomycetota; class Actinomycetes; order Kitasatosporales; family Streptomycetaceae; genus Streptomyces; species Streptomyces sp. RKAG293. The sequence continues at coordinate 4,704,040 of NZ_JAJOZB010000001.1, read as the reverse complement.
TACCAGCGCGACCAGGTCGAGGCCACGATCGCGCTGAGCAGCCTCGGCCAGGCCACCGACAAGGCCGACGAGCTGGCCAAGCAGGCCGACGTCTGCAAGAAGGTCGAAGCGGGCAAGACCAACGCCGCGAAGGCCAAGGCCGCCGCGAAGGCGGCCCAGGACAAGCTGAACAAGCCGACCGGCGCGGTCCCGACCCCTGGCCCCACCCTCTCGCCCGACGAACAGAAGCTGGCCCCGCAGTGCGGCACCCAGCAGTAGTACGAGGAGGGGGCAGCTCTTCATGAGTGCCAGCAACACCAGCACCATCTCTTCCGTCGGCGCACCCAGCCGGCGCAACACCGAGCTCGCGCTGCTCGTCTTCGCCGTGCTGATCCCGGTCTTCGCGTACGCGAACGTCGGCCTGGCCAAGGACGGCTCGCTGCCCGCCGGCCTGCTCGCCTACGGCCTCGGCCTCGGCCTGCTCGCGGGCATCGCGCACCTCATCGTGCGGAAGTTCGCGCCGTACGCGGACCCGCTGATGCTGCCGATCGCGACGCTGCTCAACGGCATGGGCCTGGTGTTCATCTGGCGGCTGGACCTGGAGCCCTCGCTGGGCAAGGCGATGGCGCCGACCCAGCTGATGTGGTCCACGCTCGGCGTCGCGCTCTTCGTCGCCGTGCTGGTCGTGCTCAAGGACCACCGGATCCTGCAGCGCTACACCTACATCTCCATGGTGGTGGCGCTGGTCCTGCTGATCATGCCGGTGTTCTTCCCCGGCATCAACGGCGCCAAGATCTGGGTCACCATCCCGGGTGTGGGTTCGCTGCAGCCCGGTGAGTTCGCGAAGATCATCATCACCGTCTTCTTCGCCGGCTACCTGATGGTCAAGCGGGACGCGCTCGCGCTCGCCAGCCGCCGCTTCATGGGCCTGTACCTGCCGCGCGGCCGCGACCTCGGACCGATCCTGGTGCTGTGGGTGCTCAGCCTGCTGATCCTGGTCTTCGAGACCGACCTCGGCACCTCGCTGCTCTTCTTCGGCCTGTTCGTGATCATGCTGTACGTCGCCACCGAGCGCACCAGCTGGATCGTCTTCGGCCTGGTGCTGTCGGCCGCCGGCGCGGTCTTCGTCTCCACCTTCGAGCACCACGTCAAGGACCGCGTCGACAACTGGCTGAACCCGCTCGCGCTGGTCAACGGCGGGGTCACCGAGACCGCCCAGACCATGTACGCGTTCGGCTCCGGCGGCATGTTCGGCTCCGGCCTGGGCCAGGGGTACTCCCGGCTCATCGGCGGCATCGCCCCGAAGAGCGACTACATCCTCGCCACCGTCGGCGAGGAGCTCGGCCTGGCCGGCCTGATGGGCGTCCTGCTGCTCTACGGGCTGCTCATCGAGCGCGGTGTCCGCACCGCCCTCGCGGCCCGCGACCCGTTCGGCAAGCTGCTCGCGATCGGCCTGTCGGGCGCCTTCGCGCTGCAGGTCTTCGTGGTCGCCGGCGGCGTCACCGGCCTCATCCCGCTCACCGGTATGACCATGCCGTTCCTCGCCCAGGGCGGTTCTTCCGTCATCGCGAACTGGGCGCTGGTCGCGATCCTGCTGCGCATCAGCGACACCGCGCGCCGCCCGGCACCCAGCCCCGCCCCGTCAACCGATGCCGAACCGACCCAGGTGGTGCGCACCCAGTGAACAAGCCCCTGCGACGGGTCGCGGTCTTCTGCGGCCTGCTCGTCCTCGCCCTGCTGATCCGCGTCAACTATGTGCAGTTCGTCACGGGTGACGAGCTGGCGAACGACAAGCACAACCGGCGGGTGAGCATCAACCAGTTCGCCCAGCCGCGGGGCGACATCATCGTCGACGGCAAGTCGCTCACCGGCAGCGTCGAGACGCCCGGCAGCGACTTCAAGTACAAGGCCACCTTCAAGGACGGCCCCATGTGGGCCCCCGTCACCGGCTACGCCTCGCAGGCGTACCAGACGACGTTCCTCGAAGGCGTCTACGACAAGTTCCTCACCGGCAACGACGACCGGCTCTTCTTCAACCGCACCATCGACATGCTGACCGGCAAGGAGAAGCAGGGCGGCAAGGTCATCACGACCCTGAACGCCAAGGCCCAGCTCGCCGCGTTCACCGGCCTCGGCAACAAGAAGGGCGCGGTCGCCGCGCTCGACCCCCGTACCGGCGCGATCCTGGCGCTGGCCAGCACGCCCTCGTACGACCCGTCGACCTTCGCCGGCTCCTCCACGAAGACCGACCAGAAGAACTGGCTCGCCCTGCAGAAGGCCAACAACCCCGACGACCCGATGCTCAACCGGGCGCTGCGCCAGGTCTACCCGCCCGGCTCGACGTTCAAGGTCGTCACGGCCGCCGCGGCGCTGGAGAACGGCGACATCAGCAAGATCACGGACATCGACGCGCCGACCGACTCGCCGCTGCCCTACAAGCTGCCGCAGAGCTCCAGGAACCTGGAGAACGAGGGCGACCTGCCCTGCAAGAACGCCTCGCTGCGGGTGGCTCTGAAGGTGTCCTGCAACACCGTCTTCGGTCACATCGGTGACGTGCTCAAGAAGGACAAGATGCGCGAGCAGGCCGAGAAGTTCGGCTTCAACCAGGAGATCATGACGCCGGTCCGCGCGGACGCCAGCGTCTACTCCAAGGAGATGGACGCGCCGTCCAACGTGCTCTCCGCGATCGGCCAGTACAACACCGCGGCCACCCCGCTGCAGATGGCCATGGTCGCCGCCGCCATCGCCAACGACGGCAAGCTCATGCAGCCGTACATGGTGGACAAGCTGCAGGCGCCGAACCTGAACGTGATCGAGCAGACGAAGCCCCACGAGTTCTCGCAGCCGGTGTCGGCCGCCAACGCCCAGAAGCTCCAGCAGATGATGGAGACCGTGGTCAAGGAGGGCACCGGCACGAACGCCCAGATCGACGGCGTCACCGTCGGCGGCAAGACCGGCACCGCGCAGAACGGTGTCGGCAACAGCAAGAACCCGTACGCCTGGTTCATCTCCTACGCCAAGACCGCCGACGGCTCCCCGGTCGCCGTCGCCGTCGTCGTGGAGGACTCCGACGCCTCCCGTGGCGACATCTCCGGTGGTGGCCTGGCCGCGCCGATCGCCAAGAAGGTCATGGAGGCCGTACTGAACAAGTGACACGGGACGCGTGACGCACGTCACCCACCGGGCAGTTTCCTCCCCATAACCACCCCATCGCCGCTCGTGGCGATACCGGTCGGATATCGGGACCCGGTCAGGTCCCGGATCCATCGAGCGTGCCGGGTACCGTATGCCCGAGCATCCACAGGGCACGGTTAAGGGAAGGGCAAGAGCTATGGAAGAGCCGCGTCGCCTCGGCGGCCGGTACGAGCTGGGTTCGGTGCTCGGCCGCGGTGGCATGGCCGAGGTGTACCTCGCCCACGACACCCGGCTCGGCCGCTCCGTCGCTGTGAAGACGCTCCGGGTGGATCTCGCCCGCGACCCGTCCTTCCAGGCCCGGTTCCGCCGTGAGGCCCAGTCGGCCGCCTCCCTGAACCATCCGTCGATCGTCGCCGTGTACGACACCGGCGAGGACTACGTCGACGGTATCTCCATCCCGTACATCGTCATGGAGTACGTCGACGGCTCCACCCTCCGCGAACTGCTGCACTCCGGTCGCAAGCTGCTGCCCGAGCGCTCGCTGGAGATGACCGTCGGCATCCTGCAGGCCCTGGAGTACTCGCACCGCGCCGGCATCGTGCACCGCGACATCAAGCCCGCGAACGTGATGCTCACACGCAACGGCCAGGTCAAGGTCATGGACTTCGGCATCGCCCGCGCCATGGGCGACTCCGGCATGACGATGACGCAGACCTCCGCGGTCATCGGCACGGCCCAGTACCTCTCCCCCGAGCAGGCCAAGGGCGAGCAGGTCGACGCCCGCTCCGACCTGTACTCGGCCGGCTGCCTGCTGTACGAGCTGCTGACCGTGCGGCCGCCGTTCGTCGGCGACTCCCCGGTGGCCGTGGCGTACCAGCATGTGCGCGAGGAGCCGCAGCCCCCGTCGAACTTCGACCCCGAGATCACGCCCGAGATGGACGCCATCGTCCTCAAGGCGCTGGCCAAGGACCCGGACTACCGGTACCAGTCCGCCGACGAGATGCGTGCGGACATCGAGTCGTACCTCGACGGGCAGCCCGTGGGCGCGACCGCCGCCATGGGATCCGTCGGCTACGGCGGGTACGGCGGCGGCTACGGTGACGGCGCGGCGACCACGGCGCTGCCCCCGCAGAACCCCGCGACCTCCATGCTTCCCCCGGTCCGCGACGACGACGGGGGCTACGGCTACGACGACCGCCCCGACCGCCGCCGGCAGAAGAAGAACCACACCTCGACGGTGCTGCTGGTACTGGCCGGCATCCTCGTCCTGGTCGGCGCGATCTTCCTCGGCCGGGCGCTGTTCAGCGACAAGGGCGCGCCGGATTCCCTCACGGCCCCGAACCTCGTGGGGAAGTCCTTCGCCGACGCCCAGAACGCGGCCGCCAACGTCGACCCGTCCATCAAGGTCGTCAAGGGCGACACCAAGTTCTGCGAGGCGCAGCCGGCGAACGCGATCTGCGACCAGCTGCCGAAGGCCAACGACGCGCTCGCGGCCGACAAGACGATCACGGTCTCCATCTCCAAGGGCGTGGCCCCGATCCCCGTCCCGGACGTCGTCAACGACAAGTTCGAGGACGCCAAGAAGTCCCTCGAGGACAAGGGATTCCAGGTCAAGGAGGTGACCGAGACGTCGAACACCAAGGACGACGGCACGGTCACCAAGCAGGACCCCGCGGGCGGCACCCTCAAGCCGAAGGACACGGTCGTCACGCTGACCGTGGCCAAGAAGCCCGAGGAGATCACGGTCAAGGACGTCACGCAGATGCCCCTGGCCCAGGCGAAGCAGACGCTCATCGACCAGGGTCTGAAGGTGCGGACCCAGGACGAGGAGTCGGCCGACAAGCCGGTGGGCTCCATCATCCGGCAGGACCCGGCGGGCGGCAGCACGGCCCAACCGGACCAGACGGTCACCCTGTTCATCGCCAAGGCGCCGCAGCAGCAGAACCTCACCGTCCCCGGCGACCTGGTCGGCAAGACGCTGAAGGACGCCAAGGACCAGCTGGCGGGCATGGGCCTGAAGGTCCAGGTCCTCGGCCCGAAGAAGGACGACGCCGTCGTCGCCCAGTCCTTCCCGCAGCCGAACCAGCCCGTCCAGCAGGGCGGCACGGTCCAGCTCTTCACCACCGGCGGAACCGGCAACGACAACAACGGCGGCCTGTTCGGCAACTGACGGCCCGCCGGGTAGAACCGGAAGTACGAGCACGACGAAGGGGCCACGGACATCCCGTCCGTGGCCCCTTCGTGTGACACAGCGCCGGAACATCCGCGAACCGCCGATGAGGGTCAGTAGTCTGCCTGCCGGGGGCCGCCGCAACTTCGGTTTGCGACGGCCCCCACCTTCGTTCCCGGCTACTGCCGGTTCAGCGCATAGACCGGCGCCCCCTCGTGAGTCCCCCCGAGCGAGCGGATGCAGGCGTGCTTGCGCATGAACCGCAGACACTCGTTGACCCGATGGACCGTCAGGCCGGTCCGCGCCGCGATGGTCTCCAGCGACTGCCGGATCTCCCCGTGCTCAGCCAGCACGGGAGCGATGGCGATGGCCACCGCCCAGACGTCCTCCGTCACGGAGAGCCGCGATTTCCAGTCCGCCAGCACGGATTCCGCCGTGAGCCGGGGCGGCTCCGGCACCGCGGCCGGAGCCGGCTGCGCCTGCCGGGCGAGCATGGCGTCCAGCGTGTCACCGATCCGGTCCATGGCACGGACCAGCCGGTCCTGCGACCGCGCCATGTCCCGGCGCGTCTCCTGCGCCTCGCGCTGTGTGGTGAGCAGCGCCTCGTCCAGCCGGAGGTTGTGCTCCTCCAGCCGGACGATCGCGTCGGCGACGTCCCCCGGCATCGCGTAGGCGGTCGGGGCGCCGGGCGCGGTCGGCTGGATCTCCGCCTTGTCCAGGGAGTACGAACCGTCCCGTTGGACGGCGACGACGACCTCCGCCACCCACTGCTTGAACGGCTCGGACTCCGGCTTCGTGCAGGCGTTGACGAGCCGGACCAGACCCTGGAGATTCACCAACTTCATGTGACTCTTCAGCCCGTGAGCTGCGAACTTGCGTGAACCGTCTGCTCCGGAGACGGTTCACGCAAGTTCCGCCACCGTGGTCGCGCATGTTGCGGGGACGTGCATGCCGAGCGCCTGCCGCGTATTGGTGTACCCCAGATTCACCGCGACATCGACCGCCGGGAACCAGTGGGTTCCGTCCGGCATGGTCAGCCGGCGGACGCGCGACCCCGTCGCCACGTAGACGAAGTCGTTGACATCGATGGCGTCCTGCTGAGCCGCCGTGGCCGGCAGCTTGATGTGTTCGCTCATACGAACCACCTCCTGGGCGGAACGTAGAACGGTGCAAATCGAAAATTCCAGCCTATTGTTGGATGTTCATTAATCCGGGTGACGATCAGCCCAGTTCGGCCGGCGGGGTGCGGTTCGCGTCGACCTTGTCGGTGCGGACCAGTTCCGCCCAGACCACGTAGCGGTTCCGGGAGGTGTAGACGGGGGTGCAGGTGGTGAGGGTGATGTAGCGGCCGGGCTTCTTCTTGCCGGACTCCGTCGGGATCTGGTTGATGACGCCGACGTTGTACTTCGAGGTCTCGTCGAGGACCGAGTAGACCTTGTAGACGTACCAGGTGTCCTTGTCCTCGAAGACGACCGGATCGCCGTTCTTGAGCTTGTCGATGTTGTGGAACTTGGCGCCGTGGCCGTCGCGGTGGGCGGCGAGCGTGAAGTTGCCCTGCTTGTCCCACGGCATGGCCGACTTGACGGGCTGGTCGTAGTAGCCGGCGACGCCCTCGTTCAGGATGTCGGTGTCGGTGCCCTTCTTGACCAGGACCTCGAAGTTCCTGCCCATCGCGGGGACATGGAGGAAGCCGATGCCGTCCTTGGTGTCGAGGCCGCGGGGGCCGGGGGCGGACCAGTCCTGCCGGACCTTGTCGCCGTCCCGCTTCGCGTGGCGATCGGCTATCACGTTCGTCCACCACAGCGAGTAGACGACGAACAGGGCGAGCACCAGCCCCGTGGTGATCAGCACTTCACCGATCACACTGATGATGGCCGCGACCGGGCCCCGCCCGCCGCGATTGGTCGTCGTCACCGCTGTTCCGTTCTGTGGCAGTCCGTGGTCCGGCCCGGGGCCGGTCAGTCGGGCAGCGCGGCAGGCTTGCCCTGACTGCGCGGCCGTTCCTCGACCATCTTGCCCCAGACGATCATCCGGTAAGTGCTGGTGAACTCCGGGGTGCACGTGGTCAGGGTGATGTAGCGGCCCGGCTTGGTGAATCCGGAGCCCTGCGGGACCGGCTGGATGACCTTGACGTTCGAGGGAGACGTGCTCGGCAGCACGCTCGTCATCTCGTACGTGTAGTACGTGCTCTCGGTCTCGACCACGATCTTGTCGCCCGGCACCAGCTTGTTGATGTAGCGGAACGGTTCTCCATGGGTGTTGCGGTGGGCCGCGAGCGCGAAGTTGCCCTGCTTGTCCCACGGCATCGCCGTCTTCAGCGCACCCGTGTAGTGGCCGATCATGCCCTTGTCCAGGACGCTGTGCTTGGAGACGCCCTCGGCGATCGGCGCCTTCACATCCAGTTTGGGTATGTACATGATCGCGAAGCCCTGGCCGGGGGAGAAGGCGTCGGCCTTGCGGTCGTCGTTCTTCTTCGCGCTCGTGTCGTTGTTCCACTGGTTCTGCAGCGCGCTGGTCGCGCCGCTGGCCTGCTGATGGGCGCGGATGTTGGTCCACCAGAGCTGGTACGTCACGAAGAGCAGCATCAGCACACCGACCGAGATGAACACCTCGCCGATCACCCGGCTGAGGATCACCGCGGCGCTGTCCTTGGCCGCCCGCTCCGCCCGTCTGGCCTCCAGACGGGTCATGGGGACCGCCGGAGCCGCCGGAGCCGTCTGGACGGGCTCGGAGGCCGTGGTGGCCCCGGCGGCCGCCCGGCCCCTGGCACGGTGCCCAGCGCCCTGCTTGGCCGCTTTACGGCGCTCGGCACGGCCGCCGGGCGCCGGCGCACTCGTCGCGGGAGCGCCCGCCGCCGTGGCCGCGATCTCGTCCGCGGCGCCGGTCGCACCGGGCTCTTCCGTCCCGGCGGGCTCGTCCGGCGTTCCGCCCGGGCGCACGGCGGGGAACTGCGCCGTCTCGCCGGGCACGCCCCTGCGCCGGACCCTGGGGGGCGTCGGCGTCGGCGTCGGCACGGGGGTGGGGGTGGGGTGGGGGTGGATACCGGCGCGGGCGCGGACACGGCCGTCCCCGTGTCGTAACCGCTGTCGTACCCGCCCTCGTACGCCGTACCGTATCCCTCGTCGTACGCGGCGGGCGCGTCGTCGTACGCGGCGGGCGCCGTGTCGTACGCGGGCGGCGGCGCGCTCACCTGCTGCTCCGGCGCTACGGACGTCTGCTGAGGCACCTGCTGGGACGCCGGCTGCGGCATCTCGTGCGGGCGGAACCAGGGGGAGCCGATGACCTCCTGGCCCGCGTCGGAGGTGCCGGAGGAGTCGGAGGCGTCGGCAGATGCCGGTGGTGCGGGTGTTGACGGTGATGCGGGTGTGGGAGGGGGTTCCGTCGCTTCGGGCGCCGGCCGAAGCGGCCCGCGGCCCGGAAGGGGGTCGCTGAGCGGGTCCGCGAGCTGTCCGACCGCCACCGCGAACTGACCCGTGTCCTCGTAGGACGGGGGCTCGTCCGGGCGGATGCCGGTCACGCCCCGGCCCTGCCGACCACGGGCGCCAGTCCCGTCGAACGGTCGGGGGCGCCTTCGTCTCCGCACGCCACCAGCCAGTTGGCGAGCATCAGATGGCCCCATTCGGTGAGGACCGACTCGGGGTGGAACTGAACGCCCTCGACGGCCGCGTCCCGGTGCCGCAGCCCCATGATGATGCCGCTGTCCGTCCAGGCCGTGACCTCGAACTCCGGTGGCACGGTGTCCCGTTCCACCGCCAGCGAGTGGTAGCGCGTCGCGGTGAAGGGCGACGGCAGCCCGGCGAACACCCCGGTGCCGGTGTGCGTCACGGCCGAGGTCTTGCCGTGCAGCAGCTCGGGCGCCCGGCCGACCACGCCGCCGTAGGCGACGGCCATGGACTGCAGGCCCAGGCAGACGCCGAAGACCGGCACCCCGGTCTCCGCGCAGTGCCGGACCATGTCGATACAGACCCCGGCCTGCTCCGGCGCGCCGGGCCCGGGGGAGAGCAGCACCCCGTCGAAGCCGTCCTGCGCGTGCGCGAGCTCGACCTCGTCGTTGCGCAGCACCTCGCACTCGGCGCCGAGCTGGTAGAGGTACTGGACCAGGTTGAAGACGAAGCTGTCGTAGTTGTCCACCACGAGGATGCGAGCGGTCATCGGACGGCGGCCATCCCGTTCGTCGCGTTCATACCGCTCGTCGCGTTCATACCGTTGTCCACGGTCACGTCGTTGAACGGCAGCAGCGGTTCGGCCCACGGGAAGACGTACTGGAACAGGACGTACACGACAGCCAGTGCGAGCACGAGCGAGATCAGCGCTCTGAGCCACACGTTGCCCGGCAGATGCCGCCAGATCCAGCCGTACATGCGGTGCCTTCCTTCCCGGTTCCCCGGAACAGAGTAAGGGGAGATCGGCGGGACCGGTGGCCTACCCGGACAAACCCTTCGGCTCGCCCTGCCCGGCCGGGCTCACCGTCTCCAGGTGCGCCCAGGCGATCAGCCGGTGGCTGTGGCCCCACTCGGGGTCGCAGGTCGTCAGCGTCAGATAGCGGCCCGGCGCGGTCCAGCCGGACTCCCTCGGCACCGGGTCGATGACGCCGACGTCGGTGGGGACGGTACGGAAGGGGTCGCGGTCCAGGACGTACGTGTACCAGGACGTGCCGTCGAAGAGGTAGACGCGGTCGCCCTTGCGCAGCTTGGGGAAGTCCTTGAAGGGGTCGCCGTAGGTGCGCCGGTGGCCGGCCACCGAGAAGTTGCCGGTCTCCCCGAGCCGCGCGGTGCCCGTGTAGTGCCCCAGCCCCTTCTTCAGCACGCCGGTGCCGGTGCCCTGCAGGACGGGCTTGTGCCAGCCGGAGCCGAGCCGCGGGATGTACATGACGGCGAACGACGTGCCGTTCCGGTACGGCGCCGGTGCCGGGGCGGGCGGGGCGGCGGACGGCGTGCCGCTGGTCGCGGTCGGGGCGGGGGTGGGTTCCGCGGGGGCCAGGGAGCCGGTGGCCCAGGTGTTCTGCAGCCGGTCGAGCTCGCCGTTCATCGCGCTGTCCGCGCGCACACCGGTCCAGAACAGGAGGTAGACGACGAAGAGCACGATCAACGCACCCGCGGTGACGCACAGTTCGCTGAGCGTCCGCACCACCAGCCGGATCGTCATCGGCGCCCCCGCCCCCTCGCCCGCCGCCGGTCGCGAATCCGGTCAGGAGACGGGCTTCGCGTAGTGGAGATCCACTGTGCCGGAGTAGCCGGGAAGAGTCACCCGGTTGTCCGCCTCCACTTTCCAGCCGAGCCCATAGGCGTTGACGTACTGGAGGTAGTTCTGGATGGTCGCGTTCCGGTCGATGGCGGCGCGCAGCTTCTTCTGGTCACCCACAGCGGTGATTCTGTACGGCGGGGAGTAGACGCGGCCCTGCAGGATCAGGGTGTTGCCGACGCAGCGGACCGCGCTGGTGGAGATCAGCCGCTGGTCCATGACCCGGATGCCCTCGGCCCCGCCCTCCCACAGCGCGTTGACCACGGCCTGCAGGTCCTGCTGGTGGATGACCAGGTCGTTGGGCGCCGGGTCGGGCACGCCGGGGACGAGCGCGGTGGCGTTCGGCGGGGCGTCGTTGAGGGTGACGTTCAGTGCCGGTCCGGTCAGCGCCTTCGTGCCGGCTTCCTCTTCGAGCAGATCGAGCTGCTTGCGGTTCGCGTCGGTGGCGCCGACGCCCTGCCGGGTGAGGGTGTCGACATCGTTCCGGACCGCGGTGAGCTGCTTCTCCAGCTCCTGGTTCCGGCTGCTCTGCTTGCGCACGTTGTCCGAGAGCTTGGGCAGCGGGTCGTCGCTGCGGATGTTGACGCCCTTGGCCGTGTCGAAGCTCATCCAGAAGATCAGTCCGGCCAGCGCGAAGACTCCCGCACTGAGCGTCCGCAGTACTACGGTGCGGGTGGAAGGACGAGCGGGAGAAGGACGGGAGGGGGGCGCGTCGCCGGAATCGGTCACCGTACCCTTGTCTCCTTCACACCCGAGGAAGCACTACGCTAACGGACGCCCGTCCGCGGTGGTGCCCCCACCCGCCCGGCCAGCCTCACATCCCCGACATCCCCGCGCGGTTACGCAGCGCATCGACAGGAGAGTTCCTCGTGCCGAAGTCACGGATCCGCAAGAAGGCCGACTTCACTCCGCCGCCGGAGAAGACGCAGTCGATAAAGCTCAAGTCCGGCTTCAACTGGGTCGCACCTCTGATGCTGGCGTTCTTCGTCATCGGTCTGGCCTGGATCGTCCTCTTCTACGTCACGCAGGGCAGCCTGCCGATCGACGCGCTGGGGAACTGGAACATCGTGGTGGGCTTCGGCTTCATCGCGGGCGGATTCGTGGTCTCCACGCAGTGGAAGTAGCCGGCTCCCGAGCTGGCCCGGACGGTTCTCCCCAGAGTTGTCCACACGGTTATCCACAGTGGGGAAAAGGTCGGAAGATCTGTGGATAACCTCTACGAGGTTGACGCCGGTGTGACCGGTGGCCGATGTGTCGGCCACCGGTCTTTCGTTGATCTTGCAGGGAAAACACGATGCGGTGACCGCACGCACACACGTTCCCCACAGGGTGCACAGGATCGGGTACTCGTTGTGGATAACGTCTGATCAACGCCAGTGGTAACGCCCTTCAGGCGGTGATCTGAGCCACGGCGATCCAGCTGGCCACGAGGGTGGCCGCCAGCACCGCCGCACAGGTCCCCCACTGCACCAGATCGCGCCGCTCGCGCGGTGCGTACGCCATCCCGATCGCGATCACCGTGCCGGCCGCAAGGCCGCCGAGGTGGCCCTGCCAGCTGACGTTCGACCAGGTGAAACTGAAGAACAGGTTCAGCCCGAGCAGGATCAGGATCGGCCGCATGTCCATCCGGCTGCGCCGCATGAAGACGGCGGTGGCCCCGAAGAGGCCGAAGATCGCCCCGGAGGCCCCCAGCGCACCCGGGTACGGGGCGAGCAGCAGCACCAGAGCACTGCCGCCGAGCCCCGAGATCAGATACAGCGCCAGATAGCGGGCCCGGCCGAGCGTGGCCTCCAGCGGTGCGCCGATCCACCACAGCGTCAGCATGTTGAAGCCGATGTGCCAGTACTCCTGGTGCGCGAAGACCGAGCTGATCAGCCGGTACCACTGGTCGGGGCCCTCGGAGACGCCGATGCAGTACTGCCGCACGACGGGGTCGCAGTACGCGTACAGCGACAGGTCGCCGGCGAGCCGGTCGCCGAGCGCCTGCACCAGCACGAAGACCGCCAGGTTCAGCCCGATGAGGATCTTCGTGACCAGGTGCGGGTCGGCGGCCACCGTGCCGCCCACGACCGTACGCGGCGCGGGCGTCGTCCGCCGGGCCTCGCCCAGGCACTCCGGGCACTGGAAGCCCACCGAGGCGCTGACCATGCATTCCGGGCAGATCGGCCGTTCGCAACGGGTGCAGCGGATGCCGGTCTCGCGATCGGGGTGCCGGTAGCAGTAGACCGCCTGGTCCATGAGGTCCTCTTCCTGGGGACGCGCGTCGCCCTGCCCCTCCATACGGACGGGCAGGGCGCAGTGTTCCCGAAGAGTACGGCGCGATCAGCCCTCGCGGGTCTCGATCACGACCGACTCGATGACGACGTCCTGCACCGGGCGGTCGGTGCGCGGGTTGGTCGGGGTGGCGATGATCGCGTCCACGACCTTCTGGCTGGCCACATCGGTGACCTCGCCGAAGATGCTGTGCTTGCGGGTCAGCCACGTGGTCGGGGAGACGGTGATGAAGAACTGCGAGCCGTTGGTGCCCGGGCCCGCGTTGGCCATCGCCAGCAGGTAGGGCTTGTCGAACCCGAGGTCGGGGTGGAACTCGTCCGCGAACTCGTAGCCGGGACCGCCGGTGCCGTTGCCCAGCGGGTCGCCGCCCTGGATCATGAAGCCGGTGATCACACGGTGGAAGACCGTGCCGTCGTACAGCTTCGCGTTGGTCGGCTTGCCGGTCTTCGGGTCGGTCCACTCACGCGTGCCCTCGGCGAGCTCGACGAAGTTCTTCACGGTCTTCGGTGCGTGGTTCGGCAGGAGCCGGACCTCGATGTCCCCGTGGTTGGTCTTCAGGGTCGCATAGAGCTGCTCGGCCACGATCTACCTTCCATAGTCTTCGCTGACAGGGACAAATCCTCGCACGGACGAGGAGTGGCCGTCGGCTTCCCCGGCTCCATCGCGTACCGGCGCGCATCTCCATCGCGTACCGGCGCGCATCTCCATCGCGTACCGGCGCGCATCTCCATCGCGTACCGGCGCGCATCTCTATCGCGTACCGGCGCGCATCGTGGCATCGTCGGTGGAAGCTCTCCGTGTGTCCCGCCTTGACCCATATGCCCGGTCGCACATGCCGGACCGGCCGTAAACAGGCATGATTTCAAATCGGGTGGATAGGCGAAAACCGTACGCCACCGAGGAGGAGGTTCCTGTGACCCGCATCGACAGCGTGCGCAACGCAGCCGGGCAGACCAAGGACAGCATGCAGCACGCCGCTGAGGTGGTCGCTCCATACGCCGTCACCGCCAAGGACAGCGCCGCGCACTACGCGGACGAGGCAAAGATCTGGCTGACGCCCCGAGTGGCGACCGCCGCGCAGAAGGCACATGCCGCACTACCGCCCAAGGTCGCTTCGGCCGTGGACACCGCGGCCGTCAAGGCCGCGCTGACCGCGCGCCAGGCCAACGAGTACGCGGCCCCCCGGGTCGGACACGCGGTGGAGGTCACCCGTGCCGCCGCGGGCCCCGCCCGTGACGAGGCCGTGGCACGTGGCGCGGCCGCCCTGGCCGCACTGCAGGGCAGGGTGTCCATCGCCGAGATCGACAAGCTGGGCCGGCAGCACCGGCGCCGCGCCAAGGCGGGCAAGGCGTTCAAGCGCCTTGTGGTGCTCGGCGTGATCAGCGGGGCCGGTTTCGCCGCGTGGAAGTGGTGGAGCAAGCAGACCAACCCGGACTGGCTGGTCGAGCCCGCTCCGCCGACCGAGGTCGCGGACCGTGCCACGCTCAACGGCAGCGGCCCGACCCTCGTCGGCATGGACCGTACGGACAAGGCCGACCCGCTCGACAAGGTCGACGGCTCGCCCGTCGAGCCCCTGGACCCCGAGGTGCAGGCGAAGCAGGCCGAGGCGGACCGGATCGAACGCCCGGACCACGGCGACGAATCCTGACCTCGCACCGCCCCTGATCCCGGGCCGCCCCCGACCCTGAGCCGCCCCTGAACCGGGCCGGCCCGGCAGCCGGTGGCACCGGGGTCCTGGACCTCCTATCGATACAGCGCGTACGCACCTCATGGCGGAGGGCGGGAGACCGGTAGGGTCTCCCGCCCTCCGCCATGCGCGGGGATACGGGTCAGCTGCCGACCAGTTCCCTGGCGCCGTCCGTCCCGTCGGACACGTCGCCGGCCGTCCCACCGTCCTTCGCGCCGTCCTTCGCGCCGTCCTCGTCGGCCGGTTCGTCGATCACCGCGGGGACGCCCCGCAGGGTGCAGAACGCGATGACCGCCGCGACGGCGATCAGGCCGGCGCCCGCCAGGGTGGTGACGTGCATGCTGTGGGTGAAGGCCTGGCTCGCCGTCTCGGCGACCTGCCGCCCCATCGGGCCGGACAGCTGCGCGCCGGGCCCGACCGCCCCGCCGACCGATTCCCTGGCGGCCTGGGCCGCACCGGCCGGAATGCCCGCCGGCAGGTCGAGACCGCCGCGGTAGACACCGGTCAGTACCGAGCCGAGGACCGCGATGCCCAGCGCCCCGCCGAGCTCCATCGCCGTCTCGGAGATCGCCGCCGCGGCGCCCGACCGCTCCTTCGGCACGCTCGCCATCGCCGTGTCGAAGGTGACGGTGAACGTCAGCGTGATGCCCGCACCGTTGACGATCAGGGCGGGCAGCAGCAGCCAGTAGCTGGAGTCCGGGGTGACCAGGCCGAGACCGACCATGCTGACCGACATCAGGACCAGGCCCAGGGCCACCACCTTGGCCCGGCCGATCCTCGGTACCAGGGCGGAGGACAGCGGCGCGGCGAAGGCGGCGGACAGCGGGCCGGGGAGCAGCGCCAGGCCCGCCATCAGCGGGGACCAGCCACGGACGGCCTGGAAGTAGAGCGAGAAGGCCAGCGAGAGCGAGGCCGAGGCGAAGATCGCGACCAGGTTGGCGCTGACGGAGCCGGTGAAGGCCGGGTTGCGGAAGAGCCTGATGTCCAGCAGCGGTGAGGCGATACGGGTCTGACGCCGGAGGAAGACGATCAGGCAGCCGGCGCCGATCGCGGCGGCGATCCACACCGACGGCTCGTGCACACCGTCACGGGCGGCCGTCTTGATGGCGAAGATGACACCCAGCAGACCGGCGATCGAGAGCGGGACGCTGATCCAGTCCAGCCGTCCCGGGTCGGGGTTGCGGGACTCGGGGAGCACGATCGCACCGGCGATCAGGACCGCCAGCAGGACCGGGACGTTGATCAGGAAGACCGAACCCCACCAGAAGTGGTCCAGCAGCGCGCCGCCGACGACCGGGCCGAGCGCGAAGCTGCCCGCCCCGACGCCGCCGGAGATGCCCACGGCCGTGGTGCGCTCGCGGGGATCGGTGAACACGTTGCGGACGATCGACAGCGTCGACGGCATGATCGTCGCGCCGGCCACCCCCAGCAGCGCACGGGCGCCGATGAGCATCTCCGGGCTGGTGGCGTACGCGGTGAGGACCGAGGCCACCCCGAAGGCGCCGGCGCCCAGCAGCAGCAGCTTCTTGCGGCCTATCCGGTCACCGAGGTTGCCCATCACCACCAGCAGGCCGCCGAGGGCGAACCCGTAGATGTCCGCTATCCACAGGATCTCGGTGCCCGACGGCTTCAGGTCGGTGACGAGCGAGGGGATCGCGTAGTTGAGCACGCTGGTGTCGATACCGAGAAGCGCCGCGGCCACACAGCAGATCGCCAGTACCGCCCAACGCCGGGGATCCAAGGGAGTCGTGGAGGTCTGCGCACGCTGCGCCGCCTGCTGATTCTTCGTCATGCCGGTGACTGTGTCAGAGCGTTCTGACCGGTCACTGACCGTTCGCTTACCGCGCAGCGTCGAAGTCGGTCAGCGCCACGACCGTCTGTTCACGGGAGAGCGCGACACCGCGGGCGTGCGCCGCGGCGAAGGCCGTTTCGCCGAGCGCGGCGCGGGCGGCGGCGCCGGCCCGGACGGTGTCCCGGTCGGGCGGCACCTCGGCGCCGCGCAGCGTCCGGGCGACGCCGAGCAGCAGCGCGGCCCGCTCCGGTCCGCCGTCCAGCAGCGCCAGGCCGGCCAGCGCCTCGGCGAAGCTCGCGGCGACCGGGCCGTTGCGGCTCACCAACTCGCCCCCGGGGACCTGGCGGTAGTAGCCGCGGGCCCGCTCCAGGTCCTCCTCGGCCTCGGCGATCCTGGCCAGCCCGATCAAGATCAGCGAACGGTTCATGTCGAGACCGGCCCACCCGGTGCCGCTCTCGCCGAGGGCCAGCTCGCACAGCGCGCGGGCCTCGGCCAGCTCACCGCACGCCCGGGCGACCTCGCCCAGGCCCAGGTGGGCCAGCGCCGTGCAGTCGGGCGCACCGGCCCGGCCGGACAGCTCGACCACCCGCTCGTAGTCGGCGCGGGCCGCCCCGGTGTCTCCGTCGCGGGCACTGCGTTCGGCCCGCCGGCACAGCAGTTGCGCCATGTCCTCGATGGCTCCGAGCGGTTCGACATAGCCGAGCGCCTCATCGGTCAGCGCCGCGGCGCGCTCGTGGTCGCCCTGCCAGTCGGCGAGCTGCGCCAGGACGTCCAGCGCGTTGGCCATCGCCCAGCGGTCGCCGAGTACCCGGAAGCGGGCCAGCCCGGCGGTGAACTCCCGCTCCGCGAGGGCGGTGTCGCCCCGCACCATCCAGTGCGCGTAGCCCTGCCCCAGATGCAGCAGCGCCACAGTCCAGGGGTCACGGCCCGGCTCGTCCAGGGTGAGCGCGATCAGCTCGGCGGCGTCGGCGGTGGGCGCGCCCATGGCCATCGCCCAGATGACGGTGAGGCTGGGGAAGCGCTGCGGAATGTAGTCGAGGGAGGCCATCACCGCGTCGGCGGCCGCCGTGTGCGCGCCCAGCTCACGGTTGTCGGAGACGCCGTTGGCCGCGGCGAGCACGCACAGCACGTACTCCTCGTCGAGCCCCTCCGGCGCCTGCGGCCCGATGATGTCCAGCAGCTCGCGGGCGGGCCCGGCGCCCTCCAGCCGTACGCCGCGCAGCAGCCAGTACGTGGACAGCGGGGCCAGCAGCCGCAGCGCCATCGCGACGTCGCCGTCCTCCACGCGGCGGCGCAACGCGGTGTGCAGGTTGTCCTGGTCGGCGGAGAGCCGTCGCAGCCAGTCGAGCTGTTCCGCGCGCCGCAGATGGGGCTCCGCCGCGGCGGCCACACCGAGGAAGTACCGGGCGTGGGCGCGGCGCAGGGCCGCGGTCTCGCCGGCCTCCGCGAGCCGCTCGGCACCGTAGGCGCGGATCGTCTCCAGCATCCGGTAGCGGACCCCGTCGGCGCCCTCGGGACGGTGGGCGACGACCAGGGACTTGTCGACGAGCGAGTCGATCAGATCGAGCACGTCGAACGCGTCGACCCCGGCCTCCCGCGTCCCGCCGCCGTCCGCCGTGTCGTCCCCCGTCACGTCCTCGTCCGCCGCGCGGTCCGCACAGACGGCCTCGGCGGCCTCCAGCGTCCAGCCGCCGGCGAAGACCGAGACCCGGCGCAGGACGGCGCGTTCGGCCTCCGTGAGCAGATCCCAGCTCCAGTCGACGACCCCGCGCAGCGTCTTCTGGCGGGGCTGGGCGGTCCGGCTGCCGCGCGACAGCAGACGGAACCGTTCGTCGGGCCGGATCCCGGGCCCGTACTCGCTCTGCTCCGGCGCCGCGGAGAGCACGCCGAGCCGGGAGGCGATCTCGGACGCCGACATCGAACGCAGCCGGGCGGCGGCCAGCTCGATGGCCAGCGGCAGTCCGTCGAGCGCCGTGCACACCCGCAGGACGGCATCGAGATCGGCGGCCAGCTCGAACTCGGGCTGCACGGCGACGGCCCGTTCGGTGAACAGCCGCACCGCGGGGAACGCCAGCGCACCGACATGATCCGTGCCGGGCGGCGGCAGCCGCAACGGGGGGATCGGGCAGAGCGTCTCGCCGGGGATCCCCAGCGGTTCACGGGTGGTGGCCAGCACCCGCAGCTGTCCGCAGTCACCGAGCAGCCGGCCGACGATCTTGGCGATCTCGCCGACGACGTGCTCGCAGTTGTCCAGCACGAGCAGCAGCGGGCGGTCGGCCAGAGCCGCGGTGACCCGGTCGACCGGATCGGGCGCCGGACCGGCACCGGGCATCACCCCGGCCTCGCGCAGTCCGAGCGCGCCCTGGATCGCGTGCGGCACCTCGGCGGCATCGGTGAGGCCGGCGAGCTCGACGAAACACGCCTCGCCGCCGTACCGGCCGGCCGCCTCGATCGCGATCCGGGTCTTGCCCGCACCGCCCGGGCCGATGAGGGTGACGAGCCGCCCTTCGGACAGCTGGGCACCGATCCGGTCCAGCTCCTCGTCGCGGCCGACGAAGCTGGTGAGCTGCGTGGGCAGCACGAACCGCGGTCGGGCCGGCGCGGAGGCCGTCGCCGAGGCGGAGGGCATGGTCGTCGCGTTCTTCGCGTTCTTCGCGTTCTTCGCGTTCTTCGTGGGCGTCGTGGGCGTCGTGGGCGATGTTCCACGTGGAACATGCGCGTGCGCGGCGGGCGTCAGCCCCGGATCCCCGCGCAGCACCGCCAGGTGAACGGCGGCCAGTTCCAGTCCCGGATCCGCCCCCAGCGTGTCGGCGAGCTCGCTGCGCGCCGCCTCGTACGCCTCCAGCGCCTCGCTCTGCCGCCCGCTGCCGTACAGCGCCCGCATCAGCTGTCCGCGCAGCCGCTCACGCAACGGATGCGCGTCGACGAGCTCCCGCAGCCCGGCGACCAGCTCCCGGTGCCCGCCGAGCGCGAGTTCGGCCTCCATCCGGTCCTCGGCGGCCGAGACCCGCAGCTCCTCCAGCCGTGTCACCTGCACCTGCGCGAACGGAGCGCCGTCCACATCGGCCAGCGCCGGCCCGCGCCACAGCTCCAGCGCCTCCCGCAGCAGGACGGCGGCACGCGCGGGGTCGCCCGCTGCCAGCGCGTCACGGCCCTCCGCGCTGAGCCGCTGGAAACGGTGCGAGTCGACGTCGTCGGGGTCGATCGCGAGCCGGTAGCCCGCCGGATGGAACTCGATCTTCTGCGGCAGCACCTGGCGCAGCCGGGACACCTGCGACTGGAGGGCGTTCGCGACCCCGGCCGGCGGATCCTCCCCGTACAGGCCGTCGATCAGCCGTTCGGGCGTCACCACCCGGCCCGCGTCGAGCAACAGCAGCGCCAGCAGCGCCCGGCGCCGCGGCCCACCCAGCGCGACCGCGCTGCCGTCCGCGTTCCAGACCTGCGTCGCGCCAAGGATGCCGAACATCACGCCCCCGATTGTGCAGCACCGGATGGTGATCCGATACGCAAATCAGCGCGGGACCGCTGACGGTCCCGCGCTGATCAACACTGTGGAGCCTAGGAGATTCGAACTCCTGACATCTGCCTTGCAAAGGCAGCGCTCTACCAACTGAGCTAAGGCCCCTCTTCGCAGAACAGCGTACCCGTTCCGGGACGCGACCCCGACCCAGTATCCCGGTCCGTAGGATGCTTTGCAGGATTCACGGCCGCAAACAGGAGTGCGTATGGACCCCTCTCCGCACGACGCCGCCAGCCGCGCGCAGGAGCTGCAGCGCAATTGGTACGGCGAGCCGCTCGGCGACCTCTTCCGCCGCCTCATCGGCGATCTCGGGCTGAACCAGGCGCGCCTGGCGGGGGTGCTGGGGCTCTCCGCGCCGATGCTCTCGCAGCTGATGAGCGGTCAGCGCGCGAAGATCGGCAACCCGGCCGTCGTCCAGCGGCTGCAAGCACTCCAGGATCTCGCCGGGCATGTCGCGGACGGCAGCGTGACGTCCTCCGAGGCGACCTCGCGGATGGACGACATCCGGCAGTCGTCCGGCTCCTCCGTCCTCACCGGCACCACCCACAGCTCCTCCTCGGGCTCCGCCGCCGGCGCCGCCCGGCACGTCGTACGGGACATCCAGTCGCTGCTGCGGGCCGTCGCGTCCGCCGAAGAGATTGCGGAAGCGGCGAACACCCTCGCGTCCAGCCATCCACAACTGGCAGAGTTCCTCCATGTGTACGGCGCCGGGCGCACCGCGGAAGCGATCGCCCACTACGAGGCGCACCAGGGCTGACCGGATGAGCAGGGGGCGGGTCGCAGACCATGGGTGAGGTCTTCGCAGGCCGGTACGAGCTGGTGGACCCGATCGGACGGGGCGGCTCGGGCGCGGTCTGGCGTTCCTGGGACCACCGGCGGGGACGCTATGTCGCGGCGAAGGTCCTCCAGCAGAGCGACGCGCACGCCCTGCTGCGCTTCGTCCGCGAGCAGGCGATGCGGATCGACCATCCGCACGTCCTGGCGCCCGCCAGCTGGGCCGCCGACGACGACAAGGTCCTGTTCACCATGGACCTGGTCCGCGGCGGATCGCTCTCCCACCTGATCGGTGACTACGGGCCGCTGCCCCCGCACTTCGTGTGCGCCCTGCTCGACCAGCTGCTCTCCGGGCTGACGGCCGTCCACGCCGAAGGCGTCGTGCACCGGGACATCAAGCCCGCCAACATCCTGCTGGAGGCCACCGGCACCGGCCAGCCGCACCTGCGGCTGTCGGACTTCGGCATCGCCATGCGCAAGGGCGAGCCGCGGCTGACCGAGGTCAACTACGTCGTCGGCACCCCGGGCTACTTCGCGCCCGAGCAGATGATGGGCGCGGAACCCGACTTCCCGGCCGATCTGTACGCGGTCGGCCTGGTCGCCCTCTACCTGCTCAGCGGGCAGAAGCCGGACGCCCAGGCGATCTACGAGCGCTACCTGAACGAGGGCGTCCCGCGCGCCCCGCAGGGTGTGCCCGAGCCGATGTGGCAGGTCATCGGCAATCTGCTGCAACCCGACCCGGACGCCCGCTTCCGCACCGCCACCGGCGCCCGCAAGGCGCTCTCCGCCGTGGTCGAGCTGCTGTCGGTGCCCGGTCTGGACGACGAGCCGGTCGAGGTCTTCGACCAGATCGGCCCACTGCCGGAGGGCTTCGACGCCCAGGGCCCGCACCGGAAGCGGCGTCGGGCCCGGGCCGAGGAAACCAGCAGCTTCCACCTCCCGGCGCCCCAGCCGCCACCGGCCCCGGTACCGTCCCCGTCCCCGTCCCCGGAGTACGCACCGCAGCAGCCGCCCGCGTACGGCTACCCCCAGACGGGAACACAGACCCCACCGCCCCCCGCCCACAACCCGTACACGGCGGCAGCAGCGTCCCAGAGCCACCTCCAGACAGGACCGGCCCAACCCGCGGCAGAGGCACCCACAGGCCCGCCCCAGCTACCGGAACCCACCCGCCCGTACACAGCGGCGGTACCCCCCACACCGCCCCCCGCTCTGCAACCGGTTCCGCAGACACGCCGACCGGGACCACCGGCCAAGCTGGTGATCCCGATCCTGATCGTCGCCGCGCTCTGCTTCGCGGTGGGCATCTGGGCGCTGACAGCGGCCTGAGTTCAGCTACCAAGCAGGCGGCGGCCCGTACCCCGACTGCGGCGCCTGCGACTGCGGCGGCGCCTGAGGAACAGCAACCCGCCGCCGCGCCGCCACCAGCCACACCGCCAGACTCAGCAGCAGGACCGTGCCCGCCCCGAGCGCCGCGAACGCCACCAGCCGCATCGTGGAGCTCGAACCGCCACCCGTGGCGGTGCCGTCGGCCTTCGCCAGATCGTCGCCGCTGATGCTGAACCCGGCCTTGGCCGCGTCACCGTCGTACCCCGGCGAAGGAGTCACCGCCCCCTTGACGTCCAGCCGCAGAGTGACGCCGATCGGGCCGTTCACCACGTCCTTGACGCCCGGGTGCACGCTGACCGCGAAGTAGTACCAGCCCGCGAACCGGGTGGCCGAGACCTTGCTGCCGCTCTCGAACCGGTTGGCGTACGAGACCGGTACGGTCTGGCCGGTGATCGACGTCTGCTTGCCCGCGTAGGACTCCGTGTCGTCGTCGATGTGGCCGCGGGCGGGGTTGTACGCGTCGACCCGCACCCCGGCGCTCTGGAAGCCGTTCTCCTTGGCCGCGGGCGCGTTGGCGAAGTCGGCGAAGAGGACCGCGTGCTGGCCCCAGTCCACCGGCACCTTGTAGAAGCGGGTCTCGCCGGGCAGCACCTTGTCGTTCCAGATGCCGCTCTTGATGGCCGCCGCATCGTTGAAGCTGGTGCCGCCCTGCGCCGGCTTGGGCGTTCCGGTCACCGGCGTGGGAGACGCCTCCGTGGCGCTGGAGGCGGGCGCGGGCTTGGCGTCGGCCTTGAGGGCCGGCTCCGACATGAAACGGATCTCGACGGGCCACTCAGCCGGGTCCGAGGTCCCGGCGCTCTCCCGCTTGATCTGCAGGGTGTAGCGGTTGGCCTCCTGGCACCGCCCGTCCTTCTCGATGGTCCGCGCCGTGTAGCCGCCGACCGGCCGCGCCGCCCCGTCGTTGTCGAAGTGCGCGTCGAAGCTGTCGCAGTCGGTGCCGTCGGCACTCTGCAGCTTGAGGTCGATGCCGTCCCCGTAGGCGACCTTGGCGCCCGGCTTCGGAACGGCGAACGCCGAAAGGTACGCCGAGGACTTCGCGTCCAGGTCCACGCCGTAGTACTTGGTGTCGCCCACCTTGAGGGTGTCCTTGTAGGTGCCGCCCGGCGTGAGCGCCTGGGCCTCGGCCGTCGTGGCCGCGCCCTTCACCGCCGTGCCCTGCGGCTGCCACACGGGCACGGCGGTGTCCGCCAGTGCCGTGCCCTGCAGCCCGGCGAGCGTCACGCCGGCCACCGCAACCGCCACCAACAGTCCGCGTCCGCGCATTACGCTCCGCCCCTCTTCGTCCGGCGCACCAGCGCCACCCCGCCGACGGCCGCGAGCGCGACCGCCCCGCCCGCTCCTGCCGCGATCATGTCCTTGCCGGTCATGAATCCGGTCATGAATCCTCCCCCGTCCGAGCCGCCGCTGTCGCGGCCCGCAGCCGAATCGCCGCCCTTGCCGGCAGCCTTCCCGGCGTCCGGTCCGCCGTCCTGTCCGCCGTCCTTGCCGTCGTCCTTGGTCTGGCCCTTGGCCAGAGCCGGTGCCTGGTACTGCGGCCCGGCCAGTTCGTCGCCCGTCACATCGACCCGCAGGACGACGCCGACCGCCGCGTTCCTCGCCAGCCGCGCGGCCTTCGGGCCGAGCGACACGGCGATGTAGTAGTCCCCGGCACTGTGCACCGCGGGGGCCGAGCCGCCGACGACCCAGCGGTTGGTCCAGGTCACCGGTACCGTCCCGAGCCCCACGGACAGGGGCTTGCCGGTGTAGCTGCGGTGGTCGTCGCCGCCGGAGGCGTCGCGCACCGGCTGCCGGCCCGGCCCGTACGTCCCCGTCTCGACGTAGCTCCAGACGGAGGCCGCGGACGCGTCGTCCAGCACCGGCTCGTTGGCGAACTCGGCCGCATAGCTCAGCTGTTGTCCCCAGCCCAGCCGCACCTTGTAGAAGCGGGTCTGTGCGGGCAGCAGCTTGTCGCGCCAGACGCCCTTGGTGAGCGCGGCCGCGTCGTTGAAGCCGGTGCCGCCCGTGATGTCCTTCGGGTCGCCTGCGAGCGGCGCGGGCTTGTCGCCGTACCCGGTCTCGGCGGCCGCGGGCGTGGTCCCGGCCTTGAGCGGCGCCTCGCTCCCGTACCGGATCTCGATCGGCCACCGGCCCTGGTCGGAGCCGGGGGCGCTGGTCCGGTGCACCGAGAGCAGATACGGGCCGGCCTTGTCACAGCTGCCGTCGCCCTTGGCGGTCGGCACCCGGCTCACCGCCGCGGTGACGATCATCGCGCCCTCGTCCTGCCCGAAGTGCGCGGATCCGGTGTCGCAGGTGAACGCGTACTGGCCGGCCGACGCCGCCTTCAGCTCGATGCCGTCCCCGTAGCCGACCTTGACGCCCGGCTGCGGGACCGCGGTCACCGCGAGGACCGCGGTGGCGGTGGCGTCCAGGCCCGCCGCGTACCAGCGGGTCTCTCCGGGCCCGATGGTGTCCAGGTACTGCCCCGGCGCGACGGCCGCCGCCCGTGCGGCCGTCGTGCCCCCGGTGATGCGGGTGCCGTCGAAGCGGTAGGCGTCGGCGCTGAGCTGTGACGCGCGCACCAGCTGCCGGGCGAGCGCCGCGGCGTCGGGGGCGTCGTAGTACGCGCCGTGTCCGGCCCGGGCGACGCACTCCAGCTCCGCGCGGGCGGCGCCCTTCACCTGGAAGCCGATGGTGTCGATCCGCAGCCCGATCCCGTCCCCGGCGAGCTAGGCCGCCACGTCGCAGGGCTTGGGCGCTCCGCAGTTGGACTCGCCGTCGGAGATCAGCAGGACCGTCCGCCGGCCGTCCTTGGGCAGGTCACCCGCGGCCCGGGTCAGCGCCAGGGCGGTCGGGGTGTCCCCCTTGGGCTGGACGGCCGCCACGGCCCGCTTCATCGCGTCCCGGTCCAGCGGGACGACGGGCTCGGCGAGCTGGGTGTCGTCGCAGCCGTGCGGCTTGCCGGCGCCGTAGACCCGCAGCCCGGTCCTGTGACCGTCCGGCAGGGTGTCCACGACGGTGTTGACGGCCTTGCGGGCCGACTCGATCCGGGTGCTGCCCGAGCCGTCGGCTCCCGCCATCGATCCGGACGAGTCCAGCACCATGATCAGGCTGTCGTCCGCGGCCGGTACGGCGGCCTGCGCGGCCGCCGGCCCGCCGAGCGCCGCGAGGACGGAGATCAGCAGTCCGCCGCTCACCGCCCCGGCAGCCGCGCGCCACTGTGGTCGTTGCATGCTGTGCTCCCCCTCGACCGGACCGGCTTTATTTGCTACCGCGAAGGTATTGATTTGCGTGAGCAAACTCAAGACGTTTCCCGTCACGGTCCCGCAACAGCGGGTGCCCCCTCACACCGAGGCCGGGTTCGGCACGGAGCGCCCGGCCCGGCACAGCAAGAGGCCCCGACCGCTGTGCGGTCGGGGCCTCGGAGCACTTCGGCGTCTCAGACGCTCGCGCCGGAACCTGCCGGTACGGAGTCGGTCGCTTCCGTCCACAGATCCTGCTCGGCGCGGTCCGCCTGGATCTGGCGGTACACGAGGAGCCCGCCGATGGCGGCCAGTGCCACCAGGAGAAACTTCTTCACCGCGCGACCTCGTCCTTCTTGGATTGGGAGAGCCCTGACGCGCCCGACTATACACACCGGCCGATACCGAACGGTGACCTGCACCCGCTCCAACTCCCGTACCGGACAGCATCCGGACAGCCCGCCGGAGACAGCAAACGGCCCGTACGGATCAGGATCCGTACGGGCCGTTCAACGCGGTGGGCCTAACAGGACTTGAACCTGTGGCCTCTTCCTTATCAGGGAAGCGCTCTAACCGTCTGAGCTATAGGCCCGCGCTGCAACGAAAGATTAGCGCACCACAGGCCATGTCCCAAAATCGGAATCCGGCGCCCTGCTACTCGTCCTCGGCGAGCGTCAGCTCGACGCCCCCGACGAAGCCCGCGGACATGTTGTAGATGAAGGCACCGAGGGTGGCCAGCGCCGTCGCGAGGACCACGTCGATCACCGCGATGACCGTGGTGATGACCAGGACGCGGGACAGCGACAGGAAGGACACCAGGTCGAAACCACCGCTGCCACCGCCCTCCGCCGTCGTCGCGTCGCTGATCGTGCTGCCGACGGTGCTGAAGACGCCGATCGCGTCCAGCACCATCCACAGCACCGCCACCGCCACGATCGTGCAGACGCCCAGCGCGATGGAGAGCAGGAAACTGACCTTCATCACCGACCAGGGGTCGGCCCTGGCGACCCGCAGCCGCGCCTTGCGCGTCCGCGGGACGGTACGGGCGGCGGGACGCGGCCTGCGGACGCCCGCGGCGGCCGGCGCCCCCACGCCGGCCCCCTGAGCGGCCGGCGGCGCGTACGCCTGCGCGGGCTGGTGCGGAGGCTGCTCCGGTGCACCGGGAACCCCCGCGCCATAGGTTTGAAGCGGGCCCGCATGATGCGGCGGACGTGTGTCGGTCACGGTGGATCCCCCCTGCTGCGGGCCGCTGTCCGTGGGCGAACCAGGGGCACCGCCGGCACCGGCCTGGGTGGCCGCCTGCGGCCGGTCCGGGCCTGTCGTCCCACCAGCAGCGGCGCCCGTGGCTCCACTCACGGCCTACTCCTCGATTTCAGCGGCCACGGGCTGGTCGCCCTCGGCCTCTTCGGCGTCGACCTCATCGGCCTCTGCCCCAGCCTCGGCATTGCGGGCGATACCGACGACGGCATCCCGCTTGCCAAGGTTGATCAGTTGGACGCCCATGGTGTCACGGCCCGTCTCCCTGACCTCGTTGACCCGCGTACGAATCACTCCACCGCTGAGCGAGATGGCGAGGATCTCATCGGTCTCCTCGACCACCAGCGCCCCGACGAGGGAACCGCGGTCCTCGACGATCTTCGCCGCCTTGATACCGAGTCCGCCACGCCCCTGGACGCGGTATTCGTCCACCTTGGTGCGCTTGGCGTACCCGCCGTCCGTGGCGGTGAAGACGAACGTACCCGGCCGGACCACATTCATCGAGAGCAGTTCGTCGCCCTCTCGGAAACTCATGCCCTTGACGCCCGACGTGGCACGGCCCATCGGGCGCAGTGCGTCGTCCGTCGCGGTGAACCGGATGCACTGGGCCTTGCGGCTCACCAGCAGCAGATCGTCCTCCGCCGACACCAGCTCGGCACCGATCAGCTCGTCGTCGGAACCGTCCGCGGCCTCGCGCAGGTTGATGGCGATGACGCCGCCGGCCCGCGGGGAGTCGTAGTCCTTGAGCGCGGTCTTCTTGACCAGGCCCGCCTTGGTGGCGAGCACCAGGTACGGCACGGCCGCGTAGTCCCGGATCGCGAGGATCTGGGCGATCTTCTCGTCCGGCTGGAACGCCAGCAGGTTCGCGACGTGCTGGCCGCGGGCGTCCCGACCGGCGTCCGGCAGCTCGTACGCCTTCGCCCGGTAGACACGGCCCTTGTTGGTGAAGAACAGCAGCCAGTGGTGCGTGGTGGAGACGAAGAAGTGGTCGACGATGTCGTCCTGCTTCAGCTTCGCGCCGCGTACGCCCTTGCCGCCGCGCTTCTGCGACCGGTAGTCCTCGGTCTTGGTGCGCTTGACGTAACCGCCGTGCGTGATCGTGACGACGATGTCCTCTTCGGCGATCAGGTCCTCGATGGACATGTCACCGTCGAAGGGGATCAGCTTGCTGCGCCGGTCGTCGCCGAACTTGTCGACGATGACCGCCAGCTCCTCGCTGATGATCTGCCGCTGCCGCTCGGGCGAAGCCAGGATCGCGTTGTACTCGTTGATCTTGGCCTGCAGCTCGTCGTGCTCCGCGACGATCTTCTGCCGCTCCAGGGCCGCGAGGCGCCGCAGCTGCATCTCCAGGATCGCGTTGGCCTGGATCTCGTCGATCGACAGCAGGCCCATCAGGCCCTCACGGGCGATCTCGACCGTGTTGCTGCGCCGGATCAGCGCGATGACCTCGTCGATCGCGTCCAGCGCCTTGAGCAGACCGCGCAGGATGTGCGCCCGCTCCTCGGCCTTCCGCAGCCGGAAACGCGTACGGCGGACGATGACCTCGACCTGGTGCGTCACCCAGTGCCGGATGAACGCGTCGATCGACAGCGTGCGCGGCACCCCGTCGACCAGCGCCAGCATGTTCGCGCCGAAGTTGGTCTGCAGATCGGTGTGCTTGTACAGGTTGTTCAGCACGACCTTGGCGACCGCGTCACGCTTGAGCACCACGACCAGGCGCTGCCCGGTGCGCGAGCTCGTCTCGTCGCGGACGTCGGCGATGCCGGCGACCTTGCCGTCCTTCACCAGGTCGGCGATCTTCTGCGCGAGGTTGTCCGGGTTGACCTGGTACGGAAGCTCCGTGACCACCAGGCACTGGCGGCCCTGGATCTCCTCGACGTTGACGATCGCGCGCATCGTGATCGAGCCGCGGCCCGTGCGGTACGCGTCCTCGATGCCGCTGCGGCCCACGACCAGCGCGCCGGTCGGGAAGTCCGGGCCCTTGATCCGCTCCAGGAGCGCGTCCAGCAGCTCCTCGTGCGAGGCCTCGGGGTTCTCCAGGTACCACTGCGCACCGGCCGCGACCTCGCGGAGGTTGTGCGGCGGGATGTTGGTGGCCATGCCGACCGCGATGCCCGCGGAACCGTTGACCAGCAGGTTCGGGAAGCGCGCCGGGAGGACCGTCGGCTCCTGGTTACGGCCGTCGTAGTTGTCCTGGAAATTGACGGTGTCCTCGTCAATGTCGCGGACCATCTCCATCGACAGCGGCATCATCTTGCACTCGGTGTACCGCATGGCGGCGGCCGGGTCGTTGCCCGGGGAACCGAAGTTGCCGTTGGAGTCCACGAGCGGCATGCGCATCGACCAGTGCTGGGCGAGGCGGACCAGCGCGTCGTAGATCGAGGAGTCGCCGTGCGGGTGGTACGTACCCATGACGTCACCGACGACACGGGCGCACTTGTAGAAGCCCTTCTCGGGCCGGTAGCCGCCGTCGTACATCGCGTACAGCACCCGGCGGTGCACCGGCTTGAGGCCGTCACGGACGTCGGGCAGCGCACGCGACACGATGACGGACATCGCGTAGTCGAGGTAGCTGCGCTGCATCTCCGTTTCGAGGCCCACCGGCTCGATGCGCACGGTGGAGATCTCGGCATCGGCGGGCACGGCCGCCTCGTCGTCGGGCGTCACAGGGGGATTCTCGTCGGCCATTGCTGGTCAAAGTCCTTTCGGGCGGCGGCGGTGGGGCCGACTCAGATGTCGAGGAAGCGGACGTCCTTGGCGTTGCGCTGGATGAACGAGCGCCGCGCCTCGACGTCCTCACCCATCAGCACCGAGAACAGGTCGTCGGCCTGCGCGGCGTCGTCCAGGGTGACCTGGCCGAGCACCCGGTGGTCGATGTCCATGGTGGTGATCCGCAGCTCCTCGGCGTTCATCTCGCCGAGGCCCTTGAAGCGCTGGATCGCGTCTTCCCGGACCCGCTTGCCCTGGTTGCGGCCGATCTCCATCATCGCGTCGCGCTCACGGTCCGAGTACGCGTACCCGAAGTCGTCCCGGCTCCACTTGATCTTGTAGAGCGGCGGGCGCGACAGGTACACATGGCCGGCCTCGACCAGCGGGCGCATGAAGCGGAAGAGGAACGTCAGCAGCAGGGTGTTGATGTGCTGACCGTCGACGTCGGCGTCCGCCATCAGGATGATCTTGTGATAGCGGAGCTTCGAGATGTCGAAGTCCTCGTGCACACCGGTGCCGAACGCCGAGATCAGCGCCTGGACCTCGGTGTTCTGCAGGATCTTGTCGATCCGCGCCTTCTCGACGTTGAGGATCTTGCCGCGGATCGGGAGGATCGCCTGGTACTGCGGGTTACGGCCCGACTTCGCGGAACCGCCGGCCGAGTCACCCTCGACGATGAAGATCTCGCACTTCGTCGGGTCGTTCGACTGGCAGTCGCTCAGCTTGCCCGGCAGCGACGCGCTCTCCAGCAGTCCCTTGCGACGGGTCAGGTCACGCGCCTTGCGGGCCGCGACCCGCGCGGTGGCAGCGTTGATCGACTTGCGGATGATGTCCGCGGCCTCGTTCGGGTTGCGGTCCAGCCAGTCCGTGAGGTGCTCGTGCACGGCCTTCTGCACGAAGGTCTTCGCCTCGGTGTTGCCCAGCTTGGTCTTCGTCTGGCCCTCGAACTGGGGCTCGCCCAGCTTGACCGAGATGATCGCCGTCAGACCCTCGCGGATGTCCTCGCCGGCGAGGTTGTCGTCCTTCTCGCGAAGGAACTTCTTCTCGCGCGCGTAGCGGTTGACCAGCCCGGTGAGCGCCGCACGGAAGCCCTCCTCGTGCGTACCGCCCTCATGGGTGTGGATCGTGTTCGCGAAGCTGTAGACACCCTCGGTGTACTGGGTGTTCCACTGCATCGCGACCTCGACGGAGAGCAGCCGCTCCTTGTCCTCCGCCTCGATGTCGATCACGGTGGGGTGAATCAGCTCGCCCTTGCGGGAGTTGAGGTGATTCACGAAGTCGACGATGCCGCCGGGGTAGTAGTACTTCACCGAGCGCACCTGGGGGGCGTCCTCCGCCTCCTCGACCACCTCGGCGCCGACGGTGGCCTTCGCCGACTCGCGCTCGTCGGTCAGAGTGATCGTCAGGCCCTTGTTGAGGAAGGCCATCTCCTGCAGTCGCCTGGACAGCGTCTCGAAGGAGTACTCAGTGGTCTCGAAGATGTCCGGGTCGGCCCAGAAGGTCACCGTGGTGCCCGTGGTGGACGACGCCTCGTTCTTCGCCAGCGGAGCGGTCGGAACACCCAGCTTGTAGTCCTGCGTCCAGCGGAAGCCGTCGCGGTTGACCTCGACGGTGACCTTCGTCGACAGCGCGTTGACGACCGAGACGCCGACGCCGTGCAGACCGCCGGAGACGGCGTAGCCGCCGCCGCCGAACTTGCCGCCGGCGTGCAGCACGGTCATGACGACCTCGATGGCGGGCTTGCCCTCGGACGCGACGATGTCCACGGGGATGCCGCGGCCGTTGTCGACGCAGCGGACGCCGCCGTCGGCCAGGATCGTCACGTCGATGGTGTCCGCGTGCCCGGCGAGGGCCTCGTCGACCGAGTTGTCGACCACCTCCTGGACGAGGTGGTGCAGGCCGCGCTCACCGGTGGAGCCGATGTACATGCCCGGACGCTTACGGACCGCGTCGAGGCCCTCGAGCACGGTGATCGCGCTGCCGTCGTAGACCGGACTGGAGTTCTCGTTGGGGTTGCCGGAATCGGCCACGAAGCGCCCTTTCTGGCACAGCACGAGCCGTCTCCCGCCGAGCGGGATCGGCTGCGTCGTTCGACATGTACCGCGACTGGGCGGCTTACGTATCAGTCTACCGGTAGCGCCGACATGAATGGGGCTTTGCCGGTACCTGAGTTCCCACGTGCCGTCCTGAACCACACTCACCCGACTCCCTACACGTGGACCAGGGCCAGAAACGGCTCACGCAGGCGTCCAGGGCTTCTGGCTGTCAACCCTCGACTACGGTGAGCAGGGTCTCAGCGGACCCACGGCTCTCACCCGTATGTGTCGCCCGGGCCCTTGCTGCCCGGCGCGCGCAGCCGGCCGTAGGTACGCGGCGGCCCCATCGGGCCCAGCACCTTGATCAACTTCACCGTGCCATGGCCCAGATCGCTGTTCAGCCTCGCCACCAGCGTCGGAGCCAGCAGCCGCAGCTGCGTCGCCCACGCCGTCGAGTCGCACTGCACCGTCAGGACGCACTCCTCCTCGTCGTACTTCGCCGGCTCGCAGTGCTGCGCGATGTCCTCACCGACGATCTGCGGCCAGCGGCCCATCACCCCGCCCACCGCGGCCGGCGCCTCCCAGCCGCGCTCGGTGATCAACCGGCTGATCGCGGCACCCAGCGGCAGCGGATCCCGGCCGTCGGCGCGCGCACCGCTGCGCAGGCCCCCGCGGCGCGCCTGCTTCTTCTGCTGCGTCGCCGCGCCCCGCGCCCGCGCCTGCTCCTTGGCGGCGCGCAGCGCGACCCGCGCCAGGTCGACCCCGGACAGCCCGTCGCCGGGGGTCTCCGCGTCCGGTGCTCCCGATGCGGTCGGTTTTCCCGCGTCCCGGCCGTCCGCCGGCAGCTGCCCGCTCATGACACACGCTCCGCTGCGCCCTGCTCGACGGCGAACCGCGCCCCTGCCAGCAGATCCGGCACATCGTCCTCCACAGCCGCGGTGACCAGCACCTGTTCGCCCGGCGCCACCAGCTCCGCCAGCCGTCGGCGCCGCTTGGCGTCCAGCTCCGCGAAGACGTCGTCCAGGACCAGCACCGGCTCCCTGCCGTCCGCGCTCAACAGCTCGTACGACGCCAGCCGCAGCGCCAGCGCGTACGACCAGGACTCGCCGTGGCTCG
The DNA here is from genome assembly GCF_023701745.1 of Streptomyces sp. RKAG293. Lineage (NCBI taxonomy): Bacteria > Bacillati > Actinomycetota > Actinomycetes > Kitasatosporales > Streptomycetaceae > Streptomyces > Streptomyces sp. RKAG293. The sequence continues at coordinate 4,671,743 of NZ_JAJOZB010000001.1, read as the reverse complement.
CATAGCCCTTCGCCGGCAGCCGGCCCAGATGCAGCAGCAGATCGTCACGGTGCGGGCCGACGAGCGTCACCCCCCGCTCGATCTCCTGCTTGCGGGACTCGCCCAGCGCCTCCAGCAGCAGCCCGGACAACTCCTCCCGGCCGCTCGCTCCGGCGAGTCGTTCGCCGATCGAACTGCGGTACTCCAACGCGACCGGGCCGCCCCCGGGAGCCAGCTGCTCGTACGCCTTGTCCGCCAGCGGCTGCAGCGCGGCCGTCAGGTCCAGCCGCTGCGCGAGCAGCTCCGCGCCGACACCCGCCAGATGCTGGTCCCAGACGTCCAGCGTCGACAGGTCGCCGCCCTTGCCGCCGTGCCTGCGGGCCATCGCCGCGCTCTTCAGCAGGGTGTTGCGCTGTTTCAGCACTCGCTCGTAGTCCGAACGGGTACCCGCCAGCCGCGGAGTGCGGGTGGTGAGCAGTTCGTCGAGGAAGCGGCGGCGCTCACCGGGGTCGCCCTTCACCAGGGCGAGGTCCTCGGGCGCGAACAGCACCGACCGCAGAATGCCCAGCACGTCGCGCGGCCGGACCTGGTTCGAACGGTTGATCCGGGCCCGGTTCGCGCGGCCGGGATTGATCTCCAGCTCGATGAGCTGCTGGCGGTCGCCCTGCACCACCTGGGCCCTGACCACCGCGCGCTCCGCCCCCGACCGCACCAGTGGCGCGTCGGAGGCCACCCGGTGGCTGCCCAGCGTGGCCAGGTACCCGACCGCCTCGACGAGGTTGGTCTTGCCCTGCCCGTTGGGTCCCACGAAAGCGGTGACGCCCGGGTCGAGCGGTACCTCGACCCGGGCGTAGGAACGGAAGTCGGCTAGCGACAGGTGCGCTACGTGCATGGCTGTGCGCCGGCCTCCCCGGTGATGACTACTTCTTGTTCTCGACCGCGTGGCCGCCGAACTGGTTACGCAGCGCCGCGATCATCTTCATCTGCGGGGAGTCGTCCTGGCGGGACGCGAAACGGGCGAACAGCGATGCGGTGATCGCCGGCAGCGGCACCGCGTTGTCGATCGCGGCCTCCACCGTCCAGCGGCCCTCGCCCGAGTCCTGCGCGAAGCCGCGCAGCTTCTCCAGGTGCTCGTCGTCGTCCAGCGCGTTGACCGCCAGATCGAGCAGCCAGGAGCGGATGACGGTGCCCTCCTGCCAGGAGCGGAAGACCTCGCGGACGTCGGTGACGGAGTCCACGGCCTCCAGCAGCTCCCAGCCCTCGGCGTAGGCCTGCATCATGGCGTACTCGATGCCGTTGTGAACCATCTTCGCGAAGTGGCCGGCGCCGATCTTGCCCGCGTGGACCGAGCCGAACTCACCCTCCGGCTTGAGCGCGTCGAAGATCGGCTGCACCTTGGCGACGTCCTCGGCGGAGCCGCCGTACATCAGCGCGTAGCCGTTCTCCAGGCCCCAGACACCGCCCGAGACGCCGCAGTCGACGAAGCCGATGCCCTGGGCCTTCAGCTCCTCGCCGTGCTTCTCGTCGTCGGTCCAGCGGGAGTTCCCGCCGTCGACGACGATGTCGCCGGGGGAGAGCAGTCCGGCCAGCTCGTCGATGGTCGACTGGGTGGCCGCACCGGACGGGACCATCACCCACACGACCCGCGGACCCTTGAGGGTGTCCACAAGCTCCTTGAGGCTGTGGACATCGGCGACGTCCGGGTTCCGGTCGTAGCCGATGACGGTGTGGCCCGCGCGGCGGATGCGCTCGCGCATGTTGCCGCCCATCTTGCCGAGACCGATGAGACCGAGCTCCATCACAGATCCTTCGTTCGAAGCGTGCCTGACCTAGACCGAGCCTACGACGGCCCCGCGCTACCGGCTCAGCCGGAGAGGCGCAGCGGTCAGCCGGAGAGGCGCACCGGCATGATCAGGTACTTGTACGCGTCGTCCGCCTCCGCGTCCACCGCCGGGCGGCCGCTGAGCAGCGCGGGCTTGGTGGAGGTGGTGAAGGAGAGCTGGGCGACCGGCGA